>NC_014774.1:0-314569 GCF_000183665.1 Candidatus Liberibacter solanacearum CLso-ZC1
CTTTTTTGAAATCAACAACCATATCAGGAGTATCCCACAAAGAAACCCAAGTCCATGCATCAAATTCTGACTCGTATCCATATGCTGTCCGATCAACACAAATCTCACTTATTTGTCCTTGGAATCGAAAAACAAACCACTTTTGTCTTTGCCCAAGATATCCATTCTCTTTCACGCAATATGCTGGAAAATCATATTGTATATATGAATTTTTCTGCGCTAAAAAAGACACAGATTTGATTCCTGTCTCTTCATAAAGCTCTCGATAAGCAGCATCAAAAGGATCTTCTTGGGCATTAATTCCTCCTTGAGGCATTTGCCATAATGATGAATTAGCTTTATCATGTGAATCACAAAGTCGACGACCTACCCAAACAAGATCATCTTGGTTTAAAACTACAATTCCTACACCATGTCTATACAAATCCGATTCCCTCCAAAACACCTCTTTTGTTCATTTTATCGGTAAATTTAATCTATTTAGCATATGCATCAGCTAGTTTAACAAGGCACGATAAAGGAACGATTGATACATCACTTGCATGCTCTTCTTGCAACCATTTCGAAATCTCTTCAACACTCTCATCAAAAGCACTCGCCACACCAATTGCTTGTCCTGTAACACGAGCGATATCTGATAATTTTTTTAATTTTTCTCTAATGCTATCACGATCTACCACATCATCTAAGTACAAATCAGCAACCGCATAAGGAAGATTGATTTGTGGAGCCACTACCCTAGTAAGATTACGCGATGAACTTCCATCATCAAAAAACAATAATCCAAGCGCAGCAAACTCTTTGAATATTGTTTCAACAGAATCTTTATTTGATAAAAACATAGCTCCACGATAGTTCATAACACCAAAATAGCCCTTACCACGCCGCAAAGAATAGCGCAGTCGACTAAGCAATTGCTGAGATGATTTTGTGATTTTTAACGTATAAACATCATCATTATTCAATTCATTGAAAGACTGCATAGGAATCTGCAACATCACCTCTTGTCCCTTTTGTTTTGCTGCTTGCATCCAACGATTTAAGCTGTTTCCATTAGAAGCAAAAGCGAGCGTTACATTTTGAGGCAGTAAATTGATGGCACGCTGTGTCCCTGTCTGGCTTATACCTAAAGCCGATACAACAATAGCAATACGTGCCCCACTAACATTAGGACAAGATCTTGTGGAATATGCAGAAGAAACAGATTTATTTTCCGACTCGACAGATATCAAATGTGGTTTTGTCTTTTCCATCAACTCTGATACAGGAATCAATCTTCCTTCTATTGTTGGCAACGAATCTAAAAGAGTAGATCTTTTTGATTCATTGGCGACCAGAGCATCTTTGTGATCTGTGCTATTGACAACCTGTGTAGGAGATGGAGCGGTATTAACAGGAGATGAAGCAGGATTAGCAACAGAAGAGTTCTTCAATGGAACGAGAACAGCTTCTCTAACAAAAGAATATGGTCCAATTTCTGAAACGGTTCCAATGAGAGCATTAGACATCAAAATATAAATTGAAAGTCCGAAAATAGACATATAAAAAACAAAAAAAATTCAATCGAGAAAAAATCTTTGAATAAAAAGATCGTTCCTTGATATTTTTTTTCTTAAAGGATAGTTTAAATCAATACTCACAAATATTGCACTTTATTCAAATGGTTACTAATAGTTATAAAAACCCTATCAATTATAGGACTTATTTTTCTTCATCACATGCCCTAGAATAGAAAAATTTTTTCTTAATATCATCGCTAATCAAATATAAAATTTAATTAAACCCTCCCTCTATATTATTTTGACCAAATAGTACTAAGAACCATAAAATTTATTTTCCCTACATATAATACTCATAAAAGTGACCGAATAAAATGTTTATTAAAATATTTGCAGTAACAACATCCTAATTATAAAAAGATGAATTCAAGATACATAAATTTCAGCAATAATCTCAACAATGAGATGATATCCCCAATAGTATACTTTCCAGCGTCAGTCCGTTAACTAAACGATCTGGATATCCATCATAGACAATTTTTCCTTCTGCCACAACAATAGATCGAGTCGCTATTTGCACTGCATCGTCTAAATTATGAGTGATCATGAGCAAGGTCAATTGACGTTTATCACATATCTTTTTCAGTAATGCCAATATTTCATAACGCAATGCCGGGTCAAAGCCAGAAAAAGGTTCATCTAGTAATAAAATTGGTTTTTTACGAATCAAACAACGTGCTAAAGCAACACGCTGACATTGTCCTCCTGACATTTGAGAAGGGAATCGATTAAGGCAATCACTGAGATAAAATTGTTCAACAATCTGTTGTACTTGAGCACGCTGATCTTGATCCAAATGCAAATGAGGTGAAAGGCCTAAAGCAATATTTTGCCAAACAGTTAAATGAGGAAAAAGATTATTTTCTTGAAAAAGAATAGAAAGTGGACGCTTGGCAGGTGGACTACTAGTATGATTTTGTTGATTTAACCAAATTTTTCCCTTTTGGGGATATCGAAATCCCGCAATCAAAGCCAGCAAAGTACTTTTACCTGCCCCACTAAGGCCTAATATTATAACTCTTTCTGCCTTATTTACTGTCAAATCAAATTGCATTTCTAGATTATCATAGCAATAGACTAGGTGATCTAATTTAATCATGCTCTTTTCCTGACAAATATTCTAATAAACTGAATAAGCTAAAACAAAGCAATAATAGTAATAGAGCAGTAACCGCGGCATCATTTTGACGATACGAACTTAATTGTTGGTAGAGATAATAAGGCAAAGTATAAAAATTTTCATTTCCAAAAAATGCGATAATTCCAAAATCTCCTAATGAGAGCAAACAAGCAAAAGCAAAGGTTTGTGCTATTATGGGCTTTAAATAATTTAATTCAATAAGATACAGTCGATTTATTCCTTTAATTTGCAATGAAAAACACAAAGAATTATACCGCTCAGCTAGATCATACATCGGATTCTCTAATGATTTAAAAGCATAAGGAACGGCCATTAAAGCATTAGTCAAGATTATTAAACTATATGAAGAAGAGGCCAATCCAACGGCATTATTGAATAATAAAAAAAATCCCACCGCCAAAACAATACTCGGCATAGCCAGTATTAATAACCCACTTAGTTCAAGAGCTTGATTGAAAAATATTAAGCGACGGAGACGCAATTCTCTCCCAGTCCAGAGTAACATTATAGTCAAAGCCATACACAATAATCCAGAACTCACAGCGATATAAGCGGAATTAACAAACGCTTTCCACAATCCAAGCTGTTGTAATGCCTGTAACAGCGTTTTATTCAAACCATCAATTATAATTGCTAATAAAGGCGGAATAAAAAATAATATTGCGAAACCAATAATACAAAAATCCCACCATTTTCGCCATCGATTATCATCTGGATTTTTCCACAATAATTGTCGATTATATCCTGAAAAAAAGGGGGTGTTTAACTTTTGATTCAATAACACCAGGCCCAAACAAAAAAAAAGTTGGATCAGAGAAAGAAAAGAGGCTTTATTAAGGTCAAAATCATAACTTAATGCTTGGTATATTGCCAATTCAATAGTAGTTGCAGCCGGACCTCCTCCAAGAGCAAGAATAGTAGCAAAACTAGTAAAGCATAACATAAAAATCAAAGTGGAAGTTGATAAAATTTGCCGCCTCAAATATGGCCATTCAACAAGACGAAAAAACTGCCATTGATTCATACCTAATTGTGCTGAAAGTTGACGTTGTTCAACGGAAATACTTTCCAATGCTTGCAATAACATACGGCTAGCTAATGGTAAATTAAAAAACATATGTGCCAACAAAATGCCTTTTAGCCCGTAAAAATTAAATTGGCAACGCATACCTAACCATTGGCAAAATTGAGCGATCCATCCCATCCGACCATATACAGTTAACAATCCCATAATCACCACGAATACAGGCAATACAAAGATCATAGAGTGTAAGCGTAAAAACAGCATTCTCCCAAGAAAATGACGTCGAAAAAGAGATTGCGCTAAAAAGATAGCAGGAATAACAGATAATAAAGTAGAGAGCAATGCCTGCCAAAATGTAAAAATAATGACATGCCATAAATAACTATCAGAAATAAATTCTTCCCAACTGATTTGAGGCATATATAACCACAAAGAACCACAAGTAAGAAGGCTAATAGAAATTAAAAGACAAGAAACGATTATACCAGGCCAAAGAGCACTGCCTATTGGTGACTGACAGCATCTTGCCATAAATGGATCCATTGATTACGATGTTGAGTGATATCTTCTGCATGAAATTGCAATGATTTTTGGGGGACTAATATTTTTTGATATACTGTGGGTAAAGACATATCAATGACTGGATACATCCAATTAGTTATCGGTAAAATTTTCTGGAAAGTTGGTGAAATCATAAATTGCATAAATTCTTGTGCCAATTTAGGCTGTTTGCTACTTTTTAATTGAGCGGCAACTTCAATTTGTAGATAGTGACCCTCACTAAATAACGCAGCTGCATAATTATCTTGTCCATAATTTAACAACTGAAAACCCGGAGACGAACTATAACTGAGCACGAAGTCACTCTCGCCCTTTAAAAACAATCCATATGATTCGCCCCAACCTTTAGTAATGGTTACAGTTCTTTTGGCTATCTCCCTCCAAATTTGAGCACTTTTCTCCCCATAAACTTTTTGTATCCAGAGAAGTAATCCCAAACCTAGTGTACTGGTACGTGGATCTTGATAAATAATGGTCCACGGTTGTGTGCTATTAATAAGTTCATCAAAACTTTTAGGCGCCTGAGTGATTCGTCTTTTGTCATAAATAAACGAAAAATACCCATAATCATAGGGAATAAAAATATTATTCTTCCATTCCATCGGCAATTTCAATAAACTGGTATCGATGTGACTCTCTGTAAACAAACCAGTTTTTTTCGCTAGATCAATTAGATTATTATCAAGCCCAAGTACAATATCCGCAGGACTATTGCCCCCTTCCATTTTGAGTCTATTTAATAAAGCCACCCCATCATTAAGACCAATTATCCTGAGCTCACAATTACAAACTTGTTCAAAAGAAGATTTTATTTTAGGCCCAGCCCCCCAATCTGAAACGAAAGAACCATAGGTATAAACCGTTAATATAGGTTTTGCCTGAATATTAAGAGTTAAACAGGCCATACAAGCAATACTAACTATTGTTAGAACCACATACTTCAATACCAATCTTCTCCTAATTATCATTCTAAATATTGAGAAAAAAAACCAAGATCAAAAAACTGTTGGAGGAAAGACCGCCTCTTAATATGTCTATCTATAATAATTAAAATTCTTCATTCCAGCAATATCAAGCGGTGTTTTGGATAAAAAATATAGATTTTAAGATATTAAAGTATTGTCAAGCTATCACTATCAATACGAGGCATTACTCAAACTAATGCCTCGTATTTACCTTTATACCCTTAGCAAAACTATCCTGTCCATATACTATCTAAATCATATAATTTCCGAGATTCAGGATGGAATACATGAACTATAACGTCACCAATATCAATTAAAACCCAATTAGCGGCTAATAAACCCTCAACGCCAAAAACTTTAATTTTTTCTTTTTAAGGTAAGAAATCAAGTTATCCGCGATAGACGCAACATGTTTAGTTGATCTCCCTGAAACAATGACCATATTGTCACATATCAAAGATTGCGCAGACGTATTTTCTATATGACGTATATCCTCAGCCTTTAATTCTGTCAAACATTCAATAATCGTTGTAACACAAGCAGCAATATTATCATTTATTTGTTCTTCTGTTTTTTTCGTGTTTACCGGCATGCTTTTTTCCTTTTCCTCTCTTCGCTATGCAAAATAGCATATAGAAATTTTCAGAACCTATTGCACCTCCTTTTATTACTATCATAGATCGTATGCATGATATACTTTTTTGTTTTGAGATACCAAACACTTAGAATGCCATGCATTCCATATTTTTTGATATGGCTCTTTTAAATTAAGATTGAATAATCTATAATTCTCCCAATATACCCTTATTTGATTAAAAATGTGATCATATTTAATTAAAACTATAGTCAATTTTTTTATTTATTTGAGAGTATTGTGTTTAAAAACCTGATATACGCTATTTTATTATTTTTTTATTTGTACGATAGGATTTTCCATGGAAAAAATATCCATTTGTAACTATAGTCACTGACCGAAATCAAGATATTATGCTTCCGATTTTTCACTCTTTCGAAAAACAAACAGGCATAAGATTAAGAATATTTATCTATCTAAATTCGTAAACCATTGATAAAATGCTTATTTTTGCCATGTTCTTTCACACCCAAAACAAGGTGTGAGAATACTATAAATTATATTATACTTTTATCTACCAGTAAGTATATGAATTTTTGCAGTTTTTATCGTATCAACAAACCTCTTAACTAAAGCAATTAAAAGATCTGTCATTGTATTGACTAAAACAATCTATAAGTGGTACTTGATCAATAATTACGTGGAAATTGGCAACGTTAACGCATATCGAGAGTGAATCATTAGTATCAAAAGTGGTCAGATAAAATATAAGACTCCAAATTGTTGAACTCTTACACTCTATCATATTTTAATGTGCCAACGTATTTTTATTAATTTATTAAAACCAAAGAATTTATTTATGATGTCAAAAAAAGTGCATTAACTTCCGTACTGTTATCATCATCTGTGTTGTTAAGTAAACGTTAACGCATATCGAGAGTGAATCATTAATATCAAAAGCGATCAGATAAAATATAAGACTCCAAATTGTTGAACTCTTACACTCTGTCATATTTTAATGTGCCAACGTATTTTTATTAATTTATTAAAACCAAAGAATTTATTTATGATGTCAAAAAAAAATGCATTAACTTCCGTACTGTTATCATCATCTGTGTTGTTAAGTAGTTGTGATGGGTTAGAATCTGAATCTTATATCACTCCTGCGGAGATAGCTCAAATACCAAGAGGACCGTTAAATGATAATCAGTCTTCAACAGAATCTACGCTAGGAAACGAACAAACTCCAGCTTTACCGTCTCAAGCTGTTAAGACCCTCTCTAATAATAAAAACGAAAATGTGGCTCATGAGGATAAGGATACAGAGAACGGTAGTAAAATCACTCCAACCACGTCAGAAAATATCAACAAGGAAATAACGAAACAAAATTCCAAAAGTGAAAAAAATCATGAAAAGGAAGGTTGGGAGGATCAGGATACAGAGAACGGTATTAAAATCACTCCAATCCCGTTAGAAGATCTCGACCAGGAAACAAAGAAACAAGATTCCAAAAATGACGAAAATCATAAAGATGAAGGTTGGTTAGATTGGTTGCGGAGCGATCCTCTAAGATATTGGTGGGGATAAAAGGATAAAATATAACATTTAAATCAATGGCTTAACAACCCCCTAACCTGCCAGCCTGTCCTAGCGCAGGTCCTAAAATATCCCACTTACTTTGCCCACCACCTAAAGGAGAAAACCTCTCATAATGTGTAATGGCATTCACTATCGCTTTTGCGTAATCTCGAGGAGAGGTAATATCAAACCGAGGTTCATTCCCAGAGATAAGAGGAACGAGGACATTTTTTATAAGCTCCTCATTAGCATATTCTACTAAAAGAATTAAAATCGACGATCTACCTAAAAGCGCTTTTGACCTAACAAATAAAAAATGGGGAAAAAGGCTTTCTATTGCCCAAACAACATCTCGGTTTCCCAAACTCTTTTTCTCCCAGGTGATATTGGAAATACATTTTTTTTTACTGGAAATGGAATTTTAGAATATTAAAAAAAGAAAAATGCAGCAAAAAAAAATTTATCCGTTTTATGCTATCATCTACTGTACAACAATATATGACAACAACACTTGGCGAATATCCTATTTATTATCAAGGAAATAATTACTAATCAGAAATTTAACAATACAATCTATTCACAAGAACTACATGCTAAAAGCCTATCTGATATCATCAAAGTACAAAACATTTTGATAGATCCTGGCTTGATAAACAACAGAAAACAATAAATAGAACGACAATCACACCCTACAACGCAATCCTAAATCATTTGTAAGGAAAATATGCAAAGAGCTAATCGCGATATTGCATGTTCTCTAAGTTGAAAGAATAACATCAATGACATAAAAAACCTTTGTTTGATGATTTATCTACAACGATTAGTTCAAGTGTCGGATTTATCAGACACTTGAACTATCTTGCTTTTTACGAAAGATATCAAAACCATCCAATAAAATTAAGCTTGTTATCCTAATCACAAAAATCCAAAAAAAGAAAACAAAACACCCGCGAAAAAAGATACTACTATTAAAATATAAAAGCCTAAAGAGCTTTTTTTAGAATCAGGAGCATGGCAAGAACTCTTATATTCTCCCTCCCAATATCGACGATATAAGCGCATTTCTTTATCTTCAGCGGCAAGATTAATACGAGATTTAGGAACTGATAATCGCGTTTGATCCACTCGATTCTCCTTCAAACGATCAAAAAAAATCAACTTTTAAGTTAAAGATAAGTTAAGTTATCCATTGTGCATAGAAAAAAATGTTAATCAAGAGTTAAAATTGAATATTAAAAAAAATATCATAAGTGCATAGCCTGCATCACATCAGAAATATTTATAATAATTCAACAACCATCCTCTCTCATACCATTCATCCTTCTTTCCCTATAGTTATTGAATAAAAATATTTTAGAATCGTCCCTTAATATCTAAAAAATGAAGTTATACACACGTAATATGTTAATTCACAATTTATTAATCAAAATAAAAAAAAAAATTACTTCAATATTTTAAAAAATAGTGTAAAATGAAGTTCATGCAGTTGCATATGTGGTTTATGTTTGTAAACTTCATAATAGGTAATGAAAAAAAATTGTGGATGTGGCGGAATAGGTAGACGCAGCAGACTTAATGTTATTGGGTGCCCATAGAGAAATCGATGGAGTAGAACTGCTCAAATTCGGGGAAAGCTTTTGCAAAGCTAATCCCGAGCCAAATCTTGTTATTCAAGAGAGGTGTAGAGACTGGACGGGCAGCACCTAAGGCATTTAAAACGTTATGGTGAAGGGACAGTCCAGACCACAAACACTGCAAACAAAAAGCGGTGGCAATGAAAATTGTAGTGGTAAGAAAATCTGCTTCTTTGCATGAGAGTGCGGGTTCGAGTCCCGCCATCCGCACCAAGCTGAAAAATAATCACAAATAAACATCGGGTTTGCTTCTACGCTATGAATCCATGATAATACTTAGCGGAAAAAGCATTAAAAAGAAGTAATTGAGGTTAATATAACCAATCGTTAGAATAACCAGTCACTTGTATCAAAAAACGTTCTTTGGAATAAACTATAAATCTTCAAAAAAAGAATATCCTTATTTCAATGCTTAATCATCGTTTCCACTGAAAATATCCTTGGATTTCCACTCAATTTATTTGTTCGAAATATTGCAAAAAAATCATTTCAATTTATTTGTTCGAAATATTGCAAAAAAATCATTGATCACATTTTTGTATTTCTTCTAATACCTCAGAGGCTAAAGAACGCGTTATGCCAGTGCCGCGAGATAATGCCAAATCATCCATTCTATTAACTAATTTTTCTGCAAAAACCAACGATCTTTCCATACGTTGGACAATATAAAAAGCCAGTCTTTCATCAATAAAAATCTGCCTATCAGCAAACATTTTGACTATTGCTTTTTCTAAAAAATCATCATCCGGCAAACTCATTTTAACTATTGTTGCCGCCTTTAAACGAGAACGCAAATCAGGCAAGCGCACCGACCAAGAAACAGGGAAAGTACGTGCGGTCATTAGTAAACTTGAATCATGTTGGTGAATGCTATTAATAATATGAAATAGTTCGGTATCATTCAAATCAAAGCGATCAGCATCTTCTAGTAGAATTGGTTTGCGTGTATCTATCAAAGATGAATCCAACCCTCTAGCAAGGCCACTAAGTCTTTGAGCTTTACTTTTCTGAGACCAGATATTCGCCAAACAAGATTTGCCAGAGCCACTTGGCCCTACAAAAATCATAGTAGGAGATATCCAAGATGGCCAAGAATCTATAATACGGACAGCTTGTTCTATAGAATCATGAACTAAAAGATCATCCCGATTAATCTTAGTAAAACATCTAGGGAAAGATAAAAAAAGCTGCTCTCCTTTCTTTCCCCGATCAACTCTTTCCTTAGCAGGGAAAACAAGATTATAACCCTTCGTAATGAAATTCACGATCTAGAGTTCCCCTTAAAAACACCGAATATTTGACAAAAATATCTCCTTAGATATTGTATTTAGATATTGTATTAAGAGCAGTAGCCAAGAAAGTAATCATACCCAAAGAATAAAAGTTCTAAAATAAGCAGAGTTACTCTAATATAGCATATTACTAATTCATACAACACAATTTTTATCACGTAAATTCAAAACTAAGCACGAACAAAGCTTTCAAGCTAGGAGAATAAATTTGAATCATGGAAAAGAAAACAGACTTACATATAGTGATTCTGGCGTTAATATAGAAGCGGGAAACCGTACTGTTACACAGATTAAATCAACTCTAAAATCCACAGATCGTGCAGGAACTATTGGGGAAATTGGTGGTTTTGGAGCTCTTTTTGATCTTAAAAAAGCAGGTTTTGTAGATCCTATTCTCGTATCATCCAGTGATGGCATTGGCACCAAAGTAAAAATTGCCGCAGAAATGGGTAAAAATGATACGATCGGGATAGATCTTGTGGCAATGTGTGTCAACGACATCTTAACCCATGGCGCCGAACCTTTGTTTTTTCTAGATTATTTAGCAACCAGCAAATTGAATCCTGACGAAGCAAGCGATATTATAAAAGGGATTGCAGAAGGATGTCGGCAAGCTGGATGCGCATTAATTGGCGGAGAAACCGCCGAAATGCCAGGATTGTATCATGGGAAAGACTATGACCTTGCAGGATTCGCCGTAGGAGCAGCAGAACGCAACGAACTTTTATCCCCTGAAAACGTCTGTAAAGGTGACTTAATTCTAGGCTTGCCTTCTTCGGGACTGCACTCAAATGGTTTTTCGTTGGTGCGGAAAATAATTTCATTGTCGCGATTATCGTGGCAAGATCCATCCCCTATTTCCTCGCAACATAGTTTAGGAGAAACACTCTTAAATCCAACACGAATATACGTTAAACCTCTCCTTGAAGTAATTAAGAAAACAAAGAAAATAAAGGCGTTGGCACATATTACTGGAGGAGGATTAACAGAAAACATTCCAAGAGTTATCCCGCATCACCTTATGGCAAATATTTATTTAGATTCTATCAAAGTTCCTGAAATAATTTCATGGCTATCTAAAAAAGCAAACATCGAGTCTACTGAAATACTCCGTACTTTAAATTGTGGAATCGGTATGATTGTCATCATTAGCCAAGACAACAGAGATTCCATTATAAAAATTTTTAAAGAGCATGGTGAAGATATAATCCATTGTGGAGAAGTGATAGAACGTAACAATAAAATATCGCCTATTCTCTATAAAGGATCGCTCATGCTATGACCTGTAAAAATGTCGTTATATTCATATCCGGAGAAGGCACAAATATGCTGTCTCTTATCCACGCAACAAAAAAAACATATTATCCCGCTCAGATTGTAGGAGTGTTTTCAGATAATCCTAATGCAAGAGGACTTATCAAAGCACAAAAAGAAAAAATACCCACTTATTTGATTCCTTATAAAGATTACTCTTCCAGGGCAGAACATGAAGAGAAAATACTCTCACAACTCTCCTCCATCAAGCCAGACCTCATATGTCTTGCAGGATATATGCGCCTTCTAAGTAAAAATTTCGTGCAATCCTATAAAGACAGAATCCTTAATATTCACCCATCTTTGCTTCCACTTTTCCCAGGGATACATACGCACCGTCGTGTCCTGCAATCTGGCCTAAAAATAACCGGATGCACGGTACATATAGTCACTGAAAATCTAGATGCAGGACCAATCATTGCTCAAGCATCTGTACCCGTCTTCTTAAATGATACGGAGGAAAGCCTATCTCAAAAAGTCTTGTCTATTGAACATCTTTTATATCCTCTAGCACTTGAATACATTATACTAGGCAAAACATCCAAACTCAAAGACGGCAATTATACTATAGGGATTGGATAAAGAGTCCATTATCATCCACGATATCAGCGTCGCATGAGCAAACAGAAACATACAGGAACTTATCTTCTGGAAAAGAAATAATGTTTAAGTTTATATTGAGAATCACAAAAATGAATTTTCCCCAAATATTTAAAAACTTTTTGCATACCAAAACAAACAATCATTAGTGATGGATTTAATCCATCAAACATGGCATTGAGCTAATAAACGCGCTCAAATATTTTTATCCAATCGATAATTTATTCGTATACATATATAAAAAATCAATCAAAGATAGAAGCGTTAAATTTTTACAATAGAACGAAAAGACTGAATTACCACCTATCCTTATTTAAGCTATATATTTAAAACTAGAAAAATTGTTCAAAGGGATAGTGGCAATCAAGATGTACTGGCGATTAAACTCATGCTATTCAAGGCCTTTTGAAAAGAATGATTCGATGATTTTTATAAGCGACTTTAACAACAAAAAACGCAGAACTTAAATGAATCAAAATATTGCGAATGAAGTCCTCTTATTTGAAACCCAAAAGACAGAAACTATGAGACATCTCCCATTCCCCTCTTTACAGGAATGTTTAAATGCTACTCCTTATAGTCGGAAAGTGTTACCATCTACTAGTAGTGAAGAATATAATTCCACTACATGTTTTGCCATTAGTACGGGCGAAAGTATAAATAATATGGGCTTCTTGATGAGAGCCACTCCCACGGGGGAAAGCGTAAGGAAAGAACAACATTATCCTTCAAAAATAGAGAAATAACCCCATGAATTTATCGCTTGAAACAATCCTTACATTCTATCTGGTCACCTAAACGCTGACGATAATAATAAACCTTATTCATATTGATATCAGACATAGTAAATGGCAGTAATGGCGTTGCAAGTACCATATGATATTGTGTAGATACTGAAGCGCGTACTATAAACGTAGAAGGATCCATTATAGATTTTGGGATATCATCCTTAATAGAACCTGAATCAGCGGGCCAATACCACATTCTTTTTACATTATTTTTCTCATCAATCCAATAACCAGTTATCGCAATAGTCTTATTTTGCAGCCTATAAGGAAGCATAGTAGCATCCAAAAAAGTATTAAAGCTGTCAAGAAATTTTGTGTTGATAATAGTCTCTTGCGCAATCATATCACCTACATAACTCGCGACACGCGTTAAACGTTTAGAAAAAGAATACATTAAAGTTATCTCGTATACTGCAATATAAATAATCAGTAATACGGGGAAAATTAATGCCATTTCTATTGCAGCAACACCATTTTTACGACAAAAAAAACGCCGGATATAATTTTTATAAAACCTCATTAACACATCTCTTCATTTGAACACAACTCGCCTTTCTAATACAGAATTTGAGCAATCAAAAATTTACAATAAACATAATCAAAATATTTTTTCTAAAACTTCACACCATACACTCAATTAAGCGAAAGGCTCATTTTTAAACGCAACAACTGACATAATTAAAAAATCCCCTTTTTTACCAGGATGCCTCACCGAAGAGATATACTGACGCATAAAATCTGTATATAATGGCCAATGGTAAAATGCTCTTAATACATTGTAAGTCCGAGCACCTCCAGGTGCAAAATCAAAGTCTTTATCGTCTATTTCAGAATCAAACTCCACACCCTTTCGAGGTATTTTCATGGGAATATCATACAGTGATTTAATCTGACGAACATCCAAATAAAAATCATAAGGATTATTTATTTCGCCTGGGGAACAATCAAAAAAAACTTTAAGGTCTTTACAAACAAGATTTCGAAAATCCTTAAGAGAAGGAACCTGGCTTTTGTTTATTTGGCCTGTGCGAATCTTACGCGCAATCTCGTATGTTGTATTCTCAAATATTTGTTCAGCAGTAAAAGATAACGCAATTTCTAATATTGCAAAAACTAACATCAAGTATGGCATAATTAACAGTGCAAATTCAATAGCTACAGATCCTTCCCGAATGAAAATTGTGCGCTTAAGACCTTGTAAAAAATTTTTCTTCATACATATATACCTAAAAACGAAATATCTTACTATATAATAGCAATTTCAAATCCCGAGCATAACAATAATTTATGCCGAATGACTTAATATGAAATATCATAACTGCTCTATATTACTTAAAATCAGCATTTACCACAATATCTTTAGAATAAAGAAAAAAATCCCATGTTAAATTATTTTTTAACATTATCACAAGTCCGATGCACCATGAATCTTAGATGATAATTAATAATTTTGGAAAATTATGTTTAAAGGTAATCGAAAGAATAGATGCTGTATTGCGTCATTTCTTACAAGAACTCTTTTAAATCATTCCAAAACATCAAAATTTTGTGATACTGATTGAACCAAACAAGTTGGCATTTAAATATCTGTTTATAAAAGATATCCTTGCGCAAATAGAAACAATTATAAATATCTTTGAACTTATCTTTACTCATCTATAATAAGATTGATTACAACATTTGTATTGCCAAGAAAAGATTGACGATAATTTTCACCAAAATCAACTTATCAACAAGGTTTGCTAATGCAAAAAAACATCAAGTTATACAACACCCTGAAACGCGAAACGATTGAATTCCAAGCCATCGATCCTTCCAATGTTAGGATGTATGTTTGTGGTCCGACTGTTTATGATTTTGCACATATTGGCAATGCTAGACCTATGATCGTCTTTGACGTATTATACCGTCTCTTGCGCCATCATTACGGAGAACAATGCGTAACTTATGTCCGCAATATTACTGATATCGATGATAAAATAATTGAACGCGCTCGTCGAGATCATCCATCCATCGCAATCGATAATGCAATCTGTATGATTACAGAAAAAAACATAAAACAATTCATCTTGGACACAACAAAACTGGGATGCCTTATCCCTACTCATCAACCACGTGCCACCGAATATATCCCTCAAATGATTAATTTAATTGAAAAAATTATATCACACGGCCATGCCTATGAATCTAATAATGAGATTCTATTTGATACAAATTCTGCACCGAATTATGGATCTCTTTCTCAACGAAAAATTGATGAACAAAAAACAGGAGCACGTGTTCCAGAAAAATATCATAAAAAAAATCCTGCTGATTTTGTTCTTTGGAAAACATCCAGTGAAGAAGAACCTGGGTGGGAATCCCCTTGGGGTATAGGAAGGCCTGGATGGCATATAGAATGCTCCGCCATGTCTTCTTACCACCTTGGAAAACTATTTGATATTCATGGAGGAGGTCTTGATTTAATCTTTCCACATCACGAAAACGAGATAGCACAATCTTGTTGTGCCTATCGCACAGACAAAATAGCTAATGTCTGGATTCATAATGGCTTTCTCAATTTAGAAGGCCATAAAATGTCAAAATCAAATGGAAATTTTATTACCATCAACGAACTTCTGGAAACAAAAAAGTTCGGAGGGCAAGCTTGGCCCGCTCCAGTCATACGCCTAGCCATGCTCATGACTTCTTATCGAGAACCAATTGATTTTACTGTTCAACGCTTGCAAGAAGCAGAAATACTTCTATCCAAATGGCCCCCAACCACAGAATCTAGGGGAAAACCTGATCCTGCTGTTCTTTCCGCTTTATTTAATGATCTCAATACTGTATCAGCGATACAGGCACTCCATAAATTAGCTCGTGAAAGTATAAAAAATCCTGATTTGCTTCCTACATTTAATGCCAGTGCAAATATTTTAGGAATCGAAGTGCGCGAAGAACCTCTCAGTAAGAATCTATCAATAGCTATTGAAAAATTAGTGCAAGAACGCCTTCTCCTTCTAAAAATAAAAAATTTTTCTGCTGCCGATTCTATTAGGGAACAATTAGAATGCAAAGGATTTGTTCTAGAAGATTACAAAGACCCTAAGAGCAAACAACGCATGACTCGGTGGAAACAAAAAAAATAATTTTTGAAAAAAAAGGGTTTTCATGTTTTTAAAAACAAAGATTAAACAATATATCAGATGCTAAGAAAAAATATTAATAATGATATGGGGTAGGACAACTCTCCGCAGAGAGTGTGAAAACTATTAACACATAACAAGATAGAAAAAATACCTACCTATCATACAATCAATAATATAATATACTTATAAGATATTTGCAGAGACTTATTAGCTTATGCTAAAATATTTGAAGAAATAATACGAATCAAATAAAGGAAAAAACTTATGCAAAATGGAGTGAATAAAAAGCAAGATTTTTCCAAAAAATTGGATAAAAATGGCAATCAAACAACTATTACAGGCCTTCTCTGTGTCTTGTTTGCTTTTATTGCCTGGGGCATGACACCTCTTTACACACAATTTTTAGAAAAAGTATCTGTTCTTGAAGTGATTTCTCATCGTATCTTGTGGTCATTACCTGGAGTTTTTTTTGCAGTTGTATATTTTTCTGGAGGACTATCTTTATTAAAATCTACTCTTAAAAATCCCAAAACACTTTTCATGCTTATGGTCAGCGCAGCCTTGTTGGCGTCTCATTGGAGTGTTTTTGTTTATGCGCTTTTATCCAGACAGGGATTAGCAACGTCTCTGAGTTTTTTTGTAACTCCTGTCTTTGCCTTATCATTAGGAGCGATCTTTCTTAAAGAACGTTTAAATCTATTGCAAATTATTGCTGCCATTAACATAGTCGCAGCCATGGTAATAATGACAATTTACAATGGAATTCCAATGTTATCCTTAGCCATAGCCGTAACATGGAGCGCTTATTGCTTTGCACGCAAAACAATCCCAGTTAATTCCAACGAAGGATTCTTTATAGAGATGTGTATTCTTGCCGTTCCTGCTTTGTTTTATGTTATTTGGCTTATAGTTGCAGATAAGAATCATTTTTTTATGCACAATACCCAAGAAACTTTCTTCCTCATGGGATACGGTCTTCTTAATTCTATTATTTTCTGTGTTTTTGCATACGGAATTAAGCGCACAAAATTAACTACTGTTGGCCTTATGGAATATATTGCACCACTTCTAATGGCTGCAAATACTGTTTTCATACTAAAACAACCTATTAATACGGTAAACATAGTTGTTTTTTCTATGGTTATTGTTGCGATGATAATTTATGTATTACCCACAATTTTAAATAATAAAAAAAGCTAATAGGAAACATTTTAAAACTGATGCTATTTTTCATCTCCAAGATCATCATAATAGATCTTGGAGATGTTACTACTGTAGAAAAATTTTACTCGAAGTAATCGCTTTATCCCTTGATCCTACTTGAAAATTAAAGTATATTTAGCTTTATTTATAGTACGAATGTATTTAAAAAAATGGCATTTTCACGTTTTTCTTCACTTAAAATTTTAAAAAATCTTTGGCCATATATGTGGCCCAAGGATCGTTTGGATTTGAAAGTACGGATTATAGGAGCAATGATTTTTCTTATTGCTTCTAAGTTTGTGCTACTCAGCATTCCTTTCTTATTTAAGTGGATAACAGAATCTTTAATTGATAAATCAATCTTCAGCAAAAATGTACATTATTTGGTGATGGGAATTCCAATTCTAATCATCGCTTATGGCGCTATGCGTATTCTCAATTTGATATTAAACCAGATACGTGACGTTTTTTTTGCTAAGGTGGGCCAAAGCGCTACGTGTACTTTATATTATAAAGTGGTCTCACACGTATATAAACTATCACAACGTTTTCATATTGATTACAAAGTTGGAAAATTATCTTCTGCAATAAGTAATGGCACCAAATCCATGGAAACAATCATCCGAATTATGATGGTCCATCTTATACCAACAATTTTAGAGTTTTTTGTTTCCATAGCTTTCTTATGGCATAGTTATGGATTATTTTACGTTAGCGTTATAGCGTGTATAGTCATTATTTATGTTTGGTTTACTGTAGTAACGAGCAACTGGCGCGTTACCCTTTTTCGAGAAACGAATCACTTGCTCCATGAATGCCATGCCAAGGTTTTTGATTCCTTGATCAATTTTGAAACAATGCAGTACTACAATGCCGAAAAAGCCGAAATCACTAAATTTAAAAAATATATGGAAAAATATGAGAAATCTGCAATATCTATCTCAAATTCTTTGGGTTGGTTAAATTTCGGACAGGGATTTATCTTTAGTATAGGAATGGTCATAATAATGATTATGTCATCTCATGCTATTTATGCAGGAACACAAACCATTGGAGATTTCATCTTCATCAACACACTACTATCCCAACTTTCTCTACCATTAAATATCATCGGAACAATCTACCGCGATTCCCGTCAAAGTTTTATAGAAATAGAAGAATTGTTTAACATCCTTGATGAAAGAATAGAAGTCGAAGATGCGCCTAATGCCCAAGCTTTGAAAATAAAAAATGGCGACATAACCTTTGATAATGTTTTCTTTTCTTACAACCCTAATAATGACATTCTTAAGGGGGTCTCTTTTAAGATTTCTCCTGGCAAAAAAACCGCATTAATTGGAAAATCTGGCGTTGGAAAATCAACTATTTCCAAGCTTCTTTATAGATTGTACGATATACAAAGCGGTTCTATTAAAATTGACAGTCAAGATATCCAGAAGGTTACCAGAGAATCATTGCGACAAAACATTGGAATAATTCCTCAGGAAACCATTCTATTTAACGATACTTTACGCTATAATATTCTTTATAGTAAACCCGATGCATCTGAAGAAGAGCTTTTTAGTGCGGTTGAAATTGCACAGCTTAAGTCATTTATTATGAATTTGCCAGATGGATACGATACTATAGTAGGAGAGCGAGGATTAAAACTTTCTGGGGGGGAAAAACAACGTGTCTCTATAGCGCGTGCTATTCTCAAAAATCCATCTATCATGATTTTTGATGAAGCAACTTCTTCTCTTGACACAATTACAGAACGACAAATCCAAAAAGAATTAGATTTATTGTCAGAAAATCGCACTACTTTAATGATTGCGCATAGACTATCTACTATTGTCAATGCAGATACAATCATTGTTTTAAACAAAGGAAGGGTCGCAGAACATGGCTCTCATGAAGATCTCATATCACGTGGTGGCATTTACTCCGCTATGTGGAAAAAACAAAAGGAATCCTTGAATACATAGAATAAATTTAAATATTTCTTATTATCTATTAAGATATTATCTTACAAGGTATGCTATCAAACTAATCTTAGATATTTACATTGCTAACGTACTCTGATAGAAAAATTCTTGTAGTATTTAGTCAAGTGCAGCAAAAGCAAGTGCAATTTTTAAAGGAGAAATGCTGTTCATGCCTCTCTTCAGAGCGATTCGAAAAATTTTAGTACCCATCCATTTTCATGGCTGGCCTTTTGTAGTATCTTTTCTTGCTCTTACCATCATTGTCGGGATGTGGTCACATTTTTTCCTCTGGATAGGAATAATTCTGACGACTTGGTGTGCTTACTTTTTCCGTGATCCAGAAAGAGTCACACCTATAGATCGCGATTTGTTGATTAGCCCTGCTGATGGACATATATCTGCAGTATGCGAAATGATTCCACCACCAGAACTAGAGCTAGATGATGAAATTATGTTCCGTCTTTCTATCTTTATGAATGTTTTTGATTGCCATATCAATCGCATACCTATTAGCGGTGAAATTATCAAAACTGTTCATCGTAACGGACAGTTTATGAATGCTGACCTAGATAAGGCAAGCGAACAAAATGAACGGCAAAGCTTGGTTCTTGAAACAGCTCATGGAAAAATAGCTGTCATACAAATTGCGGGATTTATCGCGCGTAGAATCGTTTGCTGGGTTAAGCCAACTATGCAAGTTGAAGCGGGCATGCGTTTTGGAATTATCCGCTTTGGATCACGGGTGGATGTTTTTATACCCAAAAATGCTAATATACGCGTTGAAATTGGACAGAAAACCGTAGCTGGTGAAACTGTGATCGCTGAATTTAATTCGACCAAACCTCCCCTATCAGTACGTCGTACTTAATAGGAAAGAATTTTTATAGGCTAGGAAAAAACTTCTCGTGGAAAACAAAGAATGTGATGTTCTTCTAAAGAAGCCTGTCGCATCTTCTAATCAAGACATAAAACTGGATTTGCCGGGGAAAGAAATGCCCCCCCTCAAATTTTTATTCCCCACCTTAGTAACAATTCTAGCGATCTGCGCAGGATTTAGTGGGATTGGGTCTGCTCTAGAAGGAAATCTTGAAACAGCAGTATCTATGGTACTTGTCGCAGCTTTTCTTGATGGAATAGATGGACGCATTGCCCGCCTCATGAAGGCAACTTCAAAGTTCGGCGAACAAATGGATTCACTAGCTGATGTTATTAATTTTGGCGTTGCTCCTTCTTTAGTTACTTATATTGCCGTTCTAAATCAAGCCAATACCTTTGGCTGGAGTATAGCGCTTATGTATACGATCGCAATCAGTTTGCGTCTAGCGCGTTTCAATATTATGAATGAATGTGACCATAAAGAAGTTTGGAAAGACGAATATTTTGTTGGTCTACCAGCTCCAATTGGAGCAATACTACTAATGTTACCATTGTATATAAAATTTTTAGGATTTAAAGTAAATACAATATACGGATACACTTCAACAGTTTATGCCATGATCATTAGTTTTTTACTATGTTCACGACTACCCGTTTGGTCAGGGAAAAAAATTCCTAGAAAATGTATAGTACCTATGATTCTTTTTTCTGCAGCTTATATCGCATTCATGATACGATTCTTATGGGAAGTCGTCATTGCCAGTACATTATGTTATATTATCATTCTATTGCCTATTTCGTTCTACAGCTGGAATAAGCGTTATGGAATAATAAAAAAAACACCAAAATAAAAAAATAAATCTTTTCCGTAAAAATTTACACATGAAAAATCTATAAATGATATTAATAGTATTTAATATTTTTTATACATTTAACAAACCATCTCAAAATAAGAGAATTTATTTCTTCAAAAAAATTGAGATAGCAATAATAAAAAAATATTTCACAATATTTTATTCTCACGATAAACCTACAAGGGGATAAATTGCGCTATCTTTGGTATAGTCTAGCTGCATGTTTGATTTTTTTTATAGGGGGATTCGTCTTATTTATACAGTATATTGTGCAAATCCCAATACCTGCAAATCCTTCTATCAACGCTATCGTTGTATTGACAGGAGAACCAAATAGGATAGAAAAAGCATTTGAATTGCTCGAAAATAAAATAGGACAAAGAGTATTTATATCGGGAGTTCATCACTCTGTGAGCAAGGATATTTTGCTTCAAAAAATCCCTATACGAAAAGATTTAGCGGAATGTTGTGTCGATATAGGATATAAAGCGCTCAATACCGCTGGCAATGCTAAAGAAGCATTAGAATGGATTAGAAAACATGACTATCATCATGTTCTTATTATAACGCACGACTATCATATTCCTAGAATACTTCTTGAATTAAACAGAAAAAATTCCATGACAAAGTTTGTTCCATATCCGATCATAACTCATGATTTGCAAAAGAATACTTTAATCTTATATATGAAGATGTTAAGAATGACTTTTATAGAATATTTGAAGATTTTATTATTATCTTTACAAATTGTCTCGTAAATTCTTGCATCATAGATTTGAGAATAATTGTAGAATGGATTATGTGATTATGATTTTTGTTCGATCCTTGATTTTTAATACACTCTTTCTCATTAACACCTTCGCAATATTAATTGTTCTTTTATTATTAAATCTATTCATGACGCGCAAACAGTGCTTGTATCTGGCAAAAATATGGGCACATACAAACCAGCTGTTATTAAAATATATTACAAGGACAAATATTCAAATAGAAGGGATAGAAAACATCCCAAAAACAGGATGTATAATAGCAATTAAACACCAATCATCCTGGGATACATTTTTCTTTTTGACTTGCATCGAAGATCCTATTTTCATATTAAAACACACTGTTTTTTATATACCAATCATAGGATTATATTGTATCAAACAAGGAATGATTGGCATCAAAAGAAATTCAAGAAAACTTGATATGAAAACTATTATCAATCGTGCTCAAAAAGCCATTACAAGCAATCGCCAATTGATAATATATCCTGAAGGAACACGTCGTTCTCCAGGTGATGCTCCCGTCTACAAGAAGGGGATTGCACATATATATGATTCTCTTGCCGTCCCAGTTATACCAATTGTCGTACATGCTGGGTTATTCTGGCCACGTGGAAAGTCGATGCGTTATCCAGGTAATTTTAAAGTACGCGTTTTAAAACCAATACCAGCTGGAATACCAAGAACAATATTTTTTACAGATCTACAAGAAAAAATGGAATACGAAAGCAATAAACTTTTACTAGAAACTATTCATGATAATCCCCAATTAAAGCTTCCGAAATCTGCCCAAAAGGCTTTGCGACAATTACAAGAAAATACATAGAGTTAAACTTAATATTTTTTATATGTAGGCATTTTACTGTAAAAGAATTTTCTACCCTAGAAGAAATAATATGCTTTACTTATAATCAATAGAAATTTATTTGTTTCCTAAAGTGGAAATAGCTTGTGGAACAAGCACTGGAACAGAAATATTCTTTTTGCTAGATTCGACTATCGGAATTCCTTCATACAAAATTTTTCTTGCTTCTATTGCATAAATACCAGCAAATCCTGGCCAAAAAATATTGCCAATTTTTTCAAAAATAGACCATAATTTCAATATACACATCTTATTAGTGGGAGGGAAAAAAAGCGCTCTTGAAGTAGAGGATAGAGTGAAATTTGATTCTCGTAATAGAGAAATCATCTGAGTCCATGAATAAGGCTGTCCCGAACCAAATGGAGTATTTTCCATACGCGCCCATACACCACGTCTATTAGGAACAATAATGATCATACGACCACCTGAGGATAACACTCTCCATACTTCACGCAACATTACAGAAGGATCTTCCGCAAATTCCAAATAATGAGCCATTAAAACGCAATCAACCGAAGAATCTAAAAGTGGTAACTGTCCTTCCGATATCAGAGCAGTTGAAGATAAATTCTGATCTGGCCAATTTGTTGCCCCCTGCCCTGCAGGCATAAATGCCAAATTACATTCTGTTTTACCATCAAAACAGGGAAAGAAGGGAACAGCATAACCTAATCCTAACAGACGATATCCAGTTATATCGTCCCATGTTGTTGACAAAACTTTAGATATAGCATCCCTAACATACCGACCAAGAAACGAGCTATAAAACTGTCGCAGTACAATAATATCAACTCGCATTTACAATACTCTGTTAAATAAATTAATCATTGCAATAATCCTTCTTATCTAAGTGTAAACTTTTATACAAAAAATCACTTTAAAGGAACAAGAAAATTATGAATAAACTGAATATTGCCATTTCCCTTTATTATGATAACTTTTGCATCCTTGTTCATGATAGCCAACATCAATTAACTGTTGCTATTGATACTCCCGATACAAATACCATCCTTAGAATGCTCAGAGAAAAAAATTGGTTCTTAACACATATCTTCAATACACATCACCATATAGACCATACACGAGGTAATTTAGATCTCAAAAAAATTTTCAATTGCACAGTATTTGGACCATCAATAGAATCACATCAAATCCCGAAAATAGACCATGGATTATCCGATGGAGATACTTTGAATTTTGGACAACATCAGATCAATGTTTTTTCCACACCAGGACATACTATGGGTCATATTTGTTATCATTTCATAGAAGATTATCTTCTCTTTGTCGGAGATACGTTATTTTCATTGGGGTGTGGAAAAATATTTGAAGGAAATTTTGCTGAAATGTTCGAATCACTAGAAAAAATAAGATCTTTCCCAGATAAAACACATATCTATTTTGGACATGAGTATACAGAGAACAATGCCAGATTCGCATTATCTTGCGACCCTCATAATTTAGAGTTACAACAATATTGTTCTAAAGTAAAATCCCTACGCACTAAAAATCTCTATACCAATCCCAGCATGATATCTCTTGAAAAGAAAGTGAATCCTTTCTTGCGAACAAGAGATCCTATATTGCGAAAGAATTTACACATGGAAGATGCTAGTAATCTTGCTGTTTTTACTGAACTGCGTATCCGTAAAGATCAATTTAAATAAATATTTTTTTTAACAAAATAGTAATGCCAAAGCATTTTCCATAAAAGAAAACATTACTAAATAAGTCCTTGATTCGTAAAGAAGAAAAGATTTATGATCAAAAGTTTATTACAACACGAATATAACGAAATGGGACTAGCATTTTTTATATTATCAATGTATGTATTATCTCTATATTATCTATTACAATATAATGGCCATTCATGGAAAAATCAAAGAGCGATTTTATCAAACCAAAAATAAAAGAATGTTTCTTCCCTATCCAGAGAAAAGGAGCAAAATGATGTCACGAGTATGTGAACTAACTAGAAAAACTGTCATGTCAGGGAATAAAGTTAGCCGTTCTAATAATAAAACTAAACGCCGATTTCTCCCTAATCTCTGCAGGATTACATTAATTTCAGATATTATGGGGCAACAATATCAACTACGTATTTCGAAACATGCTCTACGCTCCGTTGAACGTCAGGGAGGATTAGATCAATTTCTCTTGCACTCTAAAAAAGAAAATCTCTCAGATCGTACTCGTCTTTTGCGTAGTCAAATAATCAAAAAAATATCTGAAAAATCCTCTGAAATGATTGCTCAAACATAATATTAAGGTGTTCGTTTACTTTATTATATGTAGCAAAAAATTTAAGTTCTTATAAAATTCATTTCGTGAATGAATTTTACTGTCCTTTAAAAATGTTATAAAAAGTTGACTACACCTATTCTATAAATAATTGAAATTCTTTTTTTTATTCGATCTTCATATACTAAAATGATAATTTTGTGAAAAAATATATTTTTGTTAGACGCCGATATTTTTAACAAAATCCAGATTGCTTTAATACTCTATATGCTTGGACAACGGCTTGGAAATGCTCTTCCGTACCACGATCTCCACCGTTTGAATCGGGATGATGTTTTTTTACCAAATTTTTGTATCTTCCCCTTATTTCTTCAGGAGAAGAATCAGATAATAATCCCAATATTTCAAATGCGTTAAACTGTATAGCGTTTAAACGATGCTCTGCTCTATCAGAAAAATTACCATACGAATTTTTAGATTCTTGAAAAAAGAAAACATCCGAAGGATAACGTTTTGCATATAAAAGTGCTGTCCAAGTAAAACGCTCTCCAGCCACCGCTTCTTTTTGATAACGACCAACTTCATCATCAGAAAGACCTACAAAATAATTATATCCTTTATTGTATTTTTTTACATGTTCAAGACAAAAAAGAAAAAAATTATCCTCAGCACCACTACCTACAGGAGCACGGTACTCCCCTGTACATTGACAGTTATCCCACTGGCAAATAGAAGACTTGGGGCTCGGATCATTCTTCTTCCGTTTTTTGCGATTTCTAATACGATCGAAATACTTTGAATTAAGGTTCATAATGGCTTACTATTACTAACTATACAATAATTTATCAATAACTATTACGACTGTAATAGTTACTATATACGACGAATAGGATAGGAAATGCAAACAACTCATGTATCACTGAGTAATAGAATAACAGAAAAAGTCCGCATTGCGTTATCTCCAGATGAATTGAAAGTAATCAACGAAAGCCATCTCCATGCCGGACATCAACCACAATTTAATGGATCCGGCGAAACACACATTCGCATAAAGGTTATATCCAAACAATTTATAGGAATGAACCTACTATCAAGACATAAAATAATATATGAACTACTAAAAGTAGAAATAAAGGATGAATTACATGCTCTATCCATAGAAGCTTTTTCTCCTGATGAAAAACATACCCTTGAAAAGCATTAGTTTAGCTCATTGTTGCTCTTTTACATGCACAGTTATACAAACATTACTTGCATCACGATATTGTTTTTTTCTCTTATCCGATAAAAGATTAAATTAGATATATAGTATCTAAAAAATATTTTTAAAATAAAATCCAAGATACAAACATATATCACAATCAAAGTACCATATCATGATTGATTATAGCTAGCATAACCAAAAAATAATACTAACAATCCAAGCAAAATTCTTAGCACATTTTTATTGTTCTATAATAATAAATCTTATTGGACAATTATAATTACATCAGAATATTTAACTTTCTAATCATTATATCATCAATAGATTCTCTGTACATAAGATCAGATTTAAGCACATCGCATACGTAATACCGATCATATTCCCAAAGTCGTCCTTATCAACGTGAGATAATTTACTGACTTTAAATAAACCAGAAAGATTGTTGTCAACAATGCCCTTACATGCCAATATATTGAAAAGTTTTCTTGCTAATTTTACCATTCGCAATATCGAAATACGTTCCTTCTATCAACAGAAAAAAAATTTTATGTAATTGACAAAATCAATGCAATTCTACTATGACATTCACAATTCATTAAAATTAATCGCAGATATACAGTGACTTAATTGTAAATCTTGTAGACATTAAAAGTGATTTTTAAAATATTTTGGAAACGCAAAAACAAAAAAAAGTAGAATATAAAGACACCATAGGTCTTTTCTTAGAAATGATGAGTTCTGAACGCGCCGCAAGCGTTAATACACTCACTTCTTACAAAAGTGATCTAGAGGAAGTTCAACTTTTCCTCGACGATGATGACTTGTTACTATCAAAAGCCTCTTCAGATAACTTGATTGCTTACTTAAACCATCTTTCTCAAAGAAAATTAAAAGCAAGTTCTCAAAGAAGGAAAATATCCGCGATTCGACAATTCTATAATTTTCTTTGTTGTGAAGGATTGCGTAAAGATAATCCTTCCGAAACACTTCAATTTCCAAAAAAAAATCACACACTCCCAAAAACGCTACACAAAAACGCCATAGCAGACCTTTTGAAACAAGCTAAAATAGAATCAGAAGATCCTTCGCCAGGTCAGTGGAAACGTATCCGTATGTTTTTGCTAATAGAACTATTATATTCTACTGGCATGCGCGTGAGTGAATTGGTCACACTCTCTTCACATACTTTAAACCTAGAAGAACGCATAATGATCATTAAAGGAAAAGGCAATAGAGAACGTTTTGTTATATTTTCTCCTTCGTCTTTATGTGCTCTACAAATGTACAAAAAAATGTGCTCTACTATGGAAATGACAAAAAATAGTCCATGGCTTTTCCCATCATCTACAAAAACAGGACACCTATCACGCCAAGTATTCGCAAGAGACCTAAAAGAACTAGCTTCTCGCGCTAGCATACAAACAAAGAACATATCGCCTCATATAATACGCCATGCATTTGCGAGCCATCTTCTTGAAGGTGGGGCTGATTTACGTACTATACAAATACTTTTAGGTCATATAGATATATCAACAACGCAAATATACACCCATCTATTACCAGATAAATTGCAAAAATTAGTTCAAGATTATCATCCTCTTGCTAAAAAGTTGAAGAAATATTAGAATTTGTTATCCGTTTATTTTTTTTATATATTGAGAGGTTTATAAGTTATTGCTATGCATAATTATCTTGATTTTGAAAAACAAATTTCTGATTTAGAAGCACAAATTCATGAACTCAAAAAACTATCTCGTGAAGATGATGCAAAAGAATACTCCGAAGAAATTAAAAAACTGGAAGCAGCAGTTCAAAATGCTCTCTCTGAGATTTATTCGAAACTTACTCCTTGGCAAAAGACTCAAATTTCTAGGCATCCCAACAGACCTCATTACGTTGATTATATAAATTCTCTTTTTACTGACTTTATACCTCTATCAGGAGATCGCTTATTTGGAGATGATCCAGCAATGCAAATTGGTCTCGCAAAGTTTCATGGACAGTCTGTTGCTATTGTAGGGCAAGAAAAAGGTTCTGATACAAAATCACGAATCAAACATAATTTTGGGAGTCCGCGTCCTGAAGGATATCGTAAAGCTATACGCCTTATGAAAATGGCTGATCACTTTGAATTACCAGTCATTTCACTTATAGATACAGCTGGAGCATATCCTGGAGTTGATGCAGAAGAGCGTGGACAAGGAGAAGCCATTGCTCGTTCTACCGAGATGTGCCTTAAATTACAAGTTCCAATCATTGCAATCATTATTGGAGAAGGAGGATCTGGTGGGGCAATGGGGATCGCTGCTGCGAATTATGTTTATATGTTAGAACATTCCATTTATAGCGTTATTTCCCCAGAAGGAGCCGCATCAATCCTATGGAGAGATCCTTCTCGTGCCGCACAAGCAGCTATAGCTATGAAAATAACATCGTCTGATTTAAAAGAGCTTGCTATCATTGATGGGATAATTCCAGAGCCTATAGGAGGGGCGCATAGAAATCCTGCACAAACAATTGCTTCTGTTGATGAAGTAATAAAAAAATCCTTGTTAGAGGCATCAATATACTCTGGAAAAGAAATACGTCAACATAGACATCAAAAATATCTAAACATTGGACGAAATTTATAAATGATTTCTCATTCGCAGTATCTCTTTCCTGGCTTTATAGAACAATCAAAGATTCCAAAGTGATAAAATTATACAATGTTATACCATTTATACTATTAATATTCCTCAATGGATGCGCTCATAAGCCATTGGTTGATAAAGCGGAATATCCCTTACCCAAGAGCTTAGTACGCTATATGGAGAAGAAAAAAACCTCACCTTACCACCCTTCTTTGATACGCATATTTAAAGAAGAGAATATCCTTGAAATATGGAAATATACCTACGACGCGCAATATATCCTGTTGAAGCAATATAAAATATGCGCATGGTCAGGGATTATTGGACCTAAGATAGAAACAGGAGACAGACAATCTCCTGAAGGATTTTATTACATAGGATGGAATAATTTAAATCCTAATTCAAAATATTATCTATCAATCAACATCGGATTTCCTAACGAATTCGATAGAGAACATAATCGAACAGGAACCGATATCATGATTCACGGAGGGTGTTCCTCTGCAGGATGTTATGCAATGAATGATAAACAAATTCTAGAAATTTATGCGATAATACGAGATTCTCTCAGAGGAAAGATGCAATCATATATACAAGTACAAGCATTCCCTTTTCGCATGACACAAGAAAATATGAAACGTTACCAAACACATCCAGACTATTTTTTCTGGAATATTCTTAAAATAGGATACGATTATTTTGAAAATAATCACCTGGAACCCATCGTACAAGTATTGAATAAACAATATGTATTTTTAAAAGAATAAACGGAATTATGGCGTGGTTTTTACCATTTCTATCTATCATTATCTCATGCAAATTTATAAACGTATTTAAAAAAATAATGAATTTTTAACCTCTCTTTTCTTTTTAAGGGTAAATTATCACTTTTAAATCTAAAAACACTATACTATTTTATAGTTATACAATATCCTGGAATCAATGGGGGATTCTCTGCTGTATTAAAATTAAGATTTGATAAGATCATTATTCTTGATTGTATGTGTGATTCAAATAACTAGGAAATCAACGACAGTTTATTAGCTAGGAGTAAAAGCTATGGAAATACGAAGCGTGGAAAATAAAACGCAAGATCTTGATACCCTCCTTCTTCATGAAAAAATGCAAGCTGCAATTGAATATCAGAATGAAGCTTGGGCAGGTGGTATGGCAGATGGAATAGAACCAGAAATTATTGCTAACGCCGCTATCACTCAGGCAATTCGCGAAACAGTACGTCTCCATGGAGAAGAAAAAGTAGAATTACTTATCAATTCACTGATATCCCGCATGCTGGCAGGAGAGTTTTCTCCCGAGCGAGTTATTCAGTAAATAAATAAAAAATTATTATTAGCAAAAAAGAATTCTCGTGATAGCCATCATAGGCTAATTCTTAATTTTTATAGAAAATTATATTTAACAAGCCAATAAAAATTTGCTGAAAGCACTTGTTTGAGAAAATAAATGCCATCTGTTTACCTATCAAGCCAATCTTTTATAAAAGTTCGAGGTAAATCTGCCTCTACTTTTTTACAAGGAATTATTACAGCAGATATAACGTCTTTGCCTTTTGATGTTGCACGTGGTAGCGCACTTCTAACCCCTCAAGGAAAAATTTTATTTTATTTTTTGATAAGCAAAATTGAAGAAGATGTTTTTGTATTAGAAATAAATAAGCTGCAACGTGATTCGTTTATAGAAAAGCTTCTTTTTTATAAATTACGCTCAGATGTTGCCTTGGAAGTTCAACCAATAAACGGAATCACCCTATCTTGGAATCAAGAACAGGCTCCTACAAGCCCTTCCTTTATTGATGAAAGATTTTCAATAGCCGGTATATTACTTCACAGAACATGGGGATATAATGAAGAATCTACATCTGACCCTAAAGAATATCATGAACTTAGAATTAATTATGGGATAGTTGAACCTATCCCTGACTTCCCGCCTTCTACGATATTCCCTCATGATGCCTTGATGGACCTTGTTAAAGGAATTTCTTTTACGAAAGGTTGTTATGTCGGGCAAGAAGTTGTTTCCCGAATGCAACACCGTAATATAGTGCGTAAACGTCCAATAATTATAACGGGATATAACGCTCTTCCGGCTAATGGCTCCTCTCTCTTTGTTGACAACACAAAAATAGGAACACTTGGAATCATTGTAGGGGAAAAAGCTCTGGCTATAGCTCGAATAGATAAAGTGAGCAATGCTATAGAAAAAAATATGGCACTAACAGCAGATGGAATAAAAGTGACTATTACCCTGCCTCCTTGGTGAGGAAGTAAATTTTCTGCGCACTAGAATATTCCATAAAAAAAGAAAATAAAATCGTAAAATCAGTTACTTAAGATACTCTAACCCTGAATCTATAGGGTGTTGATTCTACTATGTTTTCTTTATTGCAATCCCGCATCTTTTGACTATCAGATTATCGCTAATTTTTCAACAATAGCTCTGCCTCAATCTCTCTTCTCGCAAATAACCCTTTCAACTTCTTCGGGATGCAAGGGGCTTATGACTTTAAGATTACCAATGACAACCTAGAACAAGCAGTCAAACAAATATGCTTCGTAAGAGAAATTGTTAAGGTGGGAAAGAATAATAATGCATCCTTGCACTTTTTAGGTTATAAGCTATAATAAGTAAAAATTATGGAGATATGGATATGACAAACGTTGCAGAAAAAGAAAAAAATCACAAAACATCTTCTCAACCTCTCACTGATTATCGCTTGACTCTACTTGAGAACAACTATGATCGACTCAATGATAAGCTAGATAAGATCCTTGTTGCAGTACGCGGAATGTTGTGGAAAATTCCAGCGATCTTTGCAGCTATCTCGCTTCTTCTGCACAGTTTTATCAGTGTACTAGAATTTCCTATTAAAATATTTGAAATATTGCAATATTTAAAATATGATCAACTAGGAGGAGCCAATTGTTACAATTATTTTATAATTCTATAGTATTTTTTAATATTAACATAGTGCTAATTAGGAAGAGTTATAATGCTTGGTATAGCTAATGATTTTTATAAAGACCAAACGCACCAAGCTGTAGGAACAATATCAGGCGTGGTATGTGGTGCAAAAGCTTTTTTTATAAGATAATAAAGGTATTGACGGGAGAAAGTCTTGTTTCCACTTTGGAATCACAAGTAAAAAACTATCTCGACCCTGTTCGCCCCGCTATTGAAAATAGAATAATTTTATATCAGATAAGGGAGCGTCAATTATGAAGTACTGGTTATATCCCTTAGAAAAGACGTTTATAAGAATTTAAACAGACAAAGAAAACCCTAACCCCCGCTTGTTCTAAACGATTTTATTGGTATACCAGAAACCAAGGGGTTAGAGAACAACAAGGGATTGATTACCGTTGTATGTCATGCTTTCACACCAAAAACAAGGTATGAGAATACTATAATTTTTATTATTGCAATCCCGTATCTTTTGACTATCAGATTATCGCTAATTTTCCAACAATAGCTCTACCTCTATTTCTCTTCGAGCCACAAGCCCTTTCAACTTCTTTCCTCCAGAAAAAACCCATCTTTTGCATTCATGAGATGCACTCTTCTAATCTTCAGAATATACACGTTTTCTCAAAGTGCTATTCCTATACCTCCCTATTCCAAGATTAAAAACAAAATCCCCAATAGCCGATATGCGGTTTTCACCAGCATGAATAAGAATCGGGGCAACGGTAAATACTTGGCTTAAGCACTTCGAAACATCCTATTTAAGAAGATCATCTGCCTGTTGTTCAGTTATGCCCAAGTCCTCAAAAACATCATTTCCAGTATGGCCATAACCGATAGTCCAAATGCTAGCGGGACAACGGTAGGCAGATAGACGAAGCCCTTCAAATTTTTTGATTAAATCAATTAAAAGCTGTGGCATGATCTTGACTAACACAACCTAAAGATGTTAATTTGTGTTAATTTGTATTAAATAAGATTAATACACGAACAACGATATTGCCTATATACGGGGAACGACATGAATATAAAAAAGATAGGATTAATTTCTACAGTTGCGATGATATCAACAGCTGTTTTCTTAGGTGGTTGTGATATAGATGATATAATACCTAAAACAAGGAAAGTAGCAAAGAAAGTAGCATCTGAAGTAGCTAAAAGCTAAAACAGCCGAAGCTGAAGTAGTTAAAAAACCTAGAGCACCTAGAAAAGCTAAAACAACTGAAGTAGCTGAAGTAGCTGAAGTAGCTGAAGTAGTTAAAAAACCTAGAACACCTAAAAAAGCTAAAACAAAAGCTGAAGTAGATGAAATAGCTAAAGAAGCTGAAATAGCTGCAATAACTGGTAACCCAGTAACTGAAACTAACTAACTTCGCTTCTTTTGAACGATTTTATCGGTGTACCAGAAACCAAGAATACAAGCGATAATATCTTGTTCAAATGGGCTTAAGATCGAAAGGGGGCTTCTATCAAAGATGCCCTCTTTCACACTAACACTCCACCAGACCAATAACGGATAAATAATAATCCAAAAAAAGGTTGTGAGAGGTAGAATTAAGGGAGTCAAAGCCATCAATCCATTTGACACCACTACCACTCTTGACCTTTTGGGCTTTTATTCTTGCTAATCTGATTGACTGATCAACTTTAAGTTCTTCAATTGCGTATTTAATATCTGCAAGATCTAGCTGAGTAGAGCCGTTAATCCGTGCCAACTCAAGCTTCGTCTTATCATATTCAATCGATTGTTTTTGCATCAGATATTCTAATACACCATCAGCTATTTTCTCAAATACCGAGGGGATGAAACGAAGAGCTAATCTAAATAGGCCACTTGCAAGAAACGACTCCATCATTGTTTAAGCCATCCTATATTATAGAGTGCGTAGATGATTGCTATGTGCTTTACGGATGCAAAGAACCATTTTAAACCGTAGAAGATATTAAGAATCTCATTGATACCTTGTTGTTACTTCTTGTCCCTCTCCTCTGATGCTTTTTGGAGGACGTCAATATGATCAACCCTGAGGGACAGGGCTTTGTATTCAGTGGTTAAAGTATTAAACTCTTGCCTAGTAACGGTTTGATCTTGTCTTTTAGCCATTATTATGCTCGATGAAAGCCTCCCTATAATCTAATTGCCAATTACGATTCCTAGAAAAAAAAACCCGAATCATTCGAATATTTATACCACAAGGTGATTTAGCACATAAAAGCTAAACATTCAAAATCAGATAAAAACATGCTCTAGTTTAATTTTATCTTCACTATACCCCCCTAAACAATTTTAATTTATAAGTATTGACAATGATTTTATGGGTTAGAGGGATAAAGTCGTTATCTAAAAATAAGGATTTTAGAGCTTCGGCAGAACTAAAAAGTAAAAACTTCAAATATTTAAAATTTTATAAAAATTGTCGGAGGGTAGGCTATATATACTTTTCAAACTCCTCTTCGGGGGGCACCCCTCTTCCAAAATAAAAACCACATAAAACAGTAGGAAACACGTTGTGAAACCGAACATGAAATTAAACATGATCATTGTTTCCTTTCAAAATATCTAAGATGTTTTCTTGCCACTTGATGCTTTGGACGATTGATCCTTTACCTTCTCTATCAAAGATTGCATACGTGAAATTAAGATTTTTAATTGCCTCTTTCCGTAAATGTAATCATCGTTCCAATCCTCAGCATCCCAGGTTTCTTCATCGTCGCAGACCTTACGCAAATCAGAGATAAAAAAATAATTTTTTTCTTCGAATATTAATAAACTATATGATATAGTGGCAGTGGAAGTAATATTTTATATTCTTGTATATTATAAAAAATATCTTCTATTGCGTACATTTATAAACATGTAATATATAGCTTTTTCTAGTAGACATGTATTGCTAAATAGACAAATAATTATCGCATATTTTTACGATATACAATATTAAGGAAATAAAAACAGTGCCCGCATTATTTTCTCTTGTGATTTTTTTTTGAGAATGATTAGATCTGCAATTATTCTACTTCCATTGTTCCTAGTATCTAGTTGTGGTTTTTTCGGATCTCGGATATCTGTTCCTGATCTCAATTCGTTGGAAAATATGAGTCACGAACAGTTGTTGAATGTAGCGTTTGAAATCGGCGAGAAATACCGATCACATCCTAAAAACAAGCAGATAGGCATTATGTATGCAGATGCACTCAGAAGAGTAGGTCGTACTGTACAAGCACTGGCCGTCATGCGACAAGTTGCTATAGTTTATCCTAAGGATCAAGAGGTGCTTGCAGCCTATGGAAAAGCTCTAGCAAATGCAGGATATCTAGAAGAAGCTCTTGATGCTGTCGATCGTTCACAAAGACCCGACATGCCTGATTGGAGATTGATATCTAGCAAAGCATCTATTCTTGCCCAAATGGGAAAATACTCAGAAGCGCTTGTAGAATATAACAGAGCTCTAGAATTAGCTCCAAATGAGCCTTCCATTATTTCTAATATGGCTATGTCTTATCTGTTGACAGGAGATCTACAGATGGCAGAAAAAGAATTACGCTACGCTGCGAAAATGGTAGGAGCTGACAGCCGTATACGACAAAACTTAGCCCTAGTCATTGGTTTACAAGGAAGGACAGAAGAAGCTTATGACATAGCATCAAATGAACTATCCCCTGAAGAAGCTAAGGAAAATATAAATTATATTAAATCAATTCTTGCCCAAAAAGATCCTTGGAAAAAAATGGTTTTCAAAGAAACCCATCGTGATAAAAAACAAAAATATGTTCCTACAAACAAAAAATAATGATGAATATTCTTTTTCTAACGACTTTCTAACTTAAGCTATTTTAAAAAATAGTTTCTGAAATCAATCCTATCAAACCTATCATTATTCTCCATACAGCGAATGGAGTATATCCCCGCTTGGATATAAGGTTTAGTAAAAATCGCACAACAATCAAACTCGTTATGAAAGAAGCCAAACAACCAATAATAATTGCTGAACGCATCTCATTCACAATAGAAGTATAATTCTTATAAGAATCCAATGCACAAGCACCTATCATGGTTGGAATTGCTAGAAAGAAAGAAAATTCTGCAGCAGAACGTTTATCAGCGCCCAATACTATCGCACCAACAATAGTAGCACCCGAACGAGATGTGCCAGGAATCATTGCAAGACACTGGAAAAAACCTATTTTTATAGCTAAAAGTAAGGGATAATTTTTAATATCAAAATATTTTGATTGAAAATGTATACGATCAACTGCCAATAATATAAAACCACCAACAATGAGACTGATATATATAACAATCGTTTCTTTAAATAATATTGACTTAATAAAATAATGCGCAAAAAAACCTAAAATCCCTGCAGGAAGAAATCCAAAAAATAGAATTATGGCAAAATGACGAGAAGAAGAATCATATGGAAAAGAAAAAAATATATAAATAATTCTATGAAAATACACATATAATAAAGCTAAAACAGCCCCTAATTGAACTAAAATAGTAAAACTACTGCCTAAATCAACGCCTAAAAAACGACTTGCAAGCAATAAATGAGCTGTTGAAGAAACAGGAATGAATTCTGTTATTCCCTCAACAAAACCTAAAATAAGTGCAAAAATTATAGAAGATTCAAACATCATATCCCACAATATTTTACCTGATTATTACACATGTATCTTGTATCCACCATCTGTACATAATACAATAAGAACGTTCAAATCAATCTTAATTGATATCCACTTCCAAAATTTCAAAATGAATACTTAGGATACAATGTCCATACTTTATCATTATCCAATGTCATCTAGTTCACGTTTCATACGTTTAATCCTTAGTGAATATGAGTTTAAACCCGATATGGTAGAAGAATATCCTTGGGGAAAACGCCGTGAATTTCTAGAGCTTAATCCATCAGGGACACTTCCTGTTTATGTCAATGACCATATGCACGCATTATGTGGTTTTGTTGTTATTTCTGAATATCTTGACGAAACATACGGTACTCTTACTAAAAAGAATCGTCTTCTTCCCGATGATCCGTTACAAAAAGCTGAAGTTCGTAGGATGGTAGAATGGTTTATGCATCAAATGGAAGGAGATGTGACAAAACCCTTAGTCCGTGAACGCGTTTACAAGTTACATATGACTGCTGAACAAGGTGGAGGATCCCCTGATTCAAAAATACTACGTGTAGCGCGTAGTAACATGCGACAACATATAAAATACATTACATGGTTGATAAAATCACGTGCATGGATTGCTGGAAATCATATTAGTTATGCTGATTTTGCTGCTTCTGCAACAATTTCAATACTTGACTATCTAGGAGAAATAGACTGGAACGATGCTCCTATTATTAAAGAATGGTATCAACGTATTAAATCTCGTCCTTCATTCCGCTCTTTACTCTCAGAACGGATAAGAGGATTAGCCCCCGTTCCTCATTATACTAATCTTGATTTTTAAGCGTGTATTGATCTTTCTTTTATATATAAGAATATAGAATCTTTCTGAATACTTTTTACTAAAACTTATACATAAGGATTTTAAAAATGCATCTCATGATATTCGGAGCTGGCTATGCTGGTCAGTTCATTGCAGATGCTGCCCTAAAAATAGGAATACATACATCAGGCACCACACGATCAGAATCCAATTTACAAACATTAAAAAACAAAGGAATATCCGCTTTTTTATTTGCAAATCAAAAAATTAATAGTACGCTGCAAAAAAAGCTTTATTCTATTACACACGTCGTACAATGCATTAAACCTGAATTTGAAAGCGATCCGTGTATTTTATCTATGGGTGAAGAATTATATAAATTCATACCTAATATCAAATGGATTGGATATCTTTCTAGCACTAGTGTCTATGGCAATCGCGCAGGACAATGGGTTGATGAACAAACTCCTATACATCCTATTTCTTACACTGCTACTCAACGCTTTGAAGTAGAAAAAAAATGGATTTCAATAGCAAAAAAATTGGATATTAAAATAGCAATCTTGCGATTATCTGGAATATATGGACCTAAACGTAATCCTTTTATAACAATCAAACAAAAAAAATCCGTAAGATTAATTAAAAAAGATCAAGTATTTAATAGAATTCGTGTAGAAGACATTGCGCAATGCGTTATTTTTCTTATGAAGAATAACCTTGGAGGTATTTTTAATGTCAGTGATGACGAACCTTCCCCCCCTCAAAACGTAATAATGGAAGCAGCTTCTCTCATGAAAGTAAATCCTCCATTAGAACAATATTTTGATACAGCCAAGGTATCTCCTATCACAAGATTGTTTTATGCAGATAATAAAAGAATATCAAATGCAAAAATTAAGTCACTTGGATTTCGACTACTCTATCCGAATTATCGCATATCATTAAAACAATTATGGGAAGATGATAAAAACATATAAAAAGACCCTTCATCCATAATCCATAATTATTTCAAAAGCTATAATCCCCCTTATTTTATGTTAAACACGTGATAACATAAGAAAAATAAAAAAAGCTAATACCAATAAAAATATTACTGTGGATTATCAAAACTAAAAAGTTCAGTCTGTTCATCATACGAAAACAATTCTGCATATCTCCCCCATGATACAACTGTATCAATCGTTTCCTGTGCATATTCTTCAGACATATAATCTTCCAGCTCATTCCGGAATCGTGCAACAGGAGCACTATGCGATCTACGCTCATCAAGAACACGTCGAATGAGGTTAACTAAAGGTACATATTGCAAAAGATGCTTTGCAAAAAGCTTTTTGCGAGAATCAATATCAATATTTGCAAATTTTTTCCCTGATTCTGTTAATGTAATATCCCCTTCACTCAAATGAACTAACCGCAACAATTGAAGAGATTCTCCAATATGAAAAAGTCTATCCGCTTCAAGTTGCAAACTATTTGCTAGCTCTGGAAGATCGGCTTTACCATTATACGGAGGAGCCATAATAGCTTCAATAAGCCCTGACAATAGATTTGTTGAAACGTGTCTAAGAAACATCTTTATTCCTGAAGCTGGTTCAGCTTCCAAAGAATTAAATCGTATTTCCTCTTTTTTAGTCATAAGAGAATATATTTTTTCAACAATCTGTCTAAATTCAGGAGAAAGACGATTGCGTGGATGCGGAATAGGAATAAGAACTTCTTCTGCTATGCGACCTGGATTAGATGCGAAAACCAAAACACGATCACACATTAACACCGCCTCTTCAATATTATGAGTCACCATCAACATAGATTTAATAGGAAGCCGACCTTCACTCCACAGATCTATAATATCAGTACGCAAATTTTCAGCGGTCAAGACATCTAATGCAGAAAATGGCTCATCCATTAAAAGCAAACTAGGAAAAACAACAAAAGCACGTGCAAAACCAACACGCTGAAGCATACCTCCCGAAATTTCTGTTGTATAAGCCGATTCGAAGCCATCTAATCCTATAAGATCAATTGCCGATAATGCTCTTTTACGCCCCTCTTCTTTATCTATTCCTCTTGCCTTCAAACCTAATTCAACATTTTCTAATACAGTCAACCATGGAAATAATGCAAAAGATTGAAATACCAAACTAATGTCTTTTGGAGGACATTTGATTTCTTGCCCTTGAAAGATAACTTGACCTGAAGATGGAGAGACTAATCCTGCTATAATGCGTAATACAGTTGATTTTCCAGAACCAGAACGACCTAATAATCCAACAATCTCACCTGAATTAACATTAAAATTAACCTTATCAAGTACGAGAAGATTACTAGACATTTTCTTAAGGAAAAAGCTTTGACAAATATTTCTAAGCTCTAACAAACAATGAGTCTTAGCTTTAATATTAATCATACTCAAAACTCCAAAATTACAACTATCAACTAAAACGTAAGTGACGTGCACTATATCGGTAAAGAGGACGCCATAGAAATATGTTCAAGAATAAAACAAAACAGCACATGACTAAAATACCAAGCGCAACTTCTGGAAAGTTTCCTTTTTCTGTGGATTCAGCAATATAAGCACCTAAACCCGTCGCTCTAAGATATATATTTCCCCAACTAGCAACTTCAGAAACAATACTAGCATTCCATGCCCCTCCACATGCCGTAATAGCCCCTGTAACATAAAAAGGGAAAATACCCGGCAGGATAACATATCTCCACCGATACCAACCCGTAACATGAAAACTTTGCACCACTTCTTTAAAATCATTTGGGAAAGCACTTGTCCCAGAAATGATATTGAACAGAATATACCACTGAGTCCCGAGTATCATTAATGATGATAACCAGATATTAGGATTAAGATCGTAATAAAAAATAATAGAAACCACGAGAGGGAAAAAAATATTAGATGGGAATGCAGCTAAGAACTGTGCAAAAGGTTGGATTTTACTCGCAATATGGGGACGCATACCAATCCAGACCCCAATAGGAACCCAAATAATTGTTGCAATAATAATAAGAATAACTACCCGTAACATGGTAATACATCCAAGCCAAAACACATACAAAATATCGTAATAACCTAAATTATCTATGATATATTCAAAAGACTTCCAAGCTATGCCCATTGCAATACTATATACTGCGAGAAACCAGATAATATCTAATATATACGATATCTTTTTATTACAACTAAAAAGACCTAAATTATCTGGAAAATAAAACTGTATATAATTAAATAAACGATATAATTTATTAAAATTACAAGATAATGGAAGGATAATTTTGTAAGAACTATGCCCCAAAAAACGCAAAAAATTTGTTTTTCGGAATAAAGATAAAACCCAAGGATCAGAAGAATGGACTGCCGTCGTTCTCTCTAAACGAAATTTATTAGACCATGCAATTATAGGGCGAAATAATAACTGATCGTAGAGAAGAATGACCCCTACCATTGTCAACATTGCATATAAAACAGATACTAAGCTGCGCTCTTTAATGGCTAACGCGACATAAGATCCAATTCCTGGAAGAGATATTACAGTATCACCAACTACAATCATTTCAGCAGCTACAACAAAAAACCATCCCCCTGACATTGAGATCATCATATTCCATACCAATCCTGGTATACTAAAAGGAACATCTAAATTCCAAAATTTTTGCCAACCAGAAAGCCGGAAACTTCGAGAAACCTCTTCTAAATCTTTCGGAATATTGCACAGTGATTGATACATACTAAACGTCATATTCCATACTTGACTGGTAAAAATAGCAAAAATAGCTGCAAATTCAGCCCCTATGACTCTTCCAGGGTATAAACTTATGAAATAGATAACTGTAAATGTTAAAAATCCAAGAATAGGGATAGATTGCATAATATCCAAGATAGGAATAAGAACCATACCTAAACGACGACTCTTAGCAGCAAGAGTAGCATAAATGAATGTGAATAACAAAGAAACGACTATTGCAATCAACATACGCAAGGTAGTGCGAGATGCATATTTTGGCAAGGAAGACACATCAAGTGTAATAGGAACAATATCCACAATATCACACGGCACTGTTGTTTCCTGAACACTACGAAACAGCATAATCATTATCCCCATAACCAAGATAAATGCTAAAAAATCAAAAATGTTAGGAACAACCCTTCGATAAACAAAAGATGGAAATATATTGTATGAAAAAATTACCCTTCTCCTAAATTCGTATCAATCATAACCTTAACACGTGATGATCATGAATATTCAAAGATCAATGGATATTGAGCATAAAAAAATCAAGTTTTTTATATAAATGAAGTAACTTGAAAAGAATTAAAAAGAAAAAACCGGGCTTGAAGCCCGGTCCCAATCTTGTAATCAATAGCAATACTAAAATCTTATTCCCAAACCAAGAGAAACGACGTTTTGCAAATGACTAACACCAGAGTACTTAGTAGCACGATATTCTACACGACCTATAATATTGTCAACAAGTACACTTTCAACACCCAATCCTGCAGTTCCACCGATATAAAATGCTTTTGCAGGAGAAGCAGCAGCATCAGCTGGAGCTTTTGAAGCTTTATGAACAGCAGCTACACCTACAGTACCATATACTACCACAGGCGCTGCAATTTCATATCCTCCACGGAAGCGTAGAGAACCAGAAAAATCAGCAGCATGATACATTTTTGAAACTGCAGCATCATCCTTTTGATCCAGTCTAGCGGCTTTATGCTCCTTAGAAGCAATATCATGAGAGTAACGAGCATCTGCTTCAGCACCGTAAAAGAAATCACCTTCTTGCACGTTATATCCAGCAAAAAGAGAGCCACCAATATCCTTATTATGATCTTTACCGGAAAAGTTTCTTTCATGGAAAATACTCATACCTGCATAAGGACCTTCAATGCCCTGCTGAGAATAAACGTAACGATTAGCAGAAACAACAGTTGGAACCACTCCACGAGAAACAGAAGCATGCTGGCGACGTTGAGGACGCTGAACAGCATCAGCTGCCTGAACGGCACTAAAAGAAACAAGAGTAAGAGTAGAAACTCCAACGGCTAAAAAAAATTTTTTCATTATTATATTCTCCACGGTTACCAAAAAAATCCCCTCCCCGAAAGGAAGCGACATACTCAAAGCGATCTAATCAAAACGCCTCAAACAAATCAAGACTATGAAAGCTCCTAAAAACCATCCCCATCATTGTCAAAAACAAATAAACAACAAGGCTAGAAAAATATAGAAACCCTTTAGAAAAGACATGCACCAAAAACGACTATAATACAAGTACTAGAACGCCTTTTCTTATATTTCCTAAAATATAAAAAAAAAAACAATAGTTGCAAAAACGCAACATGCCCACTTCTATTTCTAAGAAACACCATTCTCAGATCTATCAGACATTATGATAATCTAAATATGTTACCACAAGGCTATCATTATAAGTCTATATTACACATCATTCACTTCAATTTACTATAAAATAATTAATTAAATATTGCAAATCCCAAAAATATAACTCACACTAATTTATAGTTTTAAATAAAATTTTTCATTTAAAATTTTTAAATTGAAAAAACGTTTAGCCTTAATTAGAAGACGAGGCTATTCTTTAACTGTGCAAGCAAAATACAAAAAAAAACTAGTATTGTCCAAATGACCCATTACAACATACACAAAACAAAAGGCATGAATATCATCGCACAAATGAGCAAACAAATACCGGAATCTCCCGGAGTTTATCAAATGTTAGATGCCGCTGGAAAAGTTTTATACGTAGGCAAAGCTTACAACCTTCAAAAACGAGTGAAAAGTTATACCCAATTAAACAATCATACGCATCGCATTATGTGCATGATTAATCAAACAAGGAATTTGAACTTTACCACAACTCGCACAGAAGTAGAAGCCCTTCTTCTAGAAGCAAGTATGATCAAACGCTTGAAACCTCGTTTTAACATACTATTACGTGACGATAAATCTTTCCCCTATATTATCATCACAGATGAGCATAAAATTCCATCTTTGTATAAACATCGAGGTCCTCCCGTGATGAAAGGAAGCTACTTTGGCCCCTTTGCATCTGTAGACGCAGTAGAAAAAACCATTAATTCTCTCCAACGCGCTTTTTTCCTGCGCAGTTGTTCCGACAACATATTCGGATGTAGAACACGACCCTGCTTACTTTTCCAAATTAAACGCTGCTCTGGTCCGTGTACAGGAGAAATCAGCGCAGAAAAATATATGGAATTCGTTTATGAAGCTAAGGATTTTCTCTCTGGACGCAACCATGATCTAAAGAGAAAAATTGCCCAAAAAATGAATAAAGCAACATTAGAAGAAGATTATGAATCAGCAATTATACATCGCGATAGACTAGTAGCGCTCTCTCATATCCAAAATCATAGTGAATCAATTAATGAGACAATGGATTGTTTCTCACTCTATCATGATAAAAACATTGCTTGTATACAGACCTTCTTTTTTCGCTTTGGACAAAACAGAGGATCCTATACTTTCTTTTTAAAGACAGATCCTCAATCAACTAATGCGCAAATTTTTAGCTATTTTTTGAGACAATTTTACGAAGACAAACCTTGCCCTGAAAGTATTTTATTATCCGAAAAAGCAGAAGAATCTCAACTACTGGAAATATCTTTTTGTGAAAAATATGGACATAAAGTCAAAATTACGATTCCTAAGCAAGGAGAAAAGAAAAAAATTATTGAACAAGCCCTTATAAATGCACGTAACTCTCATGCACAAAAAATTGCCTTAGAGATATCTCATCAAGCAATGATAAAAGATTTTGCAGAAAAATTTGCATTGCCATATATTCCTAAACGCATTGAAATATATGATAATTCCCATGTTATGGGGTGTAGTGCTGTTGGATGTATGGTTGTGGCTGGAGAAAGTGGACTTATAAAAAACCAGTACCGAAAATTTAATTTGCATCCAGATGATGTCAAAACACAAGATGATTGTGCTATGATGCGCGTGGTATTAGAGCGGAGATTCTCTCAATTGATTAAAAATGAAGAAAATTCAAATTTCCCTCCTAAAAAACAGGAATATTCCTTCCCTTCTTGGCCAGATGTCGTTATCCTTGACGGAGGTAGAGGGCAACTATCTGCAGCACAAAGTGTATTCAAAAAATTAAATATTGAGAATCGCATTACGATTATAAGTATTGCCAAAGGACAACAACGCAATGCTGGAATGGAAAAATTTTTTGTGGAAAATGGAAAAGAACTGATGTTGCATATGCGTGATCCTGTTCTTTATTTTATTCAAAAGCTTCGTGATGAAGCCCATCGTTTCGCTGTTACTACTCATCGAAAACGTCGGAAAAAAGCATCTTATAATCCACTTGAAGAAATTAATGGCATTGGACCTTTGCGTAAACGCTCACTTCTCCAATCATTTGGAACAGTCAAAATGATATCTCGATCCTCTCCTGAAACACTCGCATCAACAGAAGGAATTTCGAAAAAAATAGCTTGTAAAATTTACACTCATTTCCATAAAAATACCCAATGTAAATCTACATAACTTTGAATATCGATCATGCTTAAAATCATTTCATACGATATGTCTTTCGTCACTTCCATCGGGTTTCCTTAAGAGGACTAAATGGCTTACCGTTACTATAATATTCCTAATATGCTCACTTATGGCCGTATCTTGGTCGTACCACTGATCGCCTTGTGCTTCTTTGTTAAAGAAATAGAATTTCTTGCAAGCCCACATCTCCTACGATGGGTGGCCCTTTTACTCTTCATCATCGCTTCAATTACTGATTTTTTTGATGGTTATCTTGCAAGAATATGGAATCAAACTTCCAATATAGGTCGCATGCTTGACCCTATAGCCGACAAACTGCTTATATCTTCTGTCCTTCTCCTTATGACGGCAGATGGAACAATTAACAGATACTCAACATGGGCAGCTATAACAATTTTATGTCGCGAAATTCTAGTTTCTGGATTACGAGAATATCTTGCTGAACTAAAAGTAAGCGTCCCCGTTACACGCATTGCAAGATTCAAAACTACCATTCAAATGATATCTATTGGATTTTTACTAGCAGGACCTTCTTGTGAAGATTGGACACCCTATATAACAAGAATTGGGACTATTCTGCTTTGGATCTCAGCAATCCTGACCATTTACAGCGGCCATGATTACTTTCGAGTAGGTTTAAAACACATCGATCTAGAAGATCAACAGAAATAATGCGTCGATCACATATGCAGAGTATCAAAAAGCTATAACAAGAAGCTTAATGAGATATAACTTTATAAATCCAACATTTATGGAATCAATACGCATCTTCCTGAAAGGCAGAATGATTTAAAAGTAACATTGGCATAAAAATTTTAAATATCATACCAATCTACTTATGAAGCACCCTTAAACTTCTTAAACCTCTTATTCGTATTATCGTAATTAGACCGAGATCTAAAACTAGAAGATCTCCCCCCCCTAAAATCGGGTTTTTCTCCATTCAAATACTTAATTGTAATACCCTTATCTAATTTCACAGGACGACGCAAAAACTCTACGCCTGATTCCGCAATCTCAATAAAAGTTTGATCAGGCAGCACACGAATCGCTCCAATGCTATGTCGATCAATCCCACTCTTACGACATAACATAGGTATCAACCATCTAGCTTCAGCTTTCTGTTCACTCCCTATAGACAAAGAAAACCAAGAGGAATTTCTAAAATTATCTCGAGATGCTCCCCCAAATCTTGAATCCCTAGAATCATCTCGAAAACGATCTCTACCTGTACTCAAAGAAACAGCCTTTATTTTTTCTGGAGGACACATTCCTGCACGATTAAGGCGCAGAAAAGCAGCTGCTATTTTTTCAGGATCATGTTTTGCCAACAAATCACCAATCGACTTTTTCTCATCCCCTTGGATAGGATCTATCAACAATGGATTATGAAGCATTCTTTGAGAATCACGCTCCATTATTGCCTCTACCGAAGGAGCCGATTCCCAAGTAGCAGAAACATTAGCTTCTTTAAACAAACGCTCAGCACGACGTTGCATATTTTGAGGGACAACAAAAACACTTACTCCCTTGCGCCCCGCTCGACCTGTACGACCGCTCCGATGCAATAAATTCTCGGGATTAGATGATAATTCAGCATGAATAACTATTTCAAGGTCTGGCAAATCAATACCACGCGCAGCAACATCTGTTGCTATACATACTCGAGCCCTCCCATCACGCATCATCTGAAGCGCATTACTACGCTCCTGTTGACTTAATTCTCCTGACAAAGCCACAACCTGAAACAGATGTTCTCCTAATACTCTAGTAAAACGCGATACAGATGCACGCGTAGAACAAAATACGATTGCATTCTTTGCTTCATAATAGCGCAATAGATTAACTATAGCATTATCACGATCACTTAACGATACCAAAATTGCACGATAATCTATATCACTATGTTGACGGTTCTCACTAGCTATATTAATACGCACGGCATCTTTTTGATAATTCTTAGCTAACGTCGTGATAGCAGAGGAGATAGTAGCAGAAAACATTAACATGCGCCGCTTCTCTGGAGAAGAATCAAGGATAAATTCTATATCATCACGAAAACCTAAATCAAGCATCTCATCAGCTTCATCAAGGATAACAGCCTTGAGATGAGACATATTTAAGCCCTTACCCCGAATATGATCACATAACCTACCCGGCGTCCCGACAACAATATGCGATCCATTTTGCAAATCCCGACGTTCACGATGTAAACTAACACCTCCAATACACACCGAAACGACAACCCCTGTTTTCGCATAAAGCCATTCCAGCTCACGCCCAACTTGCATAGCTAATTCTCTCGTAGGAGCAATTGCAAGTGCAAGAGGAGCAGCTGCAGGACCGAAACGATCCTTTCCTTCAAGGAGATTAGAAGCTAATGCCAATCCAAAGGCTACAGTTTTTCCAGAGCCTGTTTGAGCAGAAACCAAAATATCCTTATCCCTCAAATTAGGATCCAGAACAGCCTTCTGAACTGCTGTTAAATTAACATACCCTCGTTCAGAAAGTGCATCTCCTATAACTTGAGGAATATCTTCAAAAATATTCATATAACGATTTTCCATACTTCAAATACTAGTGCTTAGTGATCAAGCTACAATGCAAATACGCAAATAACAGTTGATTCAAATTTCAAAGGGGAATGAATGACAAAACTACCAAAAGAAAATGAATTCTAGTATCAAAAACGATTTTGTATCATTCAAAAAATTTATAATCTAACTGATTATAAAGTTTGCCACCTAAACACTCAATAACTTCATTTCAACAAAAAGGAAAAAACCATCCCTATGGCTCATTCCAATACGACAACAAATACAAAAACTATCCTATGGCTCTTTCCAATACAACGATAAAATACACTATGGCTCATTCCAATACAACGATAAAAAATTACCAAACCATGGAAGAGGAAAGCTGAAATTCTAGCCATCCCACACCCAACATGTAAAGAAACAAGTTTTAAAGAGATTCAACAGAAGAAATTAAATTCACCACTACTGCGATAATTTCACCATACAGAACCCCGCGAAAAAATCACGTCTAGCCCGCGAATAACAGTTATGGCTTAGATGTACCCCATTTGTCAATATTACTATAATACGAAAAAAAACATTCTCATTTAAAGTAAACAAAAAAACGAAAATTAAAAACGATCTTCACAACGAATACTAACAATTAGCATCTGAAAGATGTCAAGTTCCAAACGCTATGAATCAAGAAACATCTGACCCATACCCTTGCTCCTTTATTTGCCTAGTGAATCAAATAAAAAACACGTATCTATAAGAGCATAGACACCAATGCTATACCACAAAAATATTTTTATTTTAAAGAACAACAGAATCTTTTGATCCGTGTACACGCTTCTTCTAAAATAGCATTGGATACTGCATAAGAAATACGAATACTTGGGCCATAACCGAAAGCCGAACCCTGAACTACGGCCACTCGTTCCGCCTCCAAAAGTTCATTTGCAAAATCTAGATCTGTTTTTATAATATTCCCAGAAGGAGCTTTCTTCCCAATCAGATCCTTACACGACGGGTACAAATAAAAAGCACCATCAGGGATCCTATATCTTATACCCGGAACTCCGTTCAATTGAGATACGCAAAAATCTCGACGATATTCGAAAATGTTCTTATTTTTCAAAATAAAGTCTTGCGTCCCATTAAGAGCTTCAACAGCTGCCCATTGCGCTATAGAACAAGCTCCCGATGTCTGTTGTCCCTGCAAAAAAAACCATTGATTTAATCAAATCTGACACACTAGCAGCATAACCAATTCGCCAGCCAGTCATCGCATATGCTTTAGAAACACCATTTACAACTAGAGTGCGTTCATACAAAGATGGTTCAACGTTTACAATATTTTTAAACTGACCATTGCCATAAATAATATGCTCATAAATATCATCAGATATAATCCAAACGTGCGGATTCCTGATTAGTACGTCAGCCAAAACCTTCAATCTATTCTCACAATAGACTGCCCCAGAAGGGTTGGAAGGAGAATTTAAAATCAACCATTTCGTTTTGGGAGTAATAGCTCGCTCAAGGCTCTCAGGAGAAATTTGAAAATTATCATCTTGTTTCGTATCAATGAAAACAGATGTACCCCCACAAAGCGCTACCATCTCAGGATACGAAACCCAATAAGGCTTAGGAATCAATACTTCATCACCCGGATTAATTGTAGCCATCAAAGCATTAAAAATAACATGCTTGGCGCCAGCGCCAACTATAATTTGATCCGATGTATAATGAAGATTGTTCTCTCTCTTAAACTTCTCAACTATTGCTTCTCGCAACTGAGATATGCCTGCCACAGGAGTGTACTTTGTCTCACCTCTTTCCATAGCACGTACAGCAGCATGCTTAATATTTTCCGGCGTATCAAAGTCAGGCTCTCCTACCGTAAGACTCAATACACTAATACCCCTAGACAATAAACCACGTACCTTTTGCGCTGCAGCAATGGTAGCGGAAGGATTCGCACTACGAAAAATGTTAGAAAGAAACGGCATATCTATGGCACCCCTATCTCAACTCTAAAAAATTAAAATTCAATAATGGATAAAATAACCATTTCACATAAACAGTCAATCTATAATAGCAAAGCTAAAATATAGAATAACATGGAGCGGGTAGCGGGAATCGAACCCGCATACTCAGCTTGGAAGGCTGCTACTCTACCATTGAGTTATACCCGCACATAGAAAAAATGGAATAATGGTGGAGGGAGTCGGATTTGAACCGACGTAGGATAAACCAACGGATTTACAGTCCGCCCCCTTTAACCACTCGGGCATCCCTCCTACTATACACCACATCAAATATACCGTACTAAATAATCTTATGGTCTCTAAGCTCATCACTGTCAAGACAACATATAAAAATGATCAAATTCTTTTTTAAAAAACATTAATATCCAAAATCAATGTACTAAAATACTTCTATCATGGATACACTATGATAGTTCAAACAAAAACCCCTTCAGAGGACAATACAATTATGAAATTAATGCCTCCTAACAAAAATAATAAAATATCTTCTCCGAAAGATTCACACTATGCTAAACTGCGTAGAAATTACCGTGACAGAAAAAAAATACAATTAATTAATCAAAAAGATACATTGCAAAACAAACACATAACCCAAGCCAACAATTTATTTTTATATGGAATTCATACCGTAGGGGCAGCACTCAATAATCCCCAAAGGAAAATCTTCCAATTACTAGCAACGCGTAATTCTTTAACACGTTTAAATTGGGATGCTAATCGCCCCCATCCTTTTCCTGTTAAGATAGTATCACCATCAACAATAGACCAAATTGTGGGGAAAGAAGCTGTTCATCAAGGACTTGCACTAGAAACCACTCCTTTGTCTTCTCCAACACTTGATACAATTCAAAACAGTCAGCTGATCATCATATTAGATCATATCAATGATCCCCATAACGTAGGTGCTATATTACGATCATCTGTCGCCTTTGGATGCGGTGGAATCATTACAACCAGACGATACAGTCCCAGCGAATCAGCGGTTCTCGCTAAATCTGCTTCAGGTGCATTAGAACATATCCCATACATTAGGATTGGCAACCTCACAGACGCCTTACACAAAATACATGCGTGGCAATTTCAAACAATAGGACTCTCTTCTGAGAGCAATAACCCCTTGGAAAAAGAGATTAAAAGTGATAAAATAGCTCTTATTTTAGGAGCCGAAGGAAAAGGATTGCGTCAAAAAACCCAAGAAACAGCAACCTCTATAGCTCATCTTAATATGCCCGGCATCATCAAATCTCTCAATGTATCAAATGCCGCAGCTGTTGCCCTTTATATAACGCAAAACCACTTTGCAAAATAATTTACTATAACAAAGAACAATCCCATTGTATTGCTCTAAAAGACTCAATCTTTTTAATCTACATACTTGATCTTATTAGGTTGTTTTGATTTTAAATATCAACAAACATTTGATTTACATTAATCCTAGAAAATAGCTACAGCATATTCTCAGGATTTCTAAAGGGAGAAGAAATCAAAATGGATTTTGAAAAATTTTTCAAAGATCAAATCAACTATTTACATCGTGAAAAACGCTATCGTGTTTTTACAGAACTTGCATACGATCCATGCCGCTTTCCTTATGCGACCCATAATTCAGCCGAAGGATCCAAAAAAGTGACCATATGGTGTTCTAACGATTATCTTGGAATGGGAAAAAACCTAAAAGTCATAGAAAGCGCCAAAAAAACTTTTGAAAATTGCGGCATTGGAGCCGGAGGAACCCGAAATATCGCGGGAACAAATTATTATCATGTTATGCTCGAAAAAGAATTATCTGATCTTCATGGCAAAGAATCTGCTCTTATATTTAATTCAGGCTATACTGCAAATTGGGCTACTATCGGAACCCTCTGCTCTCATATCGATAATATAGTATGTTTTTCCGACGCTCATAATCATGCCTCTATCATTGAGGGCATTCAGAAAGCTCGGTGTAAAAAAGTTATATGGAAACACAATGATCTCGATGATCTCGAAAAACATCTTGCGGCAACAAGCCTTTCCACCCCGAAAATGATTATTTTCGAATCTATTTATTCAATGGATGGAGATATCGCTCCTATTAAAAAAATATGCGATCTTGCCGATAAATATCACGCTATAACTTATATAGATGAAGTGCACGCTGTTGGAATCCACGGGGAACGAGGCGCAGGAATATCTGAGCGCGAAGGAATTATGGATCGAATCACCGTAATATCAGGTACTCTTGCAAAAGGATTTGGCGCATTTGGTGGATATATCGCAGCTTCTGCCAGTTTATGTGACTTCATACGCTCTTTTGCTTCTGGTTTTATTTTTAGCACATCCTTACCACCAGCCATTGCTAACGCTGCCATAACCTCAATCCAATACCTCAAAGAACATGTTTGCGAACGAAATGTTTATCTAAAACGTGTCAAAAATCTCCGCGAAACCCTAGAAAAAAAGGCTATTCCTTGCATTCCAAATGAAAGTCACATTATCCCAATAATGGTCGGCGATTCTCAAAAGTGCAAATGGATATCTGATGTTTTACTCAAAGAATTTGGTATTTATATCCAACCAATTAACTATCCAACCGTTGCAAGAAAAAAAGAACGATTACGTGTCACACTTACTCCTTTGCATACCGATTCCGATATAGAACATTTAGTTTCAAGCCTCGAGAATATTTGGCATGATATTGATTTGCACAAACCATGACTTGCAGCAGATTAAAAACACAATTTTATCAAATTGGTAAAGTCGCAGATAACAACCATGATAAAACTTTTGGATCATCTATCAATGGCATAAGAGTTTTATATACACGGCTATGATAATCATTAAGCCATTTCTTTTCCTCATTGGTCAGCAATTCAACAAGAATAAGCCTTCGGTCTATTGGACAAAGAGTAAGCGTGTTAAAACCAAGCATCAAACACTCACCACCATCAATTTTTATCGGATCAGTAACACAGAGAACATTTTCAATACGAATTCCAAAATCATTATATTTATAATAACCAGGCTCATTCGAAAGAATCATACCGGATAGAAGTGGCTGTTGATTCATTCTAGAAATACCTTGAGGTCCTTCGTGAACCGGCAAAAAAGAACCAATCCCATGACCAACACCATGAGCAAAATCTACGCCTGCCTTCCACAAAAAAAGACGTGCTATACTATCCAAATCACAGCCACGTGTTTTTGGAGGGAATATCACATTCGAAAGAGCAATCATTCCTTTTAAGACCAAGGTAAAATAATACTTTTTCTCATGGTCCACATGACCAATAGCTATTGTTCTCGTGATATCCGTTGTGCCATTGACATACTGCGCCCCAGAATCCAATAAAAACAACTCATTGCCTTGCAAGATACGATTGCTTTGCGTAGTCACTCGATAATGAATAATCGCAGCATTTGGGCCAGAAGCAGCTATTGTGTTAAAGGCAATATCTAAAAGGGGATTATGCATCTTACGGCCTATTTCTTCACGATAATTCTCTAACTTTTTCACAACATCAATTTCAGTGATTGTCCCTAAATTACGCGAATCAAGCCAAGAAAGAAAACAAACCATCGCGACACCATCTTGAATGTGCGCTAGTCTCATGCCTTCAATCTCAACTTTGTTTTTAACTGCACGCAATAAACAAGAAGGATCTGGACCTTCAACAACAACTCCATTTTCTTGAGAAATTACCTTGAAAAAGCGATAAGGAATCCACGTGGGATCGATAAGAATAGGCCTATTAGTTCGCGCCAAAGTAATTAATTGCAAATCAATCATATCCATATCTAACGGCACTGCTACTGCAGATAAAAAAACTCTTAATTCTTCATTAATATACTGCTTGTCGATAAAAATATCAGCTTTTCCATTGGCATATAAAATAGCTCGCGACAACGGATACGGTGCACATGAAATATCAAACCCGCGAATATTAAAAATCCATGCAACAGAAGAAGGATCACAGATTAAAACTGCTGCGACCTGCTTTTCATTCAGATTCTTACAAATATCGCGAATCTTTTCTTGAGATGATTTTCCTGCATAAGCTATATCTTGGATTGCAATCTTATGATGCAATGGATGCGGACGATCTTCCCACAAACGATCAAGAGGATTATAAGGTAAATCAACTATAATCCCCCCTGTTTTATCCAACGATTTTTGCAACAAAGCAACTTCAGAAATTGAATGCAATCGTGAATCCAATCCCAAACGAAGATCCGATAAAGCATTATCTAATATCCATACATGCAGTGGTTCAATTATAATATTTTTTATCGTAAATAATGTTGTATCAACTTCCTGTTCTACCTGAAAAACATAACGTCCATCTACGAAAATAAAAGCTTCCTGGCGCAATACAACCGCTATTCCCGCTGATCCTGTAAAACCAGAAATCCAAGCGAGTCTTTCGGAACCTGAAGATACAAATTCACCCCTATATTCATCTGCACGTGGAATAAGAAAAGCATCTATTCCTAATTGATCAAAACACGATCGCAGATTTTTTATCCTCTCAAATGATTTTTGGGACGATGATTGAACCTCAAAAGACTGGAACATACTTTTTGCCTCCGAATATCTTTATAATCTTAATCAAGCAAATGATACTTGAAGAAAATTCCTATCAAAATCATATTTCATAACTCGTTGGAAAATAATTTACCTTTAAATCTATGATAATGTATAAATAACCCTGATGATTAATGGAATTTATTAAAGGTACAAACGTATTATTCTTTCAGGAAATGTTTGATAATACAACAAAAAACAATCTAGGACCTGCCCTCAAAGCCCAAGAAATCTTGTTATTGTTTTCCTTTCTAGCGATTCTAGCAAGATCAACATTAAGGTCAACTTACTACTAAATTATTTCTTTTCTTCCTCTATAAAATTCAGCAATATCAATCACTCCATAAAATTAACTTATTGAAATTATAGACTATGAAATATTTTATATTATTAAACTAACTAGATTGCATTCCGGAAGTAAATTATTAACCGATTTTTACTATTGTCATTTGGAAAGAAAAAATTAACCGTAGTGACAAATATGAAGTGTTCAAAAAAAAACAACTCGCATTGGCCTAATATTTCACATAAACACGTGGATATTAAACGCTTTCTCCCACCATGGCACGAGGCATTCCTTCTCGGTCCTAACGTGCGTTTCACGCGTACGCCTGAAAATAATATCAATCAATACCATAACTATTCCACAGTACAAAAGTCCAAAAAAGTAGAACATTATAATATTAGTAATTATCTTCCCGAACAATCAACGAAAGAATCTCTCCAGTCAACCAGCTCTCTTGTTAATTTAAAAACTCAATTTATGATGAATCAAGATTCTATTGCCGACCAATTCAAATCGCAAAAGACATCTTATGAATTACATCTTGTAAACAAAGATAACTCTCATTTCGAACAAAAGACACAAAAAGAAGAAGTACAACTCTCTTCAGAAGAAACAAAAATAACGGATACAGTAAGTGACACTCCATACAAAATGAGTCAAAATCGTGGTACAGTGTCTTGGTTATCAGATTCTGCTTTTTTTGAGGGATTTTCCATACCTATCCCCTCTATCCCTTTAAACAACCAACAACAGCATGTATCCAATTCATTACAATTAGCAGAAAAGTCTTCAACCAACACAGATCTTATTCCACAAATATTCAGAATTCCAGAAAACGCATATGATGGGGGAAATACCACTACTCATCAGCCCACCACTCCTATCATAAGAAAAAATCCAAAAAAATTTGCCACGAATTCTGCCCATCAAGAATCTTTGTCTTCTGAAAAAATGACTACGAGTATAACGCAAGGTAATGCACAAAAAATTGATGCGGAAATACAATTATATGAACAACCATGTTCATCTTTTTTACAAGAAAAATCAAACATTTCCTTTCAAAGGACAACTCATGAATACCTTGAAAAAAATGCTGGATTATTGGAAAATGTTCTTGAAGAATTTGGCATTAAGGGAGAAATTGTCAATGTTAATCCAGGGCCTGTAGTAACCTTGTATGAATTTGAGCCAGCGCCAGGCATTAAATCATCTAGAGTGATAGGACTAGCCGACGATATTGCGCGCTCAATGTCTTCTTTGTCGGCTCGTGTTGCCGTCATACCTAAACGTAATGCCATCGGCATAGAACTCCCCAACGACAATCGAGAAACTGTTTATCTTCGCCAAATAATCGAATCTCGAGCCTTCTCCTACTCCAAAGCCGATTTAGCTTTGTGCCTTGGAAAAACTATTGGTGGAGAATCTGTTATAGCCGATCTTGCAAAAATGCCCCATATCCTTGTAGCTGGAACTACTGGGTCTGGAAAATCTGTTGCTATCAATACAATGATTATGTCTTTGCTCTATCGTCTACACCCCGATGAATGTCGCATGATCATGGTAGATCCTAAAATGTTGGAATTATCTGTTTACGATGGCATCCCACATCTTTTAACCCCTGTTGTCACTGATCCTAAAAAAGCTGTTATGGCCTTAAAATGGGCAGTACGTGAGATGGAAGAACGATATCGTAAAATGTCCCAACTATCTGTACGGAATATCAAGAGCTATAATGAGCGTATTATAGCTATGGATAAACAAAAATCAGAAGAATGTCCTAATGATGATATGCGACCTATGCCTTATATTGTCATTATCGTTGATGAGATGGCAGACTTGATGATGGTTGCGGGCAAAGAAATTGAAGGAGCTATTCAACGGTTGGCACAAATGGCACGCGCAGCAGGTATCCACTTAATTATGGCTACACAAAGACCTTCTGTCGACGTGATTACTGGCACAATTAAAGCAAACTTTCCTATCCGCATATCATTTCAAGTAACTTCAAAAATTGACAGCCGCACCATCTTAGGCGAACATGGAGCAGAACAACTTCTTGGACAAGGAGATATGCTTTACATGTCTGGAGGAGGACGTGTTCAACGTGTACATGGCCCACTAGTATCTGAAATTGAAATTGAAAAAGTTGTCCAACATCTGAAAAAACAAGGATGCCCCGAATATCTCAATACTGTTACCACTGATAACAGTAAGGATAGCACTAATATTGAACGTGAATCGGAAGCAAAGAAAGAACGCTATAACCTCTATGAGAAAGCTACTGATTTAGTAATAAACAATCAAAGATGCTCAACCTCTTTTATTCAACGTCGATTACAAATAGGTTACAATCGTGCCGCACTACTAGTTGAACGTATGGAACAAGAAGGACTGGTTAGCAAGGCAGATCATGTTGGTAAAAGGCATGTCTTTGCTCAAAAATCGAGTTCTGTATAATGATATCTTTCCTCTACAATAGAACTTCACTCATATCATAAAATACGAGTATAATATAAAAGATGATAACAATACTCTTAGCGAACACTTCGTCCAAACGATTTTAAATAGCTAGCTCAAAGATTACACTACACAACGGAAGAACCACTCCAAATTCTTTTCTACATCTCGCAAAAGAAATGATTTTGTTCATGTTTTTATAAAGAATTAGAGCCTGCCACCCATATATAAAGCTAAACTATATAATTGATCACAAGCGTTTGATGTCTATATCTTGATTATATTTAAAGCCAAAGGAATCCCATGTTTTAGCCATGTGTACAGGCAACGGAGCTGTTATTTGCAATCTCCCTCCTTCAGGATGAGGAAAATCTATATAACGGGCATGAAGATACAATTTATTTTGGATATGATTAGAAAAGATTTCCTTAGAATCATTGATACGATATTTTTTATCCCCTACAATCGGGTGTCCTACATGAAGGGCATGGACACGCAATTGATGTGTACGCCCTGTATAAGGTTGCATTTCCAACCAGCAAAATTTGTATTCAAAACGATCAATGACTTTAAAATGAGAAATTGCATAATGAGCTCCCTTCTCATTTTGATCTACTACTTGCACATAATCCCCACCAATTTTAGCTTTTTTAAATAACCAGCCAGAAATACATTCTTTTTTATTTTGAGGAACGCCCCTCACTAATGACCAATATATCTTCCTAATTCTACGCATCCGAAAAGATTCCGTAAGACTTTGAGCTGCTGCACGCGTACGAGCCACAACAAGTATTCCAGAAGTTTCCCGATCTAGCCTATGAATCAGACGTGGTTTTTGTCCCTTGGAATCCGACCAAGATTTTAAAAAACCATCGATATGATAAGTAACACCTGAACCACCTTGGACAGAAATCCCTGGAGGCTTATTAAATATGTAAAGCTTATTATCTTCGTAAAGCAAAATATTCTTTAAAAATGCCGAGTTTTTTAAAAAATCAACCGATGAATCGAGAGAATATCTTTTTTCTGTCGCATGATCTAAAACATCAATAATAGGTGGAATTCGTACTACTTGCCCAGATTGTACCCGATCATTAGATTTAACACGCCTTTTATCTAACCTTATTTGACCAGATCGTAAAAGTTTTTGAAGATTTCCAAAATTAATATGCGGATAATGAAGCTTAAACCAACGATCAAACCGCATATTTTCCACATCATTTTCAATTATTATATGCTTAACACATGTCATAAAAAGCATTACCTAATTCCAATGGACTAAACCATTCTATTTATTTCAATTAAAAAAATTAAACTTATCATACATATTAAAATCAATTGTAATTAGAACATGATAGGTTTAGTCAATTAGATTTATTTTACATATGTCTGTTCACTCAGAGTCAATATTGCTTATGCATACTATTTTTCATATACATAGCCACCTATTATCTCATTTTGAATGGTGGGAAAGAAGAATAAAAAACATCTCATAAACCACTAATAATTTAATGCTATAAATTTTTCATTATAATTGTTTACCAAAGATCACAAAAAGGTATACTGTCGGTATGTTTGTATTGGCACATATATCGGATATTCATATTAGCTGTCCCCTATCTTTTTCTGAATTATCTTTGAAAAGGATTATCGGATTAGCAAACTGGCATTTCGGTCGAAAAAAATATTTTTCTCATACAATGGTTGATTTATTAGTCAATGATATTTTGTCACATAATATTAACCATCTTGCTATTACAGGCGATATTGTCAATATGACAACTAATCAGGAAATATCCGAAGCTATACATTGGCTTAAAAATATCGTAAATCCTCACGATATATCAATTGTTCTAGGGAATCATGACGCCTATACGAATAGCTCAAAGAAAAAATCCTTACGCGCATGGAGCGACTATATTGCTGGAGACACTCCACCTATAGAAAAAAAACAGTTTCCTTACTTACGTGTACGTAACAATATTGCTTTAATTGGATGTTCAACTGCAATAGCGACTCCACCCTTTAGCGCTAATGGATATTTCGGGCAAGAACAAGATCATGACACCTCTAAATTGTTACGAAAAGCAAAAAAAGAGGGGCTTTTCCGTGTGGTTATGATGCATCATCCACCTTTTTTAGATACAAGTACTATATACAATCGTATGTTTGGAATAAAAAGATTTAAAGATATGATTTTGCGTGAAGGGGCAGAATTAATGCTGCACGGGCATACACATCGTAATAGTCTCCATTGGATAGACGGTGCGAAAAAATTGATACCTGTCGTAGGAATCGCAGCAGCTTGTCACAAAAAAAATGCGTCTTATAACCTTTTTTATATCGAAAAGAAACATGATTGTTGGACACTAAGAGGCAAAAGATATACTCTTTCTGATTCTAATGGTGTTCAAAAAAACTGTTCTAATATTTTTAATGAGACTCTTTCCTTATGACGATGTGTTTCTCAGGTGGTTCAAAAAATGTGAAAGTATGAAATATGTATTGGATATTTCAAACTTAAGAAAACTGATAGCAATATATGTCAATACAGAAATTTATTAATTGATCAACCTATTGTTATAAAGGATTTTAAAGTCATTGAATCAACTGGATTTTCTTGATAAATTAGAACCATATGAATTTACGTAATACCATTTTATCAGACTCTTAAAATACCCATTAACTGATTTTGTAGTACATTAAGCTAAACGGAAAATCATGCAAACAGCATCAGACAATTGTCTTCCTATGAAAATTTCATTATTAGCCAATAATGAGGCAGAGGGAAGAATAGATAGATGGTTAGCTATTAATTTAAAAGAAAAATTTTCGCGATCATATGTTAAAACACTCATCCTCAACGGTGCTATCAGCATCAATGGCGTAGTTTCAATAAATCCAAGCCGAAAGGTTGTCCCTGGAGAGAGTTTTTTTATTGATGTTCCTCAATTACAACAATTAAATATTGCCGCAGAAAACATCCCTCTTGATATCCTATATGAAGATGACGATATAATCGTTATCAATAAACAAGCGGGACTTGTAGTACATCCTGCTCCCGGAAATTGGACAGGAACCCTCGTCAATGCACTTCTACATCACTGCAATAATAATCTCTCTGGCATCAATGGCATCAAGCGCCCTGGAATCGTACACAGGTTAGATAAAGACACAACAGGAACGATGGTAGTAGCAAAGAATGATATCGCGCATCAAAGATTATCTGAACAATTTGCTGATCACGGGCTTCATATGGGACTAAAACGTTCTTATTATGCAATGGTATGGGGAGTACCATCTCCAGATTCCGGCACAATTAATGCTCCATTAGGACGATGCAAATCGAATCGACTACGACGAGCTGTAAAAAGAATAGAAGATAAAACAGGAGATAGAGCAGTAACTCGTTATCAAACAGTAGAAATATATAATAAAAACTCTAATTTCGCAGCATCCTTATTGAGATGTGATTTAGAAACGGGCAGAACTCATCAAATTCGCGTGCATATGGCGCATAAGGGATATCCGATCATTGGCGATCCTCTGTATGGCAAAGGTTTTAAAACTAAAGAAAATATCGTTAATCATAGTACAAAAAGTGCCATTTTATCTCTTGCACGACAGGCATTACACGCGTATTCTTTGTCTTTTACTCATCCCTGTAAAAACAAAGATATGAACTTTAAAACACCTATTCCTGAAGATATGTCAAACGTAATAAAAGAACTAAAAGAAAATTGAACCATTTATAAAACTTGTTAAGTTTTGATTATAAAATTAATGTTTAATATTTCCCCAATAAAATATAATGCATATGTAAACCATGATAGTAAAAAAAACCACTTGGATGCAATAAGGAATAAAATAGTCTCATGAGCCGCAGAAACATGTCAATAATGATAGATGGTGAAATTGGGCTAAGGCGCTATATTCACGAAATAAAAAAAATTCCTATGCTAGAAAAGCAAGAGGAATATATGCTGGCAAAAAGATACCATGAACACCATGATTTAAACGCTGTTCACAAATTAGTGACAAGCCACCTAAGGCTTGTTGTGAAAATTGCAATGGGTTATCGTGGTTATGGATTACCTATCAGCGAAGTCATATCTGAAGGGAATATAGGATTGATGCAAGCTGTTAAAAAATTTGATCCGGAACGTGGTTTTCGTCTTGCTACATATGGAATCTGGTGGATTAAAGCGGCAATACAAGAATATATTCTGCGTTCATGGTCATTAGTTAAAATAGGTACGACAGCTAATCAAAAACGTCTTTTCTTTAATTTGCGTCGTCTAAAAGGACGTCTTCAAGCCGTAAACGACACCAATTTAAAGCCCGAACAAGTTGTCGAAATCGCCACTAAACTCAATGTTTCAGAAGCAGAAGTAATCTCCATGAATTGTCGTTTATCTGGAGATGAGTCTCTCAATGTGTTGATGAATTCTTCAGACAAAGATTCTAGCCAATGGCAAGATTTACTTGTATATAATCACGATAGCCAAGAACAAACTCTTATCGACAAAGAAGAACGAAAAAATCGTCGCAACATGTTAACACGTTCCATGTCTACATTAAATCCCCGTGAAAGAAGAATCTTTGAGGCGCGACGCCTGAATGAAAATCCTTCGACACTTGAGAACTTATCTTCTGAATTCGCAGTCAGTCGTGAACGCATACGACAAATAGAAGCACGTGCCTTTGAAAAGGTACAAGCATCAGTACAAAAACAAACAGAGTCATCTTCTTCCGCCCTCTCCCCTAATTCCCAATAAACACATTGCAAAAATTAGAAGCTAATACATAAAAAAATTATGAAGATGACAATCCCTATCAAAGAGTAGTTTATTATTTAGAATGATCTTTCCAGTCCATGACAGCAGATTTAAAAACATCTGAACCTACTTTTCCTTTATCTATAGTCAAAGTTATCTTTTGACCACTATGATATGTAATCGGAATATCTATCCACCGATATTCTTCTAAAATCTTCGAATTTCTTAAGAAATCTTCTGCATCCCCCTTCAAAGAAATTAAATAAGAATTCTTAGAAATTCTAAAAATATTAGAATCAATTAAAATACTTGGACTATTCTCCGTTTTTCTCATAGATATTTGTCGTAGATCTACAATACTATTCTGACTTTCTTTAGGGAAAGAAAAGGTTATTTCCATCAAGTGCGTCACTGATAAAGCTATATCAGCATTACATTTTAAGGTAATCGATGCTGAAAATGCATTATTGATAGTTGGGATATCCCCCTTGATCACTAAACCCTTTAATCCTTGAGTCTTTTCTTTTTGTAGTGACCAAAATATATTTCCCGCGAAGATAGAAGATCTTCCAGAACCTTGATTAATAAAAACCCTACCATCCTCATCAATAGGATTTTCTGTCCCTGATTTTTTTCTTTCTAAGATATGAGAAACAGCTTGATCGTTACTATCTATATGGTTTTTAAAGAAAACATTACTAGTATTCGACGAATTAATAGGCGAAGAAATCGCTGTTCCCATATCAACTTCAGATCCATTTGCTAACAATCTACGAGTTATTTTTGGACGACTGCCTAAGGCATGCAATACTTTCTTATTGTCACTATCTCTATTTAATATTTTGTTCTCTAAAATATGCGAGAAACTTACTTTATTTTGCCAAAACGAATAAGATAATCCCATCATCATTCCTAAGAAAACAACCAAAAAAACAGACTGTTTGAAAAAATGATATTCCAATAATGCCGTGTAAAAAGATATAAATACACGTATTTTATTGGAAAAATAGCTCTGTAGTAAAAAAAATATTGAACGACTAGATGAAACAGAAAATTTCCTTAACAACTTATCCCTTCTCAAACGATTTTTATTATATTCGATAGATTCCATTGAGAGAATCTGTGCATTAGATCCCTGCTGCACGTTACTTGACAAATGCAAAATATCCCTCAATTGATAGGGACGATGAGTTGTTGTTTTTTTGTTTCCTTTAGTAGAAACGATATCTACTGTCCTTTTACGCTTACGATTACGCAAAATAGACGAAATAGATGTTAAACGAGATGTAAGAAAAACATTTTTCTTAGAATTAACATGACTCTTAGGAGCGAGTAATACTCTATCTTTATCTAAGGCGCGCGGAAATTTTTTATTCTTTCTCTCTACCTGCAGAATAGCCTTCTCCAGTTTACTCAATTGACGCTCTAAAATATCTCTGGGAGTACGTGGATTCATAGATTCTAATTGACGAGAAACAGCAACCCGAGCACGTTCATATATATGAGAACGCATTTCAGGAGTATTCTCAGACAAATTATCCACAGCACGTTGAATTACTAATACAAAATCCACCATTTATCACATTTCTACTATTTTCAATATATCAATTGAAAAAATTGATACGAAAAAAAAACTCTAATTTTCAAATGGGTTAGACATAATAAGGGTATTGTGTCTTTCCGGACCAATGGATAGCAAGGCTACTGGAATGCCCAGTATTTCTTCTATTTTTCGGATGTAATTAACAGCTTTTTCAGGGAGATCAGACCATCTACGTATACCATAGGTAGACTGACTCCATCCTTCTAATACCATATAAACAGGCTCAAAACGAGTATGATATATAGAATCATCAGGTAAAAAATCTACTTCACGACCATCAATCCGATATCCTATACAAATTTTTAATTCATCAAGCCCATCAAGCACATCCAGTTTTGTTAAAGCTATCCCTTTAACTCCGTTAATAATAATAGAACGACGTATTGATACTAAATCCAACCAACCACAACGACGTTGTCGATTAGTAACCGTACCAAATTCTTTTCCAACTTCTTTTAAAAAATCACCAATTTCATTTTTTAATTCAGTAGGGAAAGGCCCCTCTCCGACACGCGTTGTATAAGCTTTCACCACCCCAAGAACATATCCTAACGAACTAGGGCTAACCCCAGATCCAATAGCTGCTTGTGCAGATATTGTATTTGAAGATGTCACAAAAGGATAGGTTCCATGATCGTTATCCAATAAAAAACCTTGAGCTCCTTCAAAAAGAATACGCGCTCCTTTGCGAGTTTCACGCTCAAGAAGAGACCATACAACATCCATAAAAGGAAGAATTTTTTCTCTTGCGTACATCAATTCTTCTAATATCGTTGTACATAAAACTTCTTTCTTCCCAAAAGAACATCTCAATGCATTATGGTGCAATAATAATTGTTCAATCTTTTCTGGAATATGCTCCATATCAGTTAAATCTATCACGCGAATAGCACGTCGGCCAACTTTATCTTCATAAGCTGGGCCAATACCCCTTTGCGTCGTTCCAATCGGGACACCAGAAGAGGAAAGAGCGCCTTCTCGCAACATATCAAGATCTCGATGAATAGATAATATCAACGATGCATTATTAGCAATACGCAAATTATCAGGCGTAACACTAATTCCTTGGCTTTTCAAATTTTCGAGTTCAGAAACAAGAGAATGAGGATCTATTACTACACCGCTTCCTATAACAGACATCTTATCAGGACGAACTACACCAGAAGGAAGAAGAGATAATTTATAAACAACATCATTAATTTTTAAAGTATGACCGGCATTATTTCCCCCTTGGAATCTTACAATCACATCAGAATTTTCTGAAAGCCAATCAACGATCTTTCCTTTTCCCTCATCGCCCCATTGTAAGCCGACCACAACTACATTTGTCATTAAGAATCTCTTTCCTCTATTATCTGATCCAAAAAACAAGTCCCAATGGATAATTTCTATGACACCATCTCTTTAATCAGGTAGAAATTATGATAAAACGCATACGCAAGATACGATCTTATCAAAATGCATATCCCTTAAAACATCCATTCATTATCCTGAGAGAATACTAATCCCAAACTCCAGATACAATGAATTTAATCAAAATATACAAACGATTGTAAATATTGCAAAAATTATCTACAATAAAAAAGTATTGCTAGACAAATAAATATATGACATTAATGCTATCTTAAAAAGGTTTTTTTGATATATAATGAGTGCGTAAAACAATTATATGCGGGTGTGGCGGAACTGGTAGACGCGACGGATTCAAAATCCGTTTTTGGTAACAAAGTGTCGGTTCGATTCCGACCATCCGTACCATTAGAATGTAAAATAAATTCAATTTTTAGTTATTATAAAATTAGAATTATGGGTATCTGGGATAAAGTGCATATTAAATTTAGACACCAAGATTTTAGTCAGCACCACCATCATCCAAAGCATGAGATACGGTTATCATCCTCAAACTTTCTTTTTACACTCAATAGAGTTGCCAAAAATAAAAAATTATATACTTAAAAATCTGTGCATCCCGATGTATTTTGTGCTATCACAATATTGAGTAGATTACTTAAAATACAAAAGAATCAATGTCTTAAAACGATCATCCCTATATATTTATTCCTGATTTCCCAACGTTTGCTCTGTAGTCAATCCCGAAATTTGAAGGAGTAAAATGAGTATAAGAGCATTATCGAATAAAGATAGAACTTAATCTCAAGCTATCACAAAGAACTTTTGTCTCGGACTCTACTATACAAATAAGATAAATCTACCAAAAACTGTTCCAATTGAGATCTTTGATCAGAATCATAAATACTACCAAGAACATCGCGAGTTTCATCCATACGATTCTCTAATGTTTTAAGACATACCTGATCTATTGAGAAAACAGTCTCAGTCAAAACCGTACAACGCGAGGGCATAATATCACAAACACCCCCAATAACCACATAACGATGAGCATCTCCACAAGAAAGAGAAACCGTAATAATCCCTGGTTTCATTGTAGCTAAAACAGCAGAGTGCCCAACGAGAGCTGTCATATCACCAGATTCAGAAGGCAGTATAACAGACTTAACCTCTCCAGAAAAAATACATCTTTTAGGGGAAACTAATTCAAAATGAAAACTGTTTATTAAAGACATAATATCCCATAATTTCTAAATCTAAAAAACCAATCACATTAATCGGAAGATAATCTTGTAGCCTTTTGTACAGCCTCATCTATTGACCCTACCATATAAAATGCAAGTTCTGGCAAATGATCATAATCACCTTGTACTAATCCTTTAAATCCTTTGATTGTCTCTTCTAAAGAAACAAATTTACCTGGCGACCCTGTGAAAGATTCAGCAACATGAAACGGCTGTGACATAAAGCGCTCTATCTTACGTGCACGCGCAACAACTAATTTATCTTCCTCTGAAAGCTCATCCATTCCAAGAATTGCAATAATATCTTGTAGAGATTTATACCGTTGCAAAATTTCTTGCACCCTGCGTGCAACATCATAATGCTCCTTCCCGACGGTATCTACCTCTAAAATATTCGAATTCGAATCAAGTGGATCAACGGCTGGATAAATTCCTTTTTCTGATATTTTACGCGATAAAACAGTAGTAGCATCAAGATGCGTAAAAGACGTAGCAGGAGCAGGGTCTGTCAAATCATCTGCGGGGACATAAATAGCCTGAACAGAAGTAATTGAACCTTTTAAAGTCGTCGTGATACGCTCCTGCAATTCTCCCATTTCTGAAGCAAGAGTGGATTGATAGCCCACAGCGGATGGTATACGCCCTAACAAAGCCGAAATTTCCGAATTTGCTTGAGTGAATCGAAAAATATTATCTATAAAAAATAAAACGTCTTGCCCTTGATCTCGAAAATGCTCCGCAACCGTCAAACCCGTCAAAGCAACTCGAGCGCGAGCACCTGGAGACTCGTTCATTTGTCCATAAACTAAAGAACACTTCGAACCCACCGCAGAACCATTATTGGTGCTTGGATCAACATTAACCTTTGACCCAATCATCTCACGATATAAATCATTACCTTCGCGAGTACGTTCACCCACACCGGCAAAAACTGAATAACCACCATGTGCTTTCGCAACATTATTGATTAACTCCATGATTAATACTGTTTTCCCAACTCCCGCACCACCAAAAAGCCCTATTTTCCCTCCTTTTTGGTAAGGCGAAATAAGATCTATAACTTTAATCCCCGTTGTAAGAATACTAGATCCTGTAGATTGCTCTGTATAAGAAGGAGCTAATTGATGAATTGCACGCCTTTCCGAGGTTAGAATAGCCCCATGATCGTCCACAGGCTCTCCAATGACATTCATGATACGTCCCAAAGTAGCTTCTCCTACAGGAACAGTGATCTGCTTTCCAGTATCAATGATAGAATCACCCCTGCTCAAACCATCGGTTTTACCCATAGCAATACATCGCACTGTTTTTTCTCCTAAATGCTGAACAACTTCAAGCACAATACGAGAATCTTTATTATCTGTTTCAAGAGATCCTAAAATTGGTGGCAAGGAATCTGTAAAAACAACATCAACAACAGCCCCCACAATCTGTTGTATTTTTCCAATATTTTGGGCTTCTGATTTAGTCATAATAAGACACCCTCTCTCCTTTTATCTATTTCTTATACTGCCTCTGCACCTGCAATTATTTCAATAAGATCAGTAGTAATCCGCATTTGACGCTGACGATTATATGATAAAATCAAATGCTCAACCATCCGACCTGCATTACGGGTAGCATTATCCATAGCCGTAATCCTTGCCCCTATTTCACTTGCCTTATTTTCCAAAAGAGCCCAAAATATCTGAGCCGAAATACTCTGAAATAAAATCTTTTCTAATACTGAATATACCGTGGGTTCATAGTGATAAATCGATAAATTCTCTTCTTTTTTGTCCTTATAATTCCGGACAAAATCTACTGGAATTATCTTTGATATAATAGGAATCTGTTGTATAATTGATTTAAATTCTGAATGTATACAAAAACAAACATCAAATACATTACTTGTAAAAAGAGATACTACCTTTTGAGCAATATTATGCGCTTGAGCAAAGTCTATTTCTTTTTTAGAAGGTAATTCTACACTATCAATAATCATAGAAGAAAATTCTTTATACAATCCCTCATGACCTTTTCTTCCTATGATCAAAATCTTAACCTGCTTATTATCCGCAATAACCTGCCTAATGCGCTCTCGAGCAAAACGAATTATTTGGGAATTAAAGCCACCGCACAATCCTTTTTCTGCCGTGCAAACAATAAAAAGATACACTTCACTTCTACCTGTCCCCCTTATAAGAGGAGAGAGATCTTCTAGAGAAAATTCATCAACCGCACATTTGATAAAAAAATCTCTTATATGAGACTGGTACAAAGAAGCATTTTGAATAGCTTCTTTCGCTCTACGTAACTTGGTTACTGAAACCAATTGCATAGCCTCAGTTATTTTCTGAGTTTCCTTTACAGAGTGTATGCGATTTTTTAATTCTTTTAACGAAGCCATTATCTAATAATCTTCCGAATCTCAATTAAAATCTTTTAAAAAAACTTCGATTTCACCCTTCAATTTATTTTTAATATCATCAGTTAAAACTTTTTGTTCTCTGATATCCTCTAAAACACCTTTGGATGAAGATCGCATATAAGACAAAAGACCCGACTCGAATCTCCCTATCTGAGAAACTTCAATTTTATCAAGATATCCATTTACTCCAGAAAATATCATAACTACCTGTTCTTCCATCTTTAATGGAGAAAATTGAGGCTGTTTTAAAAGTTCAGTAAGCCTCTCTCCTCTACTCAAAAAGCTCTGAGTAGAAACATCAAGGTCAGAACCAAACTTCGCAAAAGAAAGCATTTCACGATATTGAGCTAAATCTCCTTTTACAGCTCCTGAAACTTGTTTCATAGCCTTAACTTGAGCGGCAGAACCAACACGCGAAACTGATAACCCAATATTCACAGCTGGACGAATACCTTGATAGAACAATTCTGTTTCCAAGAAAATTTGCCCATCTGTAATAGATATAACATTGGTCGGGATATAAGCAGAAACATCATTAACCTGCGTTTCTATCACAGGCAACGCTGTCAAAGAGCCCCCACCCAATGCATCCGACATCTTTGCTGCCCTTTCCAATAAACGCGAATGCAGATAAAATATATCTCCCGGATAAGCTTCTCTACCAGGTGACCGACGTAAGAGAAGGGATATCTGACGATACGCTACCGCATGTTTATACAAGTCATCATATGCAATTAAAGCATGATATCCATTATCGCGAAAATACTCCCCTATAGAACAACCTGTAAAAGGCGCTAAAACTTGCATTGAAACAGGATCTGAGGCCGTTGCCGCAACTACAATGGAGTAACTGAGCGCACCTCGATCTTCCAAAGCCTTAACAAAACGAGCTACTGAAGAACGCTTCTGACCAATCGCAACATAAATACAATAAACTTTATCCCGCTCCACATTTTTTTCATGAGAAGTTTTTTGATTCAAGAAAGCATCTAAAATTATTGACGTTTTTCCTGTTTTCCTATCGCCAATTATGAGTTCACGCTGACCAAGTCCAATAGGAATAAGGGCATCTATAGCTTTAATACCAGTTGATAGCGGTTCACATACAGACTGACGTTGTATAATACCAGGCGCATTCGCTTCGATACAAGACTTTTTCTTACATTCAATGGGACCTTTACCATCAATAGGATTACCAAGCGCATCCACGACACGGCCTAGCAATTCTGGTCCAACTGGCACATCAACAATACGACCTGTACGTTTTACAATATCTCCCTCAGAAATATCTTTGTCAGAACCCAAAATAATCACACCAACATTGTCGGCTTCTAAACTAAAAGCCATCCCATAAACTCCACAGGCAAACAGTACCATTTCTTCCGCTTTAATCTTATTCAGACCATAAACACGCGCAATACCGTCCCCAACAGACAGGACATACCCTATCTCAGAAAAATCAGAATCATTACTAAAATTCTTAATTCTTTTTCTGAGAATATCAGAAACTTCTGCAGCATGGATATCCATTAATCAACCTCTTTCAATATAAAACCAAGCTTAAACAACTTCGTACGCAGAGATGCGTCAATCTGATAAGAATCAATCTCCACAACAAAACCACCGATAAGCGCTGAATCTTCCACTATATCCAGTATAACACGCTTACAAACCATCTTTTCTAAACAATCTCTAAGCTTATTTTGCTGATTCAACGATAAATTGCTAAATGTTCTAACATGAGCAATAACTTCATTACGATAGAACAAGCAAACCATACGAAACGATTTAATTATTGCAGGTAAAATTGACAATCTTTTATTAGCCACCAAAAGTTGTAGAAAATTCCCCATTATAACACAAAAATTAGCCTTATTGATCAAATCATCTACGACTAACCGTCGCTCTTCCATAGAAAAAATAGGATTTTGAACAAAAGACCTTAAATCCAAAGATTCCACGAGTAAGGCTTCTAAACGAGATATATCATCTGATACAATGTCTAAAACACCTTCTGCATTAGACACACTAAATAAGGAATGGGAATATCGACCAAAAACATCAGCAAAAAGATCAATTGAATGAGACACCAACACTAATCCTTTAATCAACAAAAACAGGAATAAATAATTGATAAATTAATAAAATACCTTTAAAATAAAGAACTTATTTCCGACAAAAACTAACGATTTTTAATAAACAATAAAACACGCTTACCAATATTTACACGTATATCACAAAATAAATACAAACTATATATTACCCTACTATAAAGTAGGAAAAATATTATAAATATACAATTCTAAACCATCATTATACTAAATATTCAAACATAACCCTCAAACTATTGTCGCACGTGGACCAAAATCTTACGACAATTGTTAAAGACATTCCAGAAAATAATCTATAGCACATAAAATACATTCCAGAAAATAATCTATAGCACATAAAAGATATAAAGCTACACTAAAAAAATTTATTTTTTAGGGCACCAAACAATACCGGGGATGATGCTTTATACAACCGTCAGATTAAAACCAAATCCTCATTTTTTGCAATCAATCATTGATAGCATTACGATATCTTTTGAATCGGGAGCGACCTCACATGACTTAATGGCTACATATGGCTGGAAGAGTATAACACAGGCAGAGACATATACTAAAGGAGCAGACCGAATACAACTAGGTATCAAGACATCTAGGCGTATGGCGGATTCCCTTACTAATCCCAAACCTAATAAATTAGGTAAGGGGAAATAATATAATAGTACAGATAAATCATATGCTTACACGTAATTCGATATCTTTATAGAAAACTTTGCGGATCCATATCAAATTGCACACGCAACGAATTTGATTTTTTGGGAGTATTATCATACATATAAGCAAAAAATTTTTGCAAATTAGAATTACGCTTTCCATGGATTAAAAGGCGAAAACGATAAAATCCACGCACCATAAACAAAGGTGCTTCTGCTGGCCCAAAAACCACAATATCAGACGACATAGGAGCCTTTTCTTTTAAATTACATGCATATTTTTTAACTTCTTGACATTTTTTCCCTGAAACAATTACTGCGGCTAAACGCCCAAACGGAGGTAATCCAACTTCTTTTCTTGCACGAATTTCAGATTCGTAGAAAGAATCAGCGTCTCCTGAAATCAACGCTTGCATCACCGGATGAATTGGTTGATAAGCTTGAATCAAACCAATACTTTTGAGACCAAATCGTCCTGCGCGACCTGTTACTTGTGATAATAACTGAAAAGTTCTTTCGGAAGATCGTAAATCTGCATTAGCAAGACCGAGATCACCGTCAATAACCCCAACCAAAGACATACGAGGAAAATTGTGCCCTTTTGCAACTAATTGCGTACCAATAACAATATCAAATTCTCCCTTAGCAATCGCTTCTAATTGCAATCGCAACTTTTTAATACCCCCATCTAAATCCGAAGATAAAATAGAAATTCTCGCCAATGGAAAATAATCACGAACTTCCTCAGCAATACGCTCTACTCCAGGACCGCAAGCAATCATTTTCCCAGATGTGCCACACGCAGCACAAGATTGCGGATATGCTTCAACATAACCACATTGATGACAGTGTAATTTTTTTCTAAAACGATGCTCTACCAACCAGCAGGAACAATAAGGACATTTAATCCTATGACCACATACTTGGCATAAAGTCAATGGCGCATATCCTCTCCGATTCAAGAAAAGTAGCGCTTGCTCATCTCTTTCCAAAGTATTTCTTATACTATTAAGCATTTCTAATGAAAGAAATTTCCCACGCTCTACCGCTTGGTCCCTCATATCAATTACCCGTAAATGAGGCAAAGCACTGTTATGATATCTTGTAGATAAATGAAAAAAATGATACCGCCCTGATAACCCATTTACTCGACTCTCTATGGATGGAGTAGCCGAAACAAGAATCACAGGGAAAGATTCAATTTTCCCACGCACAATCGACATATCGCGAGCATTATATAAAATTCCATCTTCCTGCTTATACGAAATATCATGTTCTTCATCTATGACAATGATACCTAATTTTTTAAAAGGAAGGAATAGAGCAGATCTCACCCCAACAACTACAGATATAGTCCCCTGTGCTATCTGTCTCCAAATTTTTTCACGCATACCTGCAGAAAGAGAAGAATGCCATTCGGCAGGTTTTACGCCAAAACGCTTTTGAAAACGATCTAAAATAGCCGATGCCAAAGAAATCTCTGGCAACAAAATCAATACCTGTTTTCCCAAACGTAAAACAGAAGAAATAATCTCTAAATAAACCTCGGTTTTTCCAGAGCCCGTTACACCACTTATAAGAGAAACAGAAAATCCCGTGGAACATAAAGGCATAATCTGTTCAACAACATCTTTTTGATTTTGATCCAATGTCGGTAAAAAAAAATTTGGGTTAGGTGATTCTACAACAGGACTCGCCACTTCAAAAATTTTCTTGACAACTCCCTGTTCTTTCAATCCATCAATCACATGAGAAGATACCTGAGAAGCAAGCATCAGATTTCTTTTTCCCCATATTTTGCCATCTTTAATTTCATTCAGCACACGAAGACGCGCCGCCGTATTAATCCGAGGAAGAATTCCAGTAAATTGAATTTTTTCTTCCATTTTTTCTGTTTCTGAAAGAGCAGAAACAACCATACGCGCAACTAATCCCATAGAAGAAAATGTGTAATTCGCAACCCATTTTATAAATTCACACATCTCCTGCGACAATGGAGGGCAATCAAAAACATATTCAATAGGGCGTAATTTCAAATTATCCCCTGTATATACTGAGTCATACCAAACTACTCCAAGAACAGTACGTGATCTTAGGGGGACACGTACAATAGACCCTAATCCTACCCTCATGTCGGAAGGAACCGAATAAGTATATGGAGAAGAAACTGCTTGTAAAAGCAATACAACAACACTAGAACAAACCTCTGCCTCTGAAGAGGTTACTGATGAAACCACAGTTATCTCCCACCAACATATCTTAGCTTGCTTTTCAACAAAACATTAAAATGATAATTTAATATTTGAATCAAATGGCCTTACATATGGAAAATAAAATTGATTATCCAAATAGAAAAAAACTCTCAAACCAATTTTTCAATAATAATATTACAATAGGATTGTAAGATTTGAGGCATACAAATTCAATAAAACTAAAATAGCTTTTGGATAACAGATTACGATTCTATAAAATTACAAATCATTGGAAGATAGCTTATAATCATAGCAAACTATCAGAAGTAAATTCAAAAAAAAACAAGAATCTATTGCCGCAAGCAATATTCTCAACTCGCCTTAAGAAGTTTTTTATAAAGAGAACGATCTTGCACTAAACACTCAATAGAATAACGCTTCAACACATCAAAAAAAGCATTAAGAGCCTTCTGAAATACGGAACTCAAATTACAATTTCCTACCAATGGACAACTAATTTTATGCTTCCCAAAACACTCCGCCATATAAAAAGATTCTTCTGTCGCTTTTACCACATCTAAAACGGTGATTTGATCAGCTGGACGACAAAGACGAACTCCTCCATTCCTTCCTCGCACAGTTTCGATGATACCAGCCTTTCCAAGAGGCTGTAAAATTTTAAATAAAAAAAACTCTGATATACAACAAGCTTCAGCAATCTGCGCAATGCGATTAGGACAGTCCTGATTGAGAGCACAATACATTAAAACACGTATACCATAATCAGTGCGCTTTGTCAGATGCATTTCTTCCACTCCTATTAATACAAGCTCACAATCAAGCAAAAAACTCAATCCAGAGTTATTACTGTCTTCTGAAAGTGACAAAAATTATACATTTGTGCAAACGAATACGAAGAAAGAATGATTTTACTCATCCTTTCTTCGTTATATGATATCCGTCGTATGCTTATCCCGAGATAATTATGCGGCAACAGCGCGTTCTTTTGACTCAATCATCTTTGCAGATTCTTTTGGTGAGTTTGAAATCTCAATACGACGTGGCTTCATCTTTTCTGGAACAGCACGGAATAGTTCTAGATATAGAAGTCCATTTTCCAACGATGCAGATACAACCTCTACGAAATCTGCAAGCTGAAAACGACGTTCAAAAGCACGTTTTGCTATACCACGATGTAAGTACTCTACTGTCTCTTGTTCCTCTGATTTCTTCTCTCCTCTAACTATTAAAATTCCAGAATCAACCTCTATAGCGAGTTCAGAAGAAGAAAAACCAGCAACAGCCACTGTTATTTTATATGCATTCTCACCTGTACGCTCTATATCGTAGGGAGGATAAGCAGAAGACTGGCTAGGAGCCCCTAAACCATCTAGCATCGAAAGAACCGTGTCATATCCAACGGCAGAATTATAAATACGAGAAACATCTATACGCATAACGTCCTCCTTATGAAGCGACTATCTTATTAAAAATAAATTTACCCATCTTAATTCCCAAGGGTAAAATATTCAGGCCCTACAAGGCGCCCTACAACACTAATATAGTAGTAGATTCAAAATTTTCAAGATATCAAATCAATTGAACGGAATAAAATAAACCCGCATACCCGAAAGATATCACCTCAATCTAATAAACCATAAAACAGTAAAAGCCATCAAATCGCATGATCATACAGTAAAAAACGTCTAAAAAAATGTCTTGCCCTATAAAAAAAAAATTTTGATCATTAGCTTATATAGTAGTTTTACCTATTTATTGAGATATTTCACAATCAAAACGCACAATCTATTCGCCACTTCTGTCTTCAATAATTCAGGCCACTCTTCTATTATATCCCCTGGAAAGACAATACTCACTTTATTACTCTCTTTCCCTACGAATCCTACTTCTGGCAAGACACAATTGGATACAATAAAATCCGCACCTTTATATAATAATTTTTCCCGAGCATTCTGCTCAATACACTGCGTCTCAGCAGCAAATCCTACTACAACAGACGGACGATATTGATGATGCCCTATAATTCTAAGAATATCAGGATTCTCTGCGAGATCTACTCGCATAAAATTACCTATATCTTTCCGTTTTATTTTTGTCTTTGCTATCTCAGAAAATTTCCAATCCGAAACCGCAGATACCATCACTGCTATATCCGCTGGCAAGGATTTTAAAACCTCTTGCAACATTTCCTCTGCTCTCTCAACGTGAATAGTCGTAACATTTGGTGGATCAGCAAGTGAGACAGGGCCTGATATCAACGTCACCTCTGCTCCCAAACACGCTAGACATTCGGCAATTGCATGTCCCTGTCGCCCTGAAGAACGATTGGCAATATACCGCATAGGATCTAACGGCTCATATGTTGGCCCTGAAGTGACCACGGCACGCCTTCCCTTTAAAGGTAATTTTTTTTCTCTGCACAACAACCCTGCCACATGTTTTATAATGTCACAAGACTCAGACATCCGCCCCACGCCGCAACCATTATTTTCAGCCATTGCACCATTTTCAGGACCAACAAAATAATATCCATCTTTCTGTAAAATTTCGACATTACGTTGCGTAGCTGAATTAGACCACATCATAAAATTCATAGCAGGAGCCAGAAGAACAGGCTGATCTCTTTTTGCCAACAAAACAGCAGATGCTAAATCATCTGCCATCCCATGCGCTATACAAGCAATAAAATGAGCAGTTGCAGGCGCTACTAAAAATAGATCACAATCACTTGCCAATTGAATATGATTGCTATCATGTCTCTCTTCATGCGGAAATAAACTAGTATATACCTGGCTATTAGATATAGCCCCTACGAGCAATGGAGTTACAAACTTTTGTGCTGAATCCGTAATAACAGGAATAACAACAGCTCCTCTTTCCCGCATCCGACGAATAAGATCCAAGCTTTTGTAGACAGCTACACTCCCACACATGATCAAAAGTATGCGTTTTCCCAAAATATCCATAATCAAGCCTATTGCATGACAGAAATAATATAAAATAAAATTATAATAACACTCAATAAAGCCAATTTCCCCACATATTCGTATATACTACGTGGTGATTCTGTTTTCGAAAAATTAAGAAAATTATCTTTTTCTGAAGCCTCTATCAGTGCTTTAAAAATTTTTTCTATCGGAGCAGAAAGATGCGGAACACCCTGAACAAGCCGGACAGCATTCTTGATTCCATCTTGAAAATCAACTATATGGCTCTTTGGACCAATATGATCCCGAATCCACTCTTTAACAATAGGCTCAGATGATACCCACATGTTAAATTCGGGATTTAACATACGCGCCACACCTTCTACAACAACCATGGTTTTTTGAAGCATTAACAATTCCGAACGCGTCATCATATCGAATAGTTCGGTTATCTCAAAAAGCATAGTCAATAATTTTCCCATGGAAATAATATCAGATGATTGCCCATGAATTGGCTCGCCTATAGCCCGTATTGCCTGTGCAAAAGAAGCTGGATTATGATGAGACGGGACATAACCTGCTTCAAAATGAACATCTGCAACACGCTGATAATCTCGGGAGATAAAACCATATAATATCTCAGCAAGAAAACGCCGCTCTCTTTTCCCTAGCCTTCCTGTAAGCCCCATGTCCACCGCCACAATACATCCCTTCGAATCAACGAATAAATTCCCAGGATGCAAGTCAGCATGGAAAAAACCATCTCGCAATGTATGCAATAAAAAAGATTGCATAAGCGTAACGGATAAGCGTTCTAAATCATGCCCAGCAGCACGCAACTTTTCCGTATCTGATATTTTTATTCCATCAATCCACTCCATCGTAATAACATCACGCCCTGTCCGATTCCAATCAACTTTTGGAACACGAAATCCATGATCTTGAGCAATATTTTCAGCCATTTCTGAGAAGGCTGCAGCTTCAAGTCGCAAATCCATCTCCATTTTTGTCACTTGTTCTAAAGTAGCTACTATTGCCGAAAGTCGCAATCTTTTCATGGAAGGAATTAATCTTTCCTGTATACGCGCGACCAAATACATAGTTTGAATGTCGCGAAAAAAACGTTGTCGTATACCAGGACGTATAATCTTTACAGCCACCTTTCGACATCCATTTATATCATCAACAATTGCTGGATGAACCTGCGCAATAGAGGCGGCTGCGATAGGATCATTAAATTCATGGTATAATTCCTCAATTGGACTTTTTAAAGCAGCAGATACAAAAAATTTTGCCGTCCTTGTCGGGAAAAAATCCATCTTATCTTGTAAGAGAGCAAGATCTTCAGACAATTTTTTCCCGACGATATCAGGGCGTGTAGCTAAAAATTGTCCCATTTTAACGTACGAAGGACCAAGGCGAGCCATAGCACGTGCCAAACGATCACTCCGATGATATTTTATGATTCTGCGACGCAAAACAAAAGATACTACTCTGTTGCACAAAGAAACAATAGGAGGCAATTGATCGGAAGGGAAATATGCAGTAACCCCCTCTCGCATTAATATCCAACCTATACGGAAAAGTTCATAATATTTTCTCAAAAAGCCCTCGTATCCTCAAAATTTCCATCCGGAGTGAAGTGCCACAATACCATTAGTATAGTTTGTAAATGAGACACTGGAAAAATTAGCAGAAGAAATGATTTCCGCAAAATCCTGTTGATTCGGAAATCTCCGAATAGACTCAACTAAATATTGGTACGGTTCGTCATCTCCTGCTACTAATTTGCCTATTTGCGGAATAACACTAAAAGACCAAAGATTATAAATCTTTCTCAAAAGTGGCTCTTGCACCTCAGAGAATTCCAATATAAGCAATCGACCTCCATATTTAAGGATACGATAAATCTCCTGAAGAACTAATTTTATATGTGGCATATTACGAATACCAAAAGCCAATGTACATGAATCAAAACTATTCGATTTAAAGGGAAGGCGTTCAGCATCCGCCTCAACAAAAGTGATGTTATCCTGTAGATTCTCTTTAAAAGAACGATCTCTTCCAACAGATAACATTGCACTATTAATGTCCGCTACCACAATCTGAGATTTTTTATCTGAAGCCTCTGCAATACGAAAAGCAACATCACCTGTACCACCTGCGATATCTAAAACACGATAATGAACAGATTTCTGAGGATTAAGAGCTGTTACCATTGCTTCCTTCCAAAACCTATGCAATCCAAGAGACATGAGATCATTCATGATATCATAGCGATGCGAGACTCTTGAAAAAACATGATTGACCATATTCTGTTTTTCTTCTTCTAACACCTCACGGAATCCATAAGAAGTTTTCATCTTTTCATCAGAATCAAAACGGTCTTTTGTCATATCTATTGAATCCTACTAAACACTATCCAAAAAAAAGGAATCACAACAACACTGTACTTGCAATCATACCAATTATCACAAATGACCACTATGATGAACCCCAAGTATTTTATTTTATTTAAGAAAAAGCTATACTCGATCCCTATATAGATCAACATATCAAGATGTGCCCAATGCCCGAATTGCCAGAAGTAGAAATAATTCGACGCAACCTTATACCGGTTATGAAAAATATGATTTTAACAGATATATGGTTGCATCGCAAAAATTTACGTTTTGATTTTCCCCCTAATTTTGCCTTGAACGTTCGAGGTAAAAAAATCACTAACGTTGTCCGACGCGCTAAATATTTACTCATTGAACTTGAAGATAATCTATCAATTATTGCGCACCTAGGAATGTCCGGATCCTTCATTATTGAGGATACTTCATCGACAAATTCTCAAAAAAAAATCAAAGACCCTCGCCATAATCATGTCACCATTTCTCTTTCAAATGAGGATAAAACACAAAAATATCGCGTTATCTATAATGATCCTCGTCGTTTTGGATTCATGGACTTAGTAAAAACTAGTTTACGAGATCAATATCCCTCTTTAATAAAAATAGGTCCAGAACCAACAGATAGTGCATTTAATGCAACCTATTTAACCCATCAATTTTATAAGAGGAATAGCAATCTAAAAAACGCTCTCTTGAATCAAAGAATAGTAGCTGGACTTGGAAATATTTATGTGTGTGAAGCATTATGGCGCGCTAGAATCTCACCCGTACGAACAGCAAAAAGTCTCGTACAAGATAACAAAACACCTAATGAAAAGATCTCTAGACTAATCCAAGAAATTCAAAAAGTTATTACTGACGCTATCAATGCGGGCGGATCCTCATTGCGTGATTATGTGCACACTGATGGCTCAATAGGTTCTTTCCAAAATTCATTCGCTGTTTACGGAAAAACAGGAAAATCCTGTCCATCAAATTGCGGACAAATGATCCGTCGCATCGTCCAATCGGGAAGGTCCACCTTCTACTGTACCTATTGCCAAGAATGAAATCGAGCATATCCTTGCAATCACGAGGTTTTAATATTGACGATAGTGTATTCTATGGTTATTGTGAGGAAAATATTTTACTTGTTTTGATTTATCATTACTCGCAATACTCTCAAGTGAAGTTAAAGACAGGATTGTATTTTCCTATCTATTTTCCCTTGGGTATAGTGTTTTGGACGAAAGGTGCTTAATGGCTAATACGCAATCTGCAAAAAAAATGGTTCGCAAAATTGCTCGTCGCACGCTGCTTAATAAAAGTCGACGCTCTTTTGTGCGTACTTTTATACGTCGTGCAAATGAGGCAATTGCTGTTGGAAAGGTTGAAGAAGCAACAGAAGCCTGCAAGAAAGCAGAGTCTCTTGTGCAAAAGGCTAAAAGCAAGGGAGTTTTTCATAGAAATACCGCTTCTCGCACAGTTTCTCGCTTATCAAAACGCTTGAAGAATATGGATATACCCACCTGATATATCGCTCTTAATCCTCTTCCAAATCATAAATTATCAGAAGGGATCATCAACAAACTTATTGATGATCGCCTTCTCCCATAGTTTTTCGCTTATCAAAACGCTTGAAGAATATGGATATACCCACCTGATATATCGCTCTTGATTCTCTTCCAAATCATCAATTATCAGCAGAGATCATCAATAAACTGATTGTTGATCTCCTCTCTTCATTATAACAAAAAAATTCATTCATTTCATTTTTAAGAATACCATTCTCTAGTTTTCACAAGAGGATAAAGACAAATACATTTATCATCTTTATAACTGATTCGCATAATTTTTTCGAATATATTACTTGACAATCAGATTATTTAAAAAAAACATGAAAACAGTTTGCGCACATTAAATGCTAAAGTTTTTCTTTCAATAAATATAAATTTTATTTTATAAAACTCTAAAGAATCAAATTTTCGAATCTCATTGATTCAAAAGAGATTCTTTCTTTCATATCCAAACCCGCAAAATGTCTCCTTAAAAGTCAATCCCCGAAAATCTTATTGCCTGCAAATATCGTCATTGATCTTATCGATCGTTCCTGGCTAAATAGGGTTACGATAAAAATCGAAAGTTAAGATCTTGTATCTGTAAAAAACAAATTTTAATTTTTTTGTTTGAATGAATTGTGATGGAAGGCATAAAAAATGCAGCCAAGAGGGATATCTGTTTGTATTCAAAAAAATGACGATGAAGTGCCCGTAAAAACCTCGAATATGAGTGCCGACACAGCAGGGTGTTTAGAAATAAAATGTGAATCTATTTTTAAAATCGTATCATCACGTCTGAAAGCTAACGTTGGACCTGATGTATATGCTAGTTGGTTTCAAAGACTCAAATTTCATTCCGTTTCTCATAATGTGGTACACTTATCTGTTCCAACTAATTTTTTAAAGGCTTGGATTAAAAATCGTTACCTTGAAACAATCACTAAACTATTTCAGGAAGAAAGCAGTCGCGTTCAAGGTGTAGAGATTCTTGTCAGATCCGCTGCCTTAGTCCCCGTTCCTTCTGAAAAATCTATATTTCCCGCTACTTCTTCTACAACAAAATCATCTACAATAAGTACAAATACGGGGAAAACCATTGCTATCACAGGGAAACAGACTATTAATCCAGTGTTGGGATCACCTCTTGACAGTCGATTTGTATTCTCTACATTTATAGACGGACCTTCTAATCGTGTGGCACTTACAGCCGCTCAGAATATTGCTGAAGTCGATTCCCATGGCTGTACTACAGTTAGATTAAATCCTCTCTTTATTCATGCTTCTGTCGGCCTTGGAAAGACACACCTTTTACAATCTATTGCTAATGCCGCCATCAAGAGACAACCTAATCTTCGAGTAGTCTATTTGACAGCCGAGTATTTCATGTGGAGGTTTGCTAGTGCTATACGTGACAACCACGCTCTCAATCTTAAGGATAGTCTGCGTAATATAGATTTGCTTTTGATTGACGATATGCAGTTTTTACAAGGAAAACTCATTCAACATGAATTTTGCCACTTATTAAACTCTCTTTTGGATAGCGCTAAACAAGTTGTTGCGGCAGCCGATCGTCCTCCTTCTGAGTTAGAATCTCTTGATCCACGCATACGCTCTCGTCTCCAAGGAGGTGTTGCGGTACCATTAGGATCACATGATTATGATATGCGTCTTTCTATTCTCAAAAATCGTCTTGCAATATCCCAAAAAGAGAATCCCACACTTAATATAAATGAGGAAGTCCTCACACATGTTGCACGCACCATCACAACAAGTGGGCGCGAATTAGATGGAGCATTTAACCAACTTGTTTTCCGGCATTCCTTTGAACCTATTTTAACGGTGGAGATCGTCGAAGAATTGTTGTCGCATCTCGTTAGTACCGGTGAAACTAAAAAAATGAGGATTGAAGACATCCAGCGTATGGTAGCGAAACATTACAATATATCACGTAATGATCTCTTATCTAACCGTCGCATACGCACTGTTGTACGACCTCGTCAAATTGCAATGTATCTTTCAAAAATTATGACGCCGCGTTCCTTCCCAGAAATTGGTCGTCGTTTTGGAGATAGAGATCATACAACTGTTCTCCATGCTGTTCGAAAAGTAGGTAAATTGTTGGAAACCGATATTACCCTCAAAAAAGAAGTAGAATTACTCAAAAGACTAATCTCAGAATAAGCATTATTGTATAAAATATATTCTGTATCTTGCTGTTATATCAACAAAAATTACCCAATGGTAATGTGTTTTGTTTAACGCATCTAATTGAGCGAAAATTATTGACATTATAGTACTATTATACACTTGAATTTTATCTTCTGATCAAAACAAGAGAAGAATACTCAAAAGGAAAGCTATTACTTGATAATACATAATACGAGAAGATCTTTCGTTTACATACACTGTAAGCGAAGATATTCTCTTTCATTGTATATCTATAGAAATTATTGCTAAAAATGACGGAATATTCACATTGAAATGGCTATATTGGTCATATTATAAAGATTGTACTAACTATCCTATCTATAGCAGAAATGTTTTCTTATATAATATTATGCAGAAAGATCAGCAACTATTGCATCAAGCATCACCATTCCCAATTGAGTGCATCTTAATCTTGAAGAGTTGATGCGCTCAATAAATCCTTGTTCTTGAAGTCTTCGTTCACATTCGATATCGAGACTGCGCCCTGCTAACCTTTCCCAGTCCTTAACCTCTATTCCTTCTCTTAACCTCATACCCATCATTAAAAATTCATCGGCTTGTTGTTCAGAACTCAGAAATTCTTTCTCAACAATAGCATGTCCATTTTTTTCTACCATTTTTACCCAATTTTCAGGATGCTTTTCTATAGACATGGCTATTCTCTGAGAATCGACCTTAACACGACTATGTGCCCCTGGACCGATCCCAACATAATCACCATATCGCCAGTAAGTAAGATTATGCAAACTTTCGGATCCCAAGCGGGCATGATTCGATATTTCATATGAATAAAGCCCATATTCCCTTGTTATAATTTGAGTCAAATTATAAAGATCTGCTGAAAGACTTTCATCAGGAAGAACAAGATCTCCATCTTTATGCAGTTTATAGAACAATGTCCCTTTTTCAATTGTTAGCTGATAAAGAGAAAGATGATCCACCGCATAAGACAAAGCTTTCTGTAATTCCATTTCCCATTGTTTTATACTTTGCCCAGGAAGGGCATATATCAAATCAAAAGACATGCGTGGGAAAATATCACGTGCCAAATGTATAGCTGTTACAGCTTCGGAAACATTATGATTACGACCTAAAAACCTTAATGCTCTCTCTTCTAACGACTGGACGCCTAGAGAAACACGATTAACACCAGCCTTCCTATACCCTAAAAAATGACCTGCTTCTGTACTAGATGGATTAGCTTCAATAGTAATTTCAACATTTGATGGCAAAGTCCAATTCTTTGCAATATTGTCAAGGAGAATAGAAATGTTTTGTGGATCTATTAGAGAAGGCGTGCCCCCTCCAAAAAAAACACTGGAAATCAATCTAGGCCCACTCAATTGCCTCATCCACTCCATTTCCACCAGAAGAGATCGAATAAAGTGTCCCTGATCAATAGCACGACGCCGCACATGACTGTTAAAATCACAATAAGGACATTTTTTAGTACAGAAAGGCCAATGTACATAAATTCCTAACGTATTAGAATCCGGATGAACTACATCATCTCCATATGATTGAGAGTATTTCATTTCTCATCTACACACAAACAACTATCAAACAAACACTTGAATGCACGCGCTCTATGAGAAACCAAATCATCCCTTGATCGAGAAAGAATTTCTCTTGTTATCTCTCCATTTTTTTCTTTTTCTGTCATCTCACCAAAAGTACGATCATAGCCATTTGGCTGAAAAATAGGATCATATCCAAAACCTAATTGACCTCGTGGAGGCCATACAATTATTCCATCTACTCTTCCGCAAAATTTCTCCACATGACCATCTGGCCAAGCAAGACATAAAGCCGAAATAAAATGCGCAAAACGCAAAGAAGGAGCATTGGCACCTTGCGAAATAAGATGTTCTTCAATTTTTTGCATTGCCATATAAAAGTCACGCTCACCAGTACTAGTCTCAGCCCATCTAGCACTATAAATCCCTGGTTTCCCATCAAGCGCATCGACTACAAGACCAGAATCATCAGCAAGGGCTGGTATACCCGCACATTGAGCAGCACTTAATGCTTTAATGATAGCATTCTCTTCAAAAGTATCTCCTGTTTCTTCCGGCACGACCAAATCTAATTCAAGAGCAGACTTTGTCACAATACCTAATGGCGCAACAAGATTACGTATCTCATGTATTTTGTCATAATTGTGACTTGCAATGACAATGCTTTTCTCAACTAGCTTACGCATCTAATGTGATCTCCACCAGATATTACATCTTTCTGCAACCTTATCAGATCAGAAATTCTATCTTTTGCTAAATTAAGCATGGAGAAAAACTGATCCTGAGAAAAAGTTGCCTTTTCTGCAGAAACTTGTATTTCCACTATATTACCAGCATCGGTCATTACAAAATTGGCATCAGCATCGATGCTAGAATCTTCCTCATAATTAAGATCTACGATAGGATTCCCAGATAAAATCCCACAAGATATCGCCGCTACATGACCTTTAAGAACTTGTGATAATTGAAATTTACTATTACGATCTTCCATATGTTGCAAGCAATCATGTAAAGCAATCCATGCCCCAGTGATGGCAGCAGTACGTGTTCCTCCATCAGCTTGAATAACATCACAGTCTATAATAATCTGCCGGGGGCCTAAAGCCGAAAGATCGACGATTGAACGCAGTGAACGCCCTATAAGACGCTGTATCTCTTGCGTGCGCCCTCCTTGCCTTCCACTAACGGCTTCGCGTTTAATGCGACTTCCTGTCGAACGTGGTAACATTCCATATTCTGCTGTTATCCATCCGTTCTTTGTATTGCGAAGCCAAATTGGCACTTTTTCTTCAAGAGTAGCAGTTGTTAGCAAATGCGTTTCACCAAACTTTACCAAACAAGATCCTTCAGCATGCTTAGAAATCCCCCTTGTAAATGATATCTCCCGCATTTGATTTTCTTTCCGACCCAATAAGCGCATAACCATTATCCTTAATATCCTCATTTTTTTTTAACATATTTCTCAGGAAAGAATTAAAAACCACTATAAAAAACTTTAGTAATCTTTCGCACTGTTCCTATCCCCCTATTTCGTGATGAAATAGACGTAATCTTGCTTTTTTTCGGTACAAAAAATCTCTCCTGTGTTCTAAATATTTTAAAAAAAACAGCGCCTATCGGAACTATTCTATGGAATTTTTATCGAATAAGCTCACATCAAAAACATTTATATCCTCTAAAAGTTGAACAAAGCAATTCGCATAATGAGACAACAAACTCTCTCCTTTTTCAAAAGTAGCGATCATGGCATTTCCCACAACTCCTTCAGGATTTAAATCCTCCATAGTCCAACCAAAACTATGCGGTCCATATGCACGTAGATATGTAAAATTTTGTAGGAATTCCGACTGCCGCGAGGAAAAGTTCTTCGATAAATCCATTTTTACTAAATGAGGGGCAAGCACTAACATCATACTCGTTTCTATTTCTCCTCCGTGTATATCAATTCCTCTTTCCGAAGACAGAACGATATCATGAGGGAAACCAAATCTAGACCAACTAGTAGATACTGCCAATACAGAAAAACGCACCCGCGCTTCTGTAGAGACAATGGATACAAGCGGTGAATTACCACCATGTGCATTCAAAATTACAACCTTGCGTATTCCAAGCTTTTGTATTTCATTTATAATAGATAACCAACGTTCTATAGCTTCGGCATAAGATAGAGTCTTCGTCCCATGGGCATACATGTGTTCAATCGAATAACCAATAGATTCTACTGGCATGAATGTAACAGGAAGTGTAGAAGGAAGAATACCAATCACACGCTCCACCAATCCCTTTGCAATAATAGTATCAGTATCCATTGGCAAATGGGGACCATGTTGCTCATATGCCCCTAATGGTAATACCACTATCCAATCTTTATGATCACCAACATCTAAAGATGGGAAATTATCTGCAAATCTAACCAAAGGATTCACCACCTGAATAATAGCTCCTCATTTAAAACATCTGCTACCAACCAAAAATATTTTTTAAAATTTTATATTTCTGCTATCGCACTATTGCGTATAAGATGTATTTTTCAATAATCTTTATATCTAATATTGTGAAAAATTGCATTTTATATGATCTATAATTCAAATTTAATCTATAAAAAGGATATCTTATATGCGTTTAGGTGGACAAATGGCAGCCGCTATCGAAATTCTCAAAGATATCATCTTTTACAAAAAGCCAGCAACAAATGCATTAAAAGATTGGGGCGCCTCTCATCGTTTTGCTGGATCTAGCGATCGTGTTTCCATTAGCAATATCGTTTACGATGTCTTGAGAAAATATCTCTCAAACGCCTATATTATGGATGATGATAATCCAGATTATTTAGTATACGCAGTGATAATTAAAGAGTGGAATATCTCCCTTGAAGATATTTCTACCATACTGAGAGAAGATCGTTTTGCCCCTCTTTTTCCAAAAGAATCAATTATTAAATCTCTTCATTCTCGTCAATTAGAAAACGCCCCTTTACATATTCAAGGAAATATTCCGCAATGGTTACAATCATCCATCCAATCATATTTTAAAGATAACTGGCTAGAAGAAACAAAGTCGTTGTCTACACGCCCTCCATTAGATTTACGCACCAATACACTGAAAGTTAATCGTCAAAAATTATTCAAGAATCTTCAACATCATGGCGTACGTTACTCTTCCATATCTCGATTTGGACTTCGCATAGCCGCCACAAAAGCACAATCACGTTTGCCTAATGTCACAAATGAAATTTCCTTTCAACGCGGATGGTTTGAAGTGCAAGATGAAGGATCACAAATTGTTTCAGATCTAACGGCAACTAAGCAAAGTTCACAAATCCTGGATTTTTGTGCTGGAGGAGGAGGAAAAACGCTAGCATTATCTATGCTATTAAATAATAAAGGTCAAATTCATGCGTGGGATAAAAACAAAAGTCGAATCGCTCCTATTGTAGCCCGTATTAAACGCGCTGGTATCCACAACGTACAATTACACAGTAATCTAGAATCTTTGCGCAATCTACAGGAACACTTTACGACAGTATTGGTTGACGCACCTTGTTCTGGAACAGGAACATGGAGAAGGCGCCCTGACATAAAATGGCGGTTATCGCCCAAAAACCTCATGGAAAGAATTGAAGAACAGAAAAAAATCATGCAGGAAGCGGCAAAATTCGTACGACTTGGTGGTTATCTTGTCTATATTACATGCTCCATTCTTCCCGAAGAAAATATTCAACAAATCAATAATTTTTTAGACAATCACCCCCACTTCAGAATCGACTCTATAGTTGATAATTGGAACGAATTATATGATCTCAAAAACCCCCCATCACTTTTTATTGAGAATGGATGCTGTATTCTAACGCCTTTTTTAACAAATACAGATGGATTTTTCTTCTGCAGGCTGAAACGTCACATTTAATGAAAATAAATATTCATTCTAGATTTCATGCAAGATTTATGGTTTTAACAATCCCTCTTATGAGCGAGTCCTAAAAGTTTTTCTCATGGAGCTAGAATAGCTTAATTGCAATAAAGAACAGACAATATAAGTATATCATAATTATAGTGAATCACTTCTTTTTTCCCAATAATGTATGATCGTGGAAGCATTTATTTCAGCACCAATAATAAAAATTACTCCCAACATATAAAGAAATACTAGACATATCGTGATCGACGCTAGCCCTGCATACATTGCAGAATACGTCGAAAAAGTCACAATATAGTGTGTAAATAACACTGCACCTATCAACCAACTGATCGATGTAAAAATGATTCCAGGCAAAACAATCCAGACCTTACGCTTTCCTGCAGGTAAAAAAAGATGAACAAAAATCAACCCAATAAACAGAGCTAAAACCGCACCATATAGCCTACCATTCCAAACTATTTCTACCATATTTCCTAAAGAAGGGAAAAGGGTTTTTACATATGCCAATGCCAACGGGACAACCACAAAAATAAAACTCATTATCACCAATGTAATAGAAGCAAGCAAAACATATCCTAGGCTTATCAAACGCGTTATATACCAAGATCTCATTTCAACAACACGATATGCTCGATTAAGAGAAACGCGCAATGCTTCAATACCATTAGAAGAAAAATATACTGCTGCTAGTGCCGAAATTGTAAACAATCCTTTTCTAGGAACTGCCAATACTTGAAAAATCTCATCTGTAATAGGTTTTGCAATCACATCAGGCCAAGCGCCAAAAAAAACACTAATAACTGTTGGAACAAATTCATGCGCTCCTAAAAAACCAGCTAAGTTAGCACAGAAAACTATAAATGGGAATACAGACAACAATGCCGCAAGCGAAATATGGCTAGCCATAGCCCAGCCATCCTCTTCTACAAAATGCTCTACAGCATCATAAACAATATTAAAAATGATACCAAAGTATTTTTGCATCCAACAACCCCATTAATTGGCATGAAATCATAAAATACCTACAACAAAATTGTATCCTCTTCGTTTCCCAAAAAGAACATCCTTGCCATATACTCAATTCAGCTTATGAATTTCTAAACTTTAGTTATAATCACGACCTTAATTGATAATATCAACCTGCCAAAAATTCATCAAAACGGAAATAAAACGAACTTTTCCTACGTAATAATTGATCATTACATAAAGCCTACCAAGAAAAATTTATCTTACCAAATCTAATCTTCGCATTACAGAATGATCTAAAGTTAAAAAACGAGGTATAATATTTCCTAATGCACGCCTCTATACTATAACATGTGTTTTTAAATACCATGCCTAAAATAAAAGAAATATTCTATAATCCCGCTAAAACAACTTATCTCCTCTCCCTCCCTTTACCTAAACGTATATTTTAACTAGACTAAAAAAGTAGATGTAGATATATTGCGTACATCTTACTTATCATGACGATCGATATTTCGCTTTCAAGATGTATAATTTTATAGAGGGATGGCATATCTTTTAAAAAGTCTTGCCAATTAATCACCGTGGAACCTTGCACATGAAGATACTCGTCCCCATCAAAGGGGTTATAGATTACAACGCAAAGGTACGTATAAAAATTGATGGCTCTGGCATTGAGCAAGATAATATGAAAATGTCTATCAATCCTTTTGATGAGATTGCACTTGAAGAATCATTGCGATTAAAAGAAAAAGGAATAGCAACTGAGGTTATAGTCGTTTCGATAGGGACTTATAAAGTTGAAGCAGTACTCAAAAATGCTTTGGCCATGGGAGCCGATAGAGGTATTTTTATTGAAAGCAACGAAATACTTGAATCATTATCAATAGCAAAAATTCTCTGCGAAATAGTAAAACAAGAAAAACCAATAGCCGTCATTGCTGGAAAACAAACCACTGATAATGAATCAAATCAAACAGGGCAAATGCTAGCTGCATTGCTAGGATGGCCTCAAGCAACATTCGTCTCTAAAATAGAAATGTCTGGCGATCATGCTATCACCGTCCGTGAAATGGGCCATGGTACTATGACAATAGAAATTCCTCTACCGGCCGTTATCACAGTTGACCTAAACCTCAACGAACCTCGTTATATCTCTCTCCCAAACATCCTGAAAGCACGTAAAAAACAACTTGAAAAGAAAATGGCTTCTGATTTTGCGATTAATTTGACACCTCGTCTAAAAGTGCTTAAATTCGAAGAAAATCGGGCAGAAAGAACAAGTTCAAGACTGTATTCTGCAACAGAACTCATTGAAACGTTAAAGAGTAAACATGGCTTATTGTAACATGCCAGTCCTTGTCTTGGCAGACTATAATCAAGAAACTTTATCTCCACAAACTCCAAGAATTATAACGGCCGCACAAAAGATTGGTCGTGATATTCATGTTTTGGTCATAGGAGATAACATTGAAAATGTTGCGCGACAAGCAGCTAAAATCCACGGTGTTACCAAGGTTATCGTTGCACAAAGTGCTGTTTTTTGCCATCAACTTACCAGCCCTTTAAGCGATTTTATTGTGTCTATTGCAAAAGATTACGGGACAATAATGGCTGCAACCAATGCAATCGGCAAAGATGTATTACCACGCGTTGCCGCAATATTAGATGTCATGCAAGTTTCTGAAGTTATTGAAATTCTCTCCCCTAAAACCTTTAAAAGACCAATGCATGCAGGAAACATTATACAAACCATTGAAACAACCGATCCTTATCAAGTTATAACAATCCGTACCGCGGCTTTTCCTCCTGCTCCATTAGGAAAAACAACTGCCTATATCCAAAAAGTTGCTTCAGAAGATCTAGAAAAAATTATTCCTACCTCACGTTTTATAAAAAAAGGGACAACCATACCTGGGCAAATAGACCTATCTTCTGCCAAAATTGTTGTGTCAGGTGGAAAAGCCTTAGGGTCTATGGAAAATTTCCACAAACTCATCCTTCCTTTGGCACAGAAACTTGGCGCAGCTGTTGGCGCTACTCGCGATGCAGTAGATGCTGGCTTTGCACCTAATGATTGGCAGGTTGGACAAACAGGAGTCACGGTATCTCCAGATCTTTATATCGCCGCGGGAATATCAGGCGCTATCCAACATATCTCTGGAATGAATAAATCTAAGGTGATTGTATCGATAAACAAAGATGAAAATGCTCCTATCCTCAAAATTTCCGATTATTTTATTGTTGGAGATATTTTTGAAATTTTACCAGAAATAAAAAAAAATCTGTAGTTTGTTCTTTTAAAAGATTCGTAGAACACATTGAATTACAATATTCAAAAAATTAAAATTTTAAAATAAGAGCAAAGATCTCCCCCTTACGCTACAAATAAATTGCTAATTATCCTCAGAATATCTTCAATAGATTTGATATCTTCTTTGCGTAATCATCTCATATCCTCATAAATAAAATTTCATATATTCCCCACAAAAACACTTTCTTTTCTCATAAATTATGTGCAAATAACACAAACTTGAATTTGATATTATCCGGGGACTTAATCTCTTCCAACAACATACAAATTAATAAGAATTATTGACCAACTACTACTATATGTGCAAAAAAAAATGTGCTACACTTTTTAAGAAAGTCTGGAGAGATAATCATTGAGGAAAAAAACAAAATCTACTGAAGTCAATAAAATGTGGGGAGGTCGATTTTCTTCTAGCCCTAGCTGGATCATGGAAAAAATAAATGTTTCCATTGATTTCGACAAGAAACTATTCGACCAAGATATCCGTGGCTCTGAAGTGCATACAAATATGCTGGCAAAACAAGGAATAATCACTCCAAATGACTGTCAGAAAATTATAGACGGACTAAAAATAATTCGTTCTGAAATTACGGATGGTTCATTTGTTTTTTCACGCGATCTTGAAGATATTCATATGAATATTGAGGCAAGACTAACCGCATTAATTGGACCTGTTGCGGGAAAGATGCATACTGCACGATCACGAAATGATCAAGTAGCTTTAGATTTAAGATTATGGATTAAAGAAAAAACTATAGAAATCACAAACGATTTAGTAGCGTTTCTCACTATTCTTTTGAACAAAGCAAAAGAGCATCACGATACTATTATGCCTGGATTCACTCATTTGCAAACAGCACAACCAGTTACTTTTGGGCATCATTGTATGGCATACGTGGAAATGTTTGGACGTGATATTACAAGATTTTGTGATTCTATTCAACGCCTAGACGAATGTCCTTTGGGCGTAGCGGCTCTAGCCGGTACTAGCTTTCCCATAGATCGTCACTTTACGGCACAAGAACTTGGTTTTAGAGAACCCACGAGAAACTCTATTGATAGTGTCTCAGATCGTGATTTTATAATAGAATGTCTTTCACATGCAGCCATCTGTGCTATGCACATGTCACGGTTAGCTGAAGAAATAATACTTTGGTCAACACCACAATTCAATTTTGTTAGATTATCAGATGCTTTTTCGACTGGTTCATCAATTATGCCACAAAAAAGAAATCCTGATGGGGCAGAATTAGTTCGCGCTAAAACAGGACGCATTAACGGATCTCTCCTCTCTTTATTAACTATTATGAAAGGCTTGCCCTTAGCTTATTCTAAGGATATGCAAGAAGATAAAGAGCCCGTCTTTGACGCTCTAGAAACCTTGCAAGTAATGATTTTAGCCATGAGCGCAATGATCAAAGATCTTACAGTACACAAAGATCGCTTGCAGGAAGCGGCTTCTTCAAGCAATTCTACTGCTACAGATCTAGCAGATTGGCTAGTAAGATGCGCAGGCCTCCCTTTTCGGGAAGCCCATTACATAACAGGACGTGCCGTCTCTTTGGCGGAAAAAAACAATTGTGAACTTGCAGAACTTCCCCTAGAAATGCTAACAAAAATAAGTCCTATTATTACATCTTCTGTTTATGATATCCTTAAAGTAAAATCATCTATATTAAGTCGCAAAAGCTTTGGAGGAACCTCTCCTGAAGAAGTCCTAAAACAAGTTGTTTATTGGAGAAATCGAATTAAAAACCTGCATATAAAGACTTGAAACATACAATCCACGTATCCTACCTTATTATTACGGATGGCCTATAATGAACTCAATCTTACGGGTAAGTATCTTTTTTACTTATATCCTTTTAAGCAGCACATATAGCAGCTGTGGACGAAAAAATGATCCCATTGTCCCTAAAGTACAAAATTATTCTTCTGAGACTATGCACACATGAATGCTTTCAAATACTATAGAGGATCTTTACATGCAGAGGATGTCTCTCTTGAAAAAATTTCTCAAACTGTTCAAACACCTTTTTATTGTTATGCTACGGCTGCTATAGAACAAAACTATCTCACATTCTCCCGTGCTCTTGATGGCATGAATACAATGATTTGTTATGCTGTAAAAGCAAATTCTAATCAAGCGGTCATCCAAACACTTGCGCGCTTAGGATCTGGATTAGATATAGTATCTGAAGGCGAATTACATCGTGCTTTATCTGCTCAAGTCCCAGCAGAGAAAATTGTTTTTTCAGGAGTTGGAAAAACAATTTCTGAAATGGATTTAGCACTTCAAACCGGAATATATTGTTTTAATATTGAATCAGAATCTGAATTAATTACTCTGAATCAACGTGCCATATCTCTAGGAAAAATAGCTCCTATTTCTTTTCGTGTAAATCCTGATGTAAATGCGAATACTCATAAAAAAATATCCACTGGGAAAAAGGAAGATAAATTTGGCATTCCTATCCACCAAATACATTCCCTTTATGATTATGCAAAGGACCTACCAGGGATAAAAATATCTGGTATTGATATGCATATAGGAAGCCAAATAAACCAAATAGAATCTTTTTGCCAAGCGTTTAAACTATTACGAGAAACCACCCTAAAACTCCGCTCCGATGGGCATAATATCCAACATATAGATGTTGGAGGTGGGCTAGGTATCACTTACTGTCATAGTAATCCTCCCCCTCCTTCTCCCTCTGATTATGCATCCCTTATCCACAAATATTTTGGAGATTTACAATGCAAAATTATTCTAGAGCCAGGAAGATTTTTAGTCGCTGATGCAGGGATATTAGTATCCAAGGTAATCTCTGTAAAAAAAAGTACAGATAAAATTTTTATCATCCTAGATGTTGCTATGAATGACTTTATGCGCCCTACTCTTTATGATGCTTATCATGAAATCAAATATATTTCTTCTCCAGAAGAAGGTCGCTTACATGTCCAAGCTGATATAGTAGGGCCTATATGCGAAACAGGTGATTTTATAGCTTTGAATCGCACAATCCCTCTTCCTCAGGCTGGGGATATCCTGTACATCGAAAAAGCTGGTGCCTATGGGGCAGTTCAATCTGGAACCTATAATTCAAGACGATTGATTCCTGAAGTAATGGTAAAAGATTCTCAATTCCATATCATTCGCCCTCGTATGAGTTTTCAGAAATTAATAGAGATGGATTCTACCCCAGAATGGCTAAAATAGCCGATGCAATAACCTTTTAAAACCAAAATAATTTTCTAAATAATTCCTATAAATATTGAAGAAATGCTCATGCATTTCATATTTATTGGTATTTTCTTTGCTGAGAAAAAACCTAGTTAGTCCCATAAAAATAGGGAAAAATATTCTATGAAATTATGTGGGACTTTACCTTATTTACTCTTGATTTTACATTAAGACATTGGGGGATAGAAGTTCAAGCTGAAGGGTTTTTAACCATTTTAGTATCGTATTACCCATCTCCATTCTCCTAATATTTTTTATCGGTATTGATTCTATAGCACTATTCACCCTACTCCTTACAATCCACAACATTACTAGATCCCTCTGCAATCTCATCGAATTGAAGTTGAAATTTTAAGGCTTTGATAATACCGATATTTTGGTGATAAATTCATGATATTTAAGCTGGATCCACACTCTACCAGAGATAAAAAATGCCTTGTATCCCTAATGATTAAGAAACTTAAAGAGTTTTCCTATTATAGACGCTGGTTATGATTGTTATTATAAATCTAAAAACCATTGGATTTGAGCGTTAATTGCATCTTTAAGTTCTGTTCTAGAGTTAGCGATCCGCTTAAGCTTTTCCTAACGTTAGCAATTTATTCTTTAAACTCCATCGTAGCCCGTGAGATGAGAAAGTACTCAACTTGGATTATCTCAATCAAACAAAAGATCGCACCAAATTTTCTACTAAAAGACCCCAACCATCAATTAAAACAAAGAAAATAATTTTAAATGGCAATGATATCGAAGTTGGAGGCAACATCATCATTCCCATGGCCATAACGATAGTAGCTACAATCATATCAATAATCAAAAATGGCAAAATAATAAGAAAACCAATTTCAAAACTACGCCGAAGTTCTGAAATCATAAAAGATGGAATCAAGATTCTATATTCAATATGATCATCTTTTTTAATATCTGTGTTTTTATGAGTGCTCTTAGCCATTTCCATAAAAAGGAACAAATCTTTTTCTCGAGTATTATTTTTCATAAATATCCAAAATGGTTCAGCAATACGTTTAATAGCTACCGTTTCAGTAATTTTATTACTGATTAAAGGCTGTACACCCATTTCTATCGAACGATCTAGAGTGGGAGACATTACATAAAATGTCATAAACAGAGCAAGACTTATTATAACAAGATTAGGCGGAATAGATCCCATTCCCATTCCTGTTCGCAGTATTGAAAAAACAATGATAAATCTTGGAAAACAAGTAACCATAATGAGAAGAATCGGAACTATTGATAAAATAGTAAAAAGCCCAAAAGTTCTCACAATCCAGGTAGAAACCGATAAATTTGGAGGGATTTCCATAATATCATGCAAAGAAGATTGTGCAAAAACTGATTCTGGCACTACAAAAAAAAATCCAAAAAACAAGTATCTAATCATGCAATTATAAATGTCCTGAATATAACATTTGACACAGAACCTTGTGCACGTAATTTCACACGCTCTTCAACATCCTCTTTAAAATATCGAAAACCTTGAGAACCTGTTATGTGTTTCATAGAAACAGTGCGTACGTAAGCCATGATATCTTGATGCAGAATTTCTAGAAAAACTTTGTTTGGAGTTTTGTCACAAATCAATGCGACATCCAATCTTAACCAATTTTCCGGAGAAGAATCGAAATTTGTGATAATCGGGTGAAGAGCAAATATCTGAGGATCCTTTGGATAAACTGCGTCATTTGCATAGATAGAACGTGTTCTGTTATTATAAACATTTTTAAAAATTGATTCTATAGAGTTCTCTTTTTTCTCTGCAAGAACAAAAGACGAAATTACAATTCCACCTAGCCAACCACAAAATATTCCAATAGCAGTACAAACTATAAACTGCATAATAAAACGCTCATAAGATTGATTGCCACGAATATTTTTATCATTATATGACATGTTCATAATCCTACTATTTCTCAGATTTAAAGCGGCGAAAATGAATCAATTAACCGCTGTCCAATAGGAGTTTTTAACAATTCTGTCGTAGTTCCTTTCCCTCCATAAGAAATCCTTGCTTCGGCAATCTTGTCATAAGACACAATATTATTAGCATCCACATCTTGAGGGCGTACTATTCCAGCCACATTGAGACTACGCATTTCATCATTGACACATACTTCCTGTGAACCACTAATAATAAGATTTCCATTTTCTAATATTTCTGTGACAATAGCCGCTATTAAAATATTTAATTTTTCTGCTCGACTAATAGATCCCTTTCCTACAGAAGTACTTTTGCCATCATAATTAGCATCAGCACTCATGCCAGGCGAATTTTTCCCGAAAATAGAAAAGCCACCCGATAATTTTTTATGCAAAGAATTATCCCGACTACGCCCCGTTTTATTATCAAAAACAGCTTGATCATCGATCTTTATATCAACTGTTAAAATATCACCTACATTGAGAGCGCGAGAATCTTTAAAAAGAGTAGAATTAGAATCTCTCCATAAGGAATAACTTTTTTTTGTTGCTCGAGGATTTTTAAAATCAATTCCAGAAAGAAGAATTCGGCGATGTTGATTTAATGATGAACCTATCGGACTCATCTGAGGAGATCCAGTAATTTCAGAAAATCGCCCTAGATGACAACCAGCTAATAACAAAATATTGCATAAAATAATAACAGAATAACGATACATCATAGAGATCTTTTTTATTTTTTGAATTTGAACATATTGGCGACAATATTAGTAATCACAGTTGCTGACTGAGGATTCATTTTAGACATAATTAAACTGGATTGACGCGGAGAAAGACGCATAAGAATATGAGAAGATATGCTCGGATCTATTTTCTCTAACTGAAGAGCAGCAGAATCAGCATCCATTTTTTTATAAATATCTAAGATATTCTTGTTGTATGAAGAAATAAATTGCTCATACTTCTTAAACCATAAATCATATTCATTTTTATAGTTTTCTAATACTATTATACGTTTCTCTATATCTTTCTGCAGATCTTCTAATACTTTTTTTTGCAATAAATAATCGCGTTCTCTGACTAAATCAATGACATTAGTACAGTATTTTTGAATCTCTTTATCTAAAAGAGGAGAATCTCCACGGCTCTGATGAATAAATCCTTGTAAGAAAACGAATAGTAAAAACAAATATTTCGAAAGTATATTTCGTTTTTTGTAACAATAAACAATAAATAAAGATATCATTGAATTATAATCTCTGACTGAAGAGCTCCTGCCGCTTTAATACCTTGAAGAATAGAAATAATTCCATCTGTCTTCAGTCCCATGCTATTCATACCTGATATGAGACTATTCAAATCAGGAGCATCAATCAAAGAAAAAGGGCTTTTATTATTGAATGTTTGCAGATCTGTGCTCTGCTGAACTAGAGTTTTTCCACCTGATGATAGCACATTTGGCTGAACAACTTGCCTATTTTCAGTAATCTGCACCGTTAAACTTCCATAACTCACGACAACTTTAGAAATTCTGACATTATCTCCTATAACAATCGTACCAGTACGTTCATTGATAATGATCCTAGCTGGCGTATCTGTTTCCACCGTCAGCATTTCAATCTCAGACATTAACCTAGTCAGATCAATATTCGTAGGTTTTGAAACTTTTACCGTTCGTGAATCATGAGCTTCTGCAATTGGTTTCCCAAAACGACCTAAAGAATACGTATTAATTTGATCAGCTATCCGTATTGAAGTAGAAAAATCTGGATTTCGTAACTGCAGAATAAGATCTATAGCATCCCTGAACTTTTTAGGTAATTCTCTCTCAACAATTGCTCCGTTAACAATTTTACCACCCGTAGCTATGCCTTCCATAATGGAAGATAATTCTCCTTTAATAAAAAATCCCGAAACGACCACTGATCCCTGCGCTACTGCATAAATATTGCCATCAGCTCCCACAAGAGACGTCATTACTAATATTCCACCACGTAAAGAAGAAGCATCTCCTAATGAATTAATTGATACGTCAATACGACTTCCAGGACTAGCAAAAGGAGGTAAATTAGCAGTGACCATAACCGCAGCTATATTTTTAGATCCTAACTTACCGCCTTGCGTCGATATACCAAGATTTTGTAACAAAGAACGCATTGACTGCTCTGTAAAAGGCGATGAACGCAAACTATCACCTGTCCCCTGAAGACCAACAACTAAACCATATCCAATGAGTTGATTGTCTCTACCTGATTGCAAGGAAACTACATCCTTTATACGAGATACAACCTGTGCCAATGTACTATTCAATATAATGCAAGAAAAAACAAAAAGAGCGATACGAAAAATCATTTTATTATAATACGCACTGTGCCAGCATCTAGCGCACTTCCAGAAACTATCACGCCTGTATCAATGTTTTTTACAGAAATCGCATCTCCAACACTTGCATCAGAAAGGGCAACACCAGCAGCAGATATTGTCATATTCCCTTGATTAAGAATGATCCGAACTTTATCCCCACGAGAAATAACATAGGGACGATGCAATGCTGAAAGTAATATTATACGATCTGGCAATAAAGTACGTCGTGTGACAAGTCCCTTAACATCCTTAATATAACGCGCATAATTCCCTCGAAGATTTGAATTTGTAACATCTAGTTCCTTGAGTTTCAATTCACTTAATACTTCTCCTGCATTAATGACCACAGAAGGGACAACAGCACGACCTAATCCATTTGCTAGTACAGCATTCAAACAAAAAACATAGAAAAGACAAACCTGAAATAATCTCATTTAATAACCAACCTCCAACTGATTATCTCATTTTACTAACCAAAGAAGACATTTCATCAGCCGCCTGAATAACTTTGGAATTCATCTCATAAGCACGTTGGGCAGATATCATCTCAGAAATTTCCTTAACAGCATCAACATTAGATGCTTCTAAATAACCCTGCTTGATATGTGCAAAACCAGCATCATCAGGCGAGGATATAATTGCTTCTCCTGATACAGACGTTCTGGTAACAAGATTATCACCAATATTACGAAGTCCTGCCTCGTTAACAAAATTAGCAATAAGTAACTGCCCCAAAGGTTGAAAGTCAGAATTTTTTCCTGTTACAGCCATAATTTGACCAGATCTAGAAACTGTTAATTCTCTAGCTTCTTCAGGTATTGTGATCCCAGGCAGTAAAGTATTGCCATCAGAGGTGACCAATTGTCCTTTTGAATCTATATTAAAAGAACCAGCTCGCGTATACATCACAGTCTTATCTGGAGTTTCAACTTGAAACCAACCACGCCCAACCAATGCTAAATCTAAACTATTTCCAGTATGCACCAACTCTCCTTGAGTATAGACATTACGTACAGATGAAATCTGTACACCACTGCCTATATTAATGCCCTCTGGCACCACTGATTGATCTGCAGATTGACTAGGAGAACCGGCTGCTTTTTCTGCTTGATAAAGAAAATCAGCAAACTCTGCACGCGCTCTTTTATAGCCCGTAGTATTAATATTAGCGATATTGTTTGCAATTATTTCAAGATTAGTCTGCTGCGCAGACATACCCGCTGCAGCTATTGTAAATGCTTTCATTCTTATAATCCCTTGTTAGCTATATTTGCATTTTAGAAATTTCCAAAGCCGATGAAACGATTTTATCCCGCAAAGCAATAGATACCTGTAAAGTTCGTTCAGCTTGCATAATACAATCAATCGCTTCTCTCATAGACGTTTTACCTTGCAGAGCTGTAAGAGAAAAATCCTCTGCTTTCTTTATTTTTCCAATCGCTTCTTGAACCATATCTTGTAACAAAGAAGAAAAATCGACTGAAGAAGCATCACTTACTTCTTTTGCGCTTTGTACCGAATCAGCCTGCATCTCAACAGTCGAAGTGTGAGGAATAAAGCCTTCTGTTCTTTGAATTTGTTCAATCATGATTAATCTCTCAAAAGATCTAATGTCGTAGCAATCATATCACGTGATTGCTTTATTATCTGAAGGTTAGCCATATATAATCGATTTGTTTCTCGCATATCTGCGGTCTCAACGAGCACATTGACATTAGGATATTTCACAATGCCACTCGCATTTGCGACAGGATGACTTGGATCAAATTCCTCAACAAAAGGAGATTTATCTACACTCACCTTCTTAACACGCACACCACCACCTTCGTGCATAACTTCTTCAAAAGAAATAGTCTTACGCCGATATGGATCAGAACCCGCAGTATTGCCAGTAGTACGAGCATTAGCAATGTTTTCAGATATAACGTGCATTCGTGATGACTGAACCGTTAATCCTGAATTTGCAATTTGAGATGATGCAACTAAGTAATCCATAATTTTATCCTTTAACCACATGCATCATCATGTAATTCAACTTTTTCACCAATCTAGTATTTAGTTCGTATAAATGCTTAATATTTCCAGCTTTGTATAATTCATTCGTTATTCCTACCGTATTACCTGATACTTGAACCCCTATTGGCTGATATAATGGAGCTTGAATAGTACGCACATGCCGATAAAAACCATCAAAATCCATCGCCTTTAAATGCGCTTCATGAGTTCGAGCCATAGCAATATTGTCATTAAGAACCGTTTCAAAAGCACTGATATCTTTAGAGCGATAACCTGGGGTACTCGCATTAGCAATGTTCTCGGATACGACTTTTTGACGTTCAGATAACCAATTTGCATGTTGTGATGCAATTTCAAAAAATGTAATCGGCTGCATGACTATAATTCTCCATACTTCTTCCAGTGATTCTATGCCAATAATCTTGTGTGGAACTGACAAAAAAATATCTTGATTAAGCCATAAAAGAAGATAATAAAAAAAAACTGTTCTAAAAATTTGCAAAAATGATTCTAAAAATATCAAGATTCCTTTCATAAATTACAAAGCTTCTTATTGTTTGAGTGTGCGCGATATGCAGCAGAGAGGAAAATAAAGTCAAGCACCGTCCGTCGGATCTGGATGAATTACTGGTTAGCAACATGAATAGACTGTTGCTAAAAGATTTAGAAAAAATGGATTTGGCTTATTTCACGCCTTGGTGGGATTAGAAGTGTCGGAAATAACTATAAAATAGAAAAAGAAATCCTTACTCACAAAATAATTTCACTAGCGTTTGCAGTCCGTTTTTTCTTTCATGTGACAAACAGTATAATTACGTTGTGCTAATAGAAATAAAAGTAATCTATGCTTTATCACGTAGCACATCAAAATAATAATAATAGAGAGACAAAACACTAATTCTAAACAATAAAAAAATCCAACGTGTATATATACATGGATATATCAATAATTTTAAATAGAATTAGACATATGTTTCTATATTACTTATTTTCTTCGCTTGGACAATCCTGCTGTAACTGTAATTTTTTTGTTATTTCCAAGAAAACATCTTTCAATAGAAGATCAGAAGGTGATTGTTTTAAAAAATCATAAATAATAGGAACTTGACGAACAGCCTTATCAAGATTGATGTCAACGCCAGGACGATATCCACCTATAAGTCGAATATCTCGTGTTTCCTCAAATTGATGGATAAGATTTTTTAAAGAAGCTACTAATTTTTCCTCATCAGAACTCCACGCTTTATAAGCAAGTCGAGAAACCGATGCTAGAGGATCTACAGGGGGATATCTCCCTTCTTCAGCTAAAGAACGCTTCAACACAACATGTCCATCTAGAATGCTACGCACCGAATCTGCTATCGGATCATTATGATTATCCCCATCAACGAGGACTGAAATTATTGCGGTAATACTACCTTTTTCTTTTTCTCTGGGACCAGCACGTTCTAAAAGACGCGGTAGCTCAGAAAATACTGAAGCAGGATACCCTCGTGTAACAGGCAATTCCCCTGAATTCATCGAAATCTCACGGATAGCATGCGCAAATCTTGTAATACTATCTAAGATTAATAGTACATTGTCTCCTTTGGAACAAAAATACTCTGCAATAGTAAAAGCTGTTAGCGGCGCCATTTTACGAAGAATGGGGCTTTCATCACTTGTTGCCACTACTACAACTGATTTTTTTAAATTATCTCCAAGATAATCTTCTATAAACTCACGTACTTCACGACCACGTTCCCCTACCAAAGATATCACGACTTTATCAAAACAATCAGATTTTGCAAACATTGACAATAATGTTGATTTGCCTATTCCAGAACCAGCAAAAATCCCTATACGCTGCCCGTAACAAAGAGGAGTAAATATGTCAATAACACGTATTCCTGTTTTAAATCCTTTTTCAACTCGTTGACGATTCATAACAGACGGAATTTTTCCTATAATATCCATAGAAAAATGACCTGTTTTTAACGAAAAATCTCCATCAATAGGCTTTCCTAGTGCGTTTAAAACACGTCCGCACCAACATTCACTGGGCGAAATACGAAAAGGGCCCTGACGAAAGACCAAATCTCCTAAAGTTATTGTTTTATCTATTCCTACGGGACAAACATATAAAACATCATGATCAATACGTATTACCTGACCTAAATTATCAGAGTATTTGCCTCGATGAACAACGAAATCCCCTAAACAAACATATTTAGACAAACCTGTAACAGTATAATATACAGGCATGATGCTATTTATATAACCACCTTGAACCACAATACTTTTAGAATAATTCTCAGCTAGTTGCGCTAACCTTGCCAGCTTGTTCTGCATATTTTTATTATCTGTTATTGAGCTGATGAAATAGAAACATTATCATTATGATACGAGATTCTTTATCGCCTCTAGAAAGGATTTATCACTATCATCAATAAGTTCAGTAATGGAATTAAATTTTTGTGTTAAATGAATCATTTGCCCCATTTCATACATGGAGTTAGCGTTAGAATCTTCTATATAACCTCGTTTAACCGTGATATCAGAAGGATCTAATACAGGGACAGGAGGAATATTAGGAAATATTCCACTATTTTCACGCCGAACAAAACCCTTAGATAAATCAGCAGAATAAAAACCCATTGCCGCAATCTTTTTGCCTTTTTGGGAAATTTCTCCTTCCTCTCCCACCTCAAATGCTTCATCTTTATGAGGTATGTGAATTGGCGCACCCTCCATATCAAGAACAGGATATCTTCCACTTGATGAAATCAATGTTCCATCCTCTCTAATCTTAAAACGACCATCTCGAGTTAAGATAATCCCTCTAGGGGTTTGCAAAGAAAACCAAGCATCTCCCTCTAAAGCAAAATCTAGTTCTCCTCCAGTATTTGTCAAAGATCCATTTTGTTTAGAAAGATATTCATTTCCTTGAGCGACAAAAGAAATTTTTTGATCAATATCATTTTTAATAGAATTTATAACCTCGGAAAATTTGACCTTAATCGCACGAAAACCCGAAGTATTACTGTTAGAAATATTATCAGCTACAGTAGAAAGCCTCTTTTCCAATGCTATTTGTGCAGAAAGTCCAATATTAAAAGATGACTGCATTTTCTACTCCTGATCACTATAATCCTACGATAAACAATATACTTAAACAACTTGCGTAAACCTGTAATCGCAGGGAAAATACATTTATCTATAATAGCTTCACACAAGTCTCATTCCATACTTTTCACTATTATATGAAAAATATAAAAACATCTGAGTTATAATTACATGAATACAATTATAGGATTATTGATAACATTTTTGTGTATTATAGGTGGATTTTATGCCATGGGAGGAAATCTATCTATTCTCATCCAACCATTTGAAATAATCATTGTTAGTGGTGCTGGACTTGGGGGATTTATCATGGCTAATTCCCTAAAAGTAATTAAGGATTCCGGAGTAGCTATATTAGAAATATTTGGATATAAGTCTATTGAGAAAGAAATCTACTGCGATATCCTCAAAATAATGTATGTCCTGATGTACAGTTTAAAAAAAATTTCTAGAACTGAACTGGAAAATCATATAGACGATCCACATAATTCATCGATATTCACTTCCATACCGACGATTCTATCAAATAATGAATTAACAACTTTCATTTGTGATTACTTCAGAATGGTAATCATCGGGAATGCTCAAAGCCACGAAATTGAAACCCTAATGGATGAGGAAATTGAGATAATATTGTATGAAAAATTAAAACCTTATCATGCAATTTCTAACATGGGAGAATCCTTTCCTGCCATTGGAATAGTCGGCGCTATATTAGGCATTATCAAAGCTATGGGGAATCTATCACAGTCACCTAAAATATTAGGAGTAGCCATTGGAGCATCGTTAACTGGGACTATGCTTGGGATTTTACTATCATATTGCATATGCAATCCTCTTACTTCACAAATACACTCCATAAGATTAAGACAACATCGCTTGTACATTATAGTAAAAAAGACACTCATTGCTTATATGAACGGCGCTATTCCCCAAGTCGCTATTGAATATGGACGCAAAGTTTTACCGCTTTTTGAAAGACCTTCCATAGAAATTGTTGAGCAAGAAGTACTACGATACAGCAATCATAAGAAAGAATCTTAAGACATGCGTGAAAAACGTACAAGCAAAGATATATCTCCATTACATCCTGTCTTACTTGCCCGTTTAACAGGCAAATTAGGGGATAAAAAAACTATTGAAAGAATATCCTATAATTTAGGACAATTATATACTAAACTTCTACCGAAATCATTCAAAGAAGAACTAGATGTAGATCTCAATGTCTCCTATGGTAACTATCAGTCAGGAAAATTTTCTCATATTCTTCACTCCTTTAAAGAACGCTTTGTTTTTTACAAAACCTCTTTAAATGGACGGTCATCTAATTTATTCATTGGCTGTAGCAATAATCTTGTTATTGTATTACTTGAAACCCTACTCAGAGCAAGTTGCGAAACAACACAAAAATCTCATAATCGCTCTTTGTCAACCATTGAAAAAAAACTGGCACATTTAATTGTCACTAAAATAGCCACTGTCCTTGATCAATGTATATCAACTGCTCAAAATAATCGTGTTACTCTAGATGAAAATTATGAACTTGATTTTTTAAAACAAAATACAAATTTATTATCCAATGAATTTGTTACAGCAATCACTATGGTAGTGACAATAGACAATATCGCATCACTTTTTACCCTTATTATCCCTCAAGAAACATTACTCAAAATCACATTAATTTCTCTATCAGAACAAGGTAAATCAGCAATTCCATTAGAAGATTGTCCGGATCAATTAAATGGCAATACATATAAAATACATGTAAAGATTGAATCCCGTATCAATCTCCAAAAAATAACACTGAAAGATGTTTTAAACTTAAAAATAGGACAGGTTATGCCTTTTTTAGATAAAGAAAAGGTTTACGCCATTTTAAATGCAAATGGCAAAGAAATTTATTCCTGTGAATTAGGCCGTATTGGGAAAAATTACACAGTCCGCATACAAGATAGAATAAATTTTGATCAAGAGAGTCTCAGAAATTTTTTACATAAAGAATAAAACTTAATTTTCATAAATTTAAATCAGAAGGTAAATCAATGCACATCGATAGTCCTTTACAAGATCATGATCAAAGTGAAGAATGCACTCTAAAAAACAATTCCCATATATTTCAAAATACCACTGAAAATCCTCAAAATGATCTTGATGATTCATCTGAAAAAATATCGTCCAATTCAAATAATATATTTGAAAAATCAAGTGATAATATCGATTTAATCATGAATATCCCTGTAAACATTCAAATTATACTGGGATCTTGTTGCATGCAGATTTCTAATCTCGTGAATTTATCTAAGGGAGACGTTATCACCCTCGATAAGCGAGTAGGAGAAGCCGTTGATATTACCATAAATAATCAGAAAATCGCAAAGGGAGAAATAACAATTATGGAAGATGATGATACGCACTTTGGAGTGCGAGTAATAGAACTCCTAAACTCAAAATAAAGAAGTTTTCTTCCAGCACAATGTTTTTCACAATTCATAGTCAAGCATATAGAATATAATCATTACATAATAAGAGAGGTGTATTAGCCTTGAGCAAAAAAGAAGATACAGTGTCTTTTGGAAATTTCTACAAAGAAATTTCACACATGCCTCTAACACAAAAAGACAAAGCAACTGCTATCCTTTTAGCAATGGAAAAAAAAGTTTCTGGAAAACTTTTGAAATATTTTACACATGCTGAATTGAGGGAAATCGTCTCTTCAGCACAGTTATTGCCAGAAATATCGCCGGAAGAACTAGAAGATATCATCGATGAATTTGAATCTCAATTCATTGCAGGAATTGGACTTACTGAAAATTCTAAAAATATAGAAAGTCTTTTAGAAGAAGGTTTGGGGCAAAATACGCTAGATCAATTACTCAATAGATCAAATGCTCTGCAAGAATATGATAATTCTGTATGGGAAAATTTCAAAGAAGTCGATCCTACGGCTATTGCAGATTTTTTGTTGAAAGAACACCCTCAAACCACAGCCTATATATTATCTATGATTCCACCATCAATTGGAGCAAGTGTTCTATTACGATTCCCTAATAAAATACATGCTGATATTATGAAACGTACCGTAAATCTGCAAAAAATAAACCCTTACATGCAAGAAACTATCGAAAAATGCATTGTAGAAATGCTTTCTCAACTAAAATTAACGACTAGTACATCTGGACCTGAAAAAGTAGCTAATCTGATTAATGAACTTGAAAAACCTCAAGTTGATAAACTTCTCACTTCTTTAGAAGAAATAAGCAAAGAAGCATTTGATAAAGTACGCCCTAAAGTATTCCTCTTTGAAGATCTGATTACTTTATCCTCTCGTGATTTATCTATTATTTTCAATACCATATCACTGGAAATACTAGGAAAAGCTCTCTACGGCACTTCTATGGAAATTCGAAATCAAATACTTAATTGCCTTAGTGTACGACAACGAAAAATAATAGAGGAAAATATTTCTCTTAACGATTCTCCTCTTGCTCCACGAGAAGTTGCTTTTGCTCGTCGCTCCATAGTACAAGAAGCGATTTCCCTTTTAAAAACAAATAAAATAGAACTGGAAGAACCGATTACGAGTAATAAAAAATAAATTGTTATAACTGGCTGAAAAAATAAAATCAGATCTTATAAGGAACTGATGTGTCTGAAAACGATAATCCTGAAAATAAAACAGAAAGTCCTTCGTCGAAAAAAATTGAGGACGCACTCAGCAAAGGCAATGCACCTGTTTCACGCGAAGTATATTTATTCTCGTCAACACTAGCCTGCCTAATTTATTTATTATTTTTTGTTTCCCCAGGAATCCATGATTTGACATATGATTTTCGTATGTTTCTTGCAAGCGTTACACAATGGAAATTAGACTCTGTATCTCATCTAGTATTTCTTTTAGTTACCCTAGGGTTTAGTACTAGTAAGTTATTAATACCCGGATTATTGCTCTTTATGATATTCGGTGTTGGATCATATCTCATACAAAGAATCCCCTCCTTTAATCTCAACAATATAAGACCATCTTTAAAACGGATATCTTTACGTGAAGGGATCAAAAGAATTTACAGTACCAACAATTTGGTCAACTTTACAAAATCATCCTTTAAAATAGTGATTGTAGGAACTCTCATTGCAATCTCTTTAAAAGATAATCATCTCACAATGCTGGAATCTATAACCTCAAATCCTCAAATAATTTTACATCACATTTTTTTTACAATACGCAAGATACTAATTATCATACTGCTATTCATAGCTATATTAACAATCATAGACATAGGATGGACTTACTATCAATGGTATTCAAAACTAAAAATGTCTAAACAGGAAGTCAAAGATGAGATAAAACAATCATATGGCAATCCTATGATTAAAAGTCGCCAAAAATCTATTGCACGCTCTAGAATAAGACATAAAATGATAGAAGCCACCTCACGTGCAACACTCGTTATAACCAATCCAACACATTATGCCTTAGCATTACGATACGTACCAACAGAAAATGATGTTCCAATCATGATAGCTAAAGGCCAAAATTTAATTGCCAGCAAAATTCGAAAAATCGCCTCTGAAAAAAATATTCCTATTTTTGAAGATCCTTTACTAGCACGATCTTTATTCAGACAAGTGCCTATCAACAGTAGCATACCACCAGTTTTTTATAAGGCAATTGCACAACTAATACATAAAATATACTCTAAAAATGGCTAAAAAATATTTTCCTAAGATTATAATAATATATCAACAAATATATCCAAAACGAATTGCTTTTGCGATTGCTTGAATGCGATTTACTGCATCTAATTTAACTGTTGCCGATCCAAGATATGCATTAACAGTATGAACTGATAAACCTAATTTTTTAGCAATTTCTTCACTAGTATAACCATCTCCTGCTAGCTGTAGACATGAAGTCTCTCGTTCTGTTAAATTTCTAGCAGCAGAAGAACGTTTTTTAAAAAGAGCTAAAAAACCCATGATAACTTGATAGCACGCTCCATGTGCCTCAATAATAACTTCATTAGCAAGCATAAGACATTCTGCAGTAAACACAACATATCCATTCTTATGAAAGCCAAGGCGGAGGGGAAAAGCAATCCCAGCAAATGGCAAAATCCCCTTATCTAATCTTATAAAAAATTGCCCCGATGATTCAATAATAGTTTCTTCTTGCATATTATTCCAAATTATAGGCAAAAGCCCTGAGTTAAAGTGAAATAAAAACTCATCACCATATGTTTTAATCAAGATATTTGGAATTTCACCACTCTCTGGGTCATAATTATTCAATTCACAAACAAGCTGTTGTCGCCTTGGAGAATCCAGCGCGCAATTAATCGTATATAAAGCAAAATTTCTTGCTTTTATTCTTTTCTGTATGATCTTTAATTTAGAAGAAAGTTCTAGCAGACTAAACGATTTTTTTTCCAAAAGTGTATTTTCAGACAAATTTATTACCTTAAAATGATTTGATTGTTTCGCATAATTTCACTTAAACTATATTATTGCGTACAGCATAAGCTATTGCTCCAGATCGTGTTTTGGTAGCTGTTTTACGCATGATGCTCGCAATATAATTATTAATCGTATTCCTAGATATACCAAGTATAACCGCTATCTCGTCACTAGTCTTTCCCTCTGAAATCCAAGTTAAACATTCAATTTCGCGTCCTGTTAATTCAAAATCTTTGCCCAAATGTACATTATAATTCTTGAACATATTCGCCTGATAAGCCGCTAACAAACCAATTTCCCATAAGCGATCTTGCGAAACAATGCGTCCTTTGGGAAACAATAACATCAATCCAATACGTATACGACCTACATCAAATGTAAGAGCGCAATAACGATTATCCATACCAGAAGGAAGATCTATGTTTTCTGGAAGGATATGAAAAACAGGACAAAATAGTTCCGCTGGTCGCTGTAGAACATTATAGTACTTATCTTTTTCACTCAATGTCATACATCGGACTAAATCAAATGGCCAATCAGAACTCACCACAGAATCTAATTTTTGTTCTTGGAAAAGATCCCATCGAACTAATAAAAAATGACTTGCCCCGACATATTCAGTAAGCGCATACATTCTCATTTTCGAAGACACTGTCCGATCCAAAGGAATCATACGCGCTAACAAATCACTACGTGTTGGAAGATGCGATACAATAGATGTTCGTTGTTCATCTTCTCTGTTTAAAACAATATTCACTTGCTGCATTTCGAAATTCATGATGAAAATCACCTTCAAAGTATGCCTTTTAGTATCAATCAAAATCACGTTTTTTGACGACATGTTTCACATGACTAAAATGAATATTTTTCTATCTTATATGAAAAATTTTTAACGTATTGCTCTAATAAAAAAAGCCTAAAAATTAGGAATAAATTAAATCACATAAAAATAGAATTTTTTCAAATATAAAAAATAACCTGTATAACCTATCCAAAAAATAAACAAACAAATCAAAAAAAATTACCTGATCAACATAATAAGTTTTCTCAGAGAGATATTAAAGAGTAGAAAAATAACTTTGTTACAAAATGATACAATAAATACTAAATTTTTACCATATATATTAATACTATAAATCAATAAAGTATAACGATGCTATTGCGTATATCGACTTTCTATTTCAGATCTAACCCATTTGCGAATAATTTTAGAAAAACGCTCTTCATTGATCTCAATCATACGCAAAAGACGACGGTCAGACTGTTCAGCAACGTAATTATTAATATCGGATTGAAAATTATTATTACGCGATAAAATATCCTGTCTAAAAGAATCTGAAGCCATATCATCACTTGACATTAAAGTCGTTTCAGCAGTAGAGGCAATTGATGGTGTGCTCAAAGCGGACTTTGCCTCCATTTCTTTTCTTTTAATCAAATCAATATTATTGAATCCACGTAATACATGCACTCCAAATAAAGCCATTAGTAATACTAATGTTAGAAAAAATAGTGCGTTGATAATAATTGAAAAATTACGCGATAAAATGTCCATAAAACTCACCTGTACAGTACTGGAATTTAACAATTGATCGTCCAAAAAATCCATAGATGTAATTGTAATATTATCACCACGTATAGAATTAATGCCAGTTGCAGCAGAAACTATTCTATTGATTTCAGCTAAATAAGAATCAACCTTACTTTGTTCCATTGAGGGTCCCAACATTTCCATCAGACGACCTTTATTAACTACAACTGCAATAGACAAACGTTCCAACTTATAATTATTGTGAGTTGTCGAAATACTCTTGGTGTTAATTTCATAATTACTTTGCTCTTCTTTTTTATCAGTATTCTCTAAAGCACGAGGTGATGTAGCGTTCTTTTCAGAAACATGTGGCATATTCTGTTCAACGGTGACGGCAGACTCTTGTTGATGACTTTCTGATCTTTGAACATCTTTGGAGAGACGAACAGAGCGTTCTACCCTAGAATCAGGATCATAAACTATTTCTTTTATTTGTTGTATATCTGTATTCAACTCAGCAATCACCGCAGATCGAAAATTATCTATTCCTAAAAAAGGCGCTAGAGCTTTATTGATATTCATTTCAATTTCATGCTGAACAGCCTGTACTATCCCTAGAGATTTTCCGAATATATTTCTTTCTATTTCATTCGCCACTAATAATTTTCCTGTAGAATCAAGAACAGTTACATCACTAATATCAAGCCCTGGAACTGCAGCAGCAACAAGATGCCTAATCGCTTCAGCTGATTTATAAACAGAAGGATTAACAACTCGAACCATCACTGAAGCCGTCGGTTTGGCACCAATTCGTCGAAAACTTCCCATATCAGGCATCACAATATGTACTCGCGCAGCAACAATCCCAGAAATATCTTGAATAGTACGAGAAATTTCCCCCTCAAGAGCACGCACTCGTGTTATCTCTTGCATAAATGAAGTAAGACCAAAAGAATTTACTTTATCAAACAGTTCATAACCAGAATTATTAGAGCTATTAGGCAATCCTTGCTCAGCAAGACGAAGGCGCGCTTTACTAAGCAAATGAGATGGCACTAAAATACTAGATCCATTGCCAGCAATGCGAAAATCTATACTAGCTTCTGATAAAGCCACAGATATCTTATTGACATCTGAGGCCTCTAATTTTACATAAAGACTATCATATATTGGGCTGCTCATAAAAAAACTTGCTGCCAAAAGTAATGCGATGGAGGCAAACATTACCGCACCAACAATGAAAAGACGCATCCGCCCTAAAGACATCGCACTTTTAAAAAACTGTAATAATTGATCTATAATAGCCACTTTTTTTTCCACTGGATACAATGGTAAACACTTACAGTGATGGTCTACTAATATAAGCTTGTGCGAAAGTTATACTTTATGTGAGAAGTTTTATCTTAAAGAATACCCGCTTTCCTTAGCAAAGTACAACCATACTTAAAAGACAAAGCTTTTTCATCTCATAACTGGATATAAAATTCCCTTTATATCTTCAGGGGAATATCAATATATTTTTCCATATAAATAAAAATATGATATCAAAAAACAAAGCATCCATTTTAGATAGCTATAAAAGTATGAAAACTTTATACATGAATCCATATTAAGCGTTATGCCAATGGAATCCTTCAAATATATTATTGTCATAATACGAATTAATCACTATAATGAACACTTCTTAGATAGTTTTTCTTCCGTGTTATTCGTTTAAACAAATCAATTGTAAGTTTTACACATGATAAAAATTAGTAATATTGCAATTCAGATGGATCATATCTCAACCATCAACCCAAAGGAAGATTCAACCTTTGCAATAGCACTAGAAGCGCAAATACGCGGATCTCAAATATTTCACTATACACCAGATCAACTTTTTATACGTGAAAATAAGATTTACGCGTACGTAGAGCCACTTTTCTTATATGACAATCAAGAGAACTATTATTCTCTCAGGGAAAAACAACTTGTTAATCTTTCCCAAATGGATGTTATTCTCATACGTCAAAATCCGCCATTTAATATGCATTATATTACCAATACCTATCTTCTAGAAAAAATAAATTCTAAAACATTGATACTGAATAATCCTTTCTGGATACGCAATTCTCCTGAAAAAATTTTTGTCACCGAATTCTCTGAATTAATGCCCCCTACTCTAATTTCTCGAGATATTCCTCAAATTACTAAATTTTACTTAGAAATGAAGGATATCATTATCAAACCTTTATACGGCAATGGAGGAAATGGTGTATTTCGCATTACTCCGGAAGATCGCAATTTCTCTTCTTTAATTGAAATACTATTCGACAAATATCCAGAACCCCTTATTATACAGTCTTATTTGCCTCAAGTAAGAAATGGAGACAAGCGTATTCTCTTGTTAGATGGCAAGCCCGTAGGCGCTATTAATCGAATACCTTCTGAAAAAGATAACCGCTCTAATATTCATGCTGGAGGAAAAGCCGAACTGACAGAGCTAACCAATAGAGAAAAAGATATATGCCACCGTATTGGACCAAGCTTGCAGGAAAGAGGTCTTTTTTTTACTGGAATTGATGTCATTGGCAATTATATAACCGAAATTAACGTTACATCACCAACTTGCATACGTGAAATATACAAGCATGGAGGTAATAACATAGCCTCACTCTTCTGGGATGCTGTTGAAGAAAAAGTACAATGGCTCAATAAATAGCATTTTACTCAGCACAATATCACATAAAATACAATTGAAAATAACATATGGACGTAAAATAATGATGCGCCTTCCTTAAACCTAATACACTCTCTAATACGAAAAGTTCTTTTTCAATAGAATGATAATACTTGTCTCATTTTGTTAAATAATTTTAAGTCTTTTTCAATAAATCACGGATTTCAGTCAAAAGTTTTACTTCAGTAAGAGATTTAGTGCTTCCTTCTTGCCTAACTAACTTATTAAAAAACTGTATGAGAACAAAAACTACTACTGCTAAAATAAGAAAATTGACAACTACACTGATAAAACTTCCATAAGCAAATACAGCTCCTTGCTTACGCGCTTCCGCTATAAGAGGAGATTTAATAGCCGAACTCAGAGGGAAAAAATAATGCGAAAAATCAGTGCCTCCTCCCATAATACAACCTACCAATGGCATCATAATATCTTCAACAAGAGACTGAACTACACGATTAAAAGATCCTCCAATGATAACCCCTACCGAAAGGTCTATAACATTGCCTCGAGCAATAAATTTTTTAAATTCACTGACCATAAGAATATTTTTGAACATTGCTCATCCTCATTAATTCGAATGCAGAATTGCACTTAATATTCAATTAAATACAATCCTCAACATGCTTCCCATTGCTATGAAAAATTACTATAATTATGTATCTGAAATATTAAAATTTCATTCATTATAAAACTCTTCCAAAAAAAACTCCATACGTATTATATCATTTAAAAAAAAATATCAGTTACTTTTAATACATAAAATAATGTACAGTGATTTATCGCAAATAATATCCACTGTACATCTAATAATGCTCTAGAAAAAAGGAATATATCAATTATCATGTTTAAAATAAATACTATTTTAAAATAGTAGTAGAGAAAAAAATACTAGTTATTCTTAATTTTTTATAAAATATCATTATATTTGATAATAATACTGTGTTATTTTAGTAAAAAATAAAAAAAAATCGATATTTGTGATAATAATCTCGTAGCATAATTGATAGGATTAATTCCTGAACTTGGATTACACATGAATTATACGTGTTATTTTTAAAAACAGAATTTTTACATGTTGCAGCAAAACACAAAATATTTAGAGAAAAAACAATTTTTAGAATACGTTTCCGTATATAGGTCTTTCATAATACAAGAAAGCCTTAGATCATTATGGAAAATACTTTTGCTCTGTATAATACTAACTAGCATGGCATTAAAATCACATGCAAAACTAGAATATTCTAGTATCGTCATTGATCTTCTAAACGACAAGCGCACGAATGGATTCAAACAAGACAAACTACGATATCCAGCATCTCTTACGAAAATGATGACTCTTTATATTATTTTCGAACATCTACAATCAAAAAAAATGCATTTGAATACAAAAATTCCAGTCTCTAAAACAGCCACCATACAACCTCCTTCTAAACTCTATTTAAAGGAAAATACTTTTTTTACTGTAGAACAAGGAATTCTAGCGCTTATTACGCGTTCTGCTAATGATGTTTCTACAGCTTTTGGAGAATTTATTAGCGGTTCAGAAAAAAAATTTGCAATTCTCATGTCTAATAAAGCTAAATCCCTTGGCATGAATCATACTACTTATAAAAATGCTAGTGGACTACATGACAAAAACCAAAAGACAACGGCACGCGACCAAGCAATTCTTGGAATTACAATTCGGAAGAATTTTCCACAATACTATAAATATTTTTCAATCCGCAAATTCCAATATAGAAATAAAATTATTCTAAATCACAATAAATTAATAAATAAAATTCATGGAATCGACGGCATTAAAACCGGATATACTCGAGATTCAGGATTCAACATCGTTGCCTCTTTACAAAATGAAAACAACTCAATAATTGCTGTCGTAATGGGGATGCCAACTTGTCAAAAACGAGATCAAAAAGCCTTAGAACTCATTAATTCATTTTTGAATACAAAAAAAACAAAACATAAACCAATATGGAAAAGTGGTAATCTCACGTTTTCACCTACCATGAAAGCTTTGATCACAGAAAAAATAAAAGATTCTAACCAACAACTTCCAAAGAAATATCCTGTTCAAAAAAGAACTCAACTCAACACAAAATCGTATCCTATTAAGAACAGTAATGTTATTTCAAAAACCAGATGATCATCAATTCCAAAACCAATAATAGATAGAATACCCTTGAACAATTGAATTTAAAAAAAACGTCGTCTAATAAATACCATGCTTATATTTTATGACATATAAAATATGCGTTTACATTTAAAAAATGTATCCGATAACCTATAATTTAGTAAAATTACAGTTTTAATATTCAATAATTTTTTACTCTATATTCACAGTCTTTGTATATCTTAGAGAAAATTATCCCGATTTTATAAAGTATACAAGGCTATCAATGGCATTCGATAACCAATTTTTAGAGAATATTCTAAAGAAAAGCAGAAAAGAGAACCTCAATAAATCACTTTCTCAGGCTCTCCAAGGTATAGCACTCCACGCTATATTAGCGAATCGAACAAAAAACATAAAATCAATAACAAAAGAATTTATAGAATACTGGATGACCTATAACTCACGTGCTTGGAGATCAAGTCAAGCAAGAGCATATTTAAATATTCATATTTCTTCACGGGGGAAAAAAGTTCCTATATATATCTCTCTCGGGAATATAGAGAAAAATATAAGGCAAAATCTGAAGTAATATAAAAAACCAAATAACCATCTCTATAAAAGCAAAGATGGTATACTTTCGTACCGTAAATAGTAGTTGATCATCAAAAATTATAGCAAGGTCAACTTATATTTTTAATTTTCAAAGAAACAAAAAAAACATTGTTCTTATAAAAATTGCTATTGAATTTCGCATCATTATCGACACTAAGCTGTAAAAGAATAGTATCTCGATTTTTTTCTCTTGCTTGTTCTATAAGAGATTCAATATCCTTTATACAAGAAACCTGATTAGTATTAACAGAAACAATATTCATTCCCTTTTGAATTCCTTTACGAACTGCTTCTGCACCTAGATCCATATCAACAATACGCACAATCTTTTTTGTGCCATAATTAAAATCTTGTAACCTTAGTCCCAATATTTTTTTAGTTGCTAGCAATTGTTTTGCATCCCCTTCTTTAACAAGAGGATAAGATTCTAAGTATACAGGGACAGAACGATCTCCCCCTTCTTTACATAGACGAATCTCTACCTTGTCTTTAGAGGAATGAGATAAGATACGGCCTACAAAATCGTGTGTGTTTTTTATAATTTGTCCATCAATTGCACAAATAACGTCACCAGGTTTAATCCCTGCCCTATCTGATGGAGAATCTTTTACAGTAGAACTAACTAGCAAACCATTTCCCCCTTTTAAACCAAGAGGACGAGCCAGTTCCTGTGTTAAATTCTGAACAACGACTCCCATCCATCCACGATCTACAAATCCTTTTTCAATTAAAGAAGGTAAAACCTTTTTAATAACAGATACTGGGACTATTAATCCAATGCCTACATTCGAAGCAGATTCATTATTTGTAATAATGATATCACTCACCCCTATCACATTCCCCGAAGTATTAAAGCAAGGACCACCAGAATTCCCCTGATTTATAGGAGCATCAATCTGTATATAAGATCCTGATTTATCAGCTAAAACACGATCACGTGCCGATACAATTCCAGCATTGACACTACCACGGAACCCTAAAGGATCACCGATGGTAAATACCGTTTCTCCGACATGGACATTACCACTATCCTCAAGCTTTACAGGGACAAATTTCTGATTGCTTTGAACCTTTAAAACAGCCAAATCAGACATCGGATCTGTTCCAATAACCTTTGCTGGAAACTCTGTATTATCCGATAGAACAACACTAAAACTAACCCCACGCTCAACAACATGGTTGCTCGTAAGAACATAGCCGTTCTCAGTAACAAAAAAACCGGATCCAGAAGCTAATTTTTCTGTTATTCCGGCGCTCTCATTCCCTTCATTAGAGAAGAAGTTGTGTAAATAATTTTTTAAAGGATTAGAATCAGGAAGAGTATCAAAACCATATAATTTTAAAAACTCTTTTTCCAAAACCTCCTTCTTTGGCTCTACAAGAATTGACACCACAGAACGAGAAACACGTTCAACAATAGGAACAAGATCTGTAGATGGCGGGATTCTGGCTTCTGCAACAAAACAAGTACTAGCAAAAAAGATATACATCAGCACTGTTATGGAAATATTCCTAATGGATAAAATATGCGATTTAAACATATTGAAAAACTCTACTCCTAGATTGCCAAAAAATTATAAAAAATAATATCCACATTATCACAGATGACGTAAATCAAATCAAAAATACGGTTTTAAACTGTAATAATAATACCATTATAAATTGCCCTAAAAACCATATTATCAATACACTTAACTCGTAGAAGAAGGAACCGATATGAATAAGATAATTTACCTCTAACATCACGATCTTAAAAATTTTTTCTTAATAAAAAAACACTCTACTCAATCGCTGTAAAGTATTTATACAAAAAATAATATTTGGTCAAAATTTATCTACAATAATTGTCTTTGTCAAATTCAGATACCAAAAGAAACGAAGAAATAAAGCACAATGAAAAATCAATAATCATTAAAGTTACATAGTGATTATCAATCAACTAAAAAAATAATTTAAAAAAAATCATATCTATTACGCATAACGTTTATATTGAGATGGATTTTGTTTATTGCTCGCATCTTCAGATACATTATTTAGAACTCGCGTACTTGGCAATATCGCTATTACTTCTACTCCTTCTTGTAATTTTGACTTAATGCGAAATTGACCGCCATGGTTAGCCATAATAGACTGCACTATAGGGAGACCAAGTCCAACTCCTTGCTCAGCACTTTTAATTGCTATAGATCCCTGCCCAAAGGAAGATAATACAGTCGGCATTTCTCCTTCAGAAATTCCAGGGCCATTATCTTTTATCGAAATATATTGCCCTCCTCCAGCAGTCCAACCAACTTTTACACGCACTTTCCCGCCAATAGAGGTAAACTTCACAGCATTAGAAAGAAGATTAAGAATCACTTGTCGCATACCTTTTTCATCAGCCCATACGGAAGAAAGAGTCGGATCAATTTGTTGGAATATTTCTATATATTTTTCTTGAGCTCTCAATTGCAACATAATCATACACTCATGCATAATATCAATAAGAGAGATAGCAGATTCGCTCAGCTCATATCGTCCCGCCTCAATTCGAGAGAGATCTAATATTTCATTGATAAGATTTAAAAGATGCTGACCTGAACGATGGATATCACCAATATATTCTTTATAAGTTTCATTGTTCAAAGGACCCATTGTCTCTAATCCTATCACTTCCGAAAATCCTAAAATAGCATTAAGCGGAGTTCTCAGTTCATGCGACATTGAAGCAAGGAAACGAGATTTAGCGAGATTCGCTTCTTCTGCACGTTGCCTTGTCTTATCTGAAAGGGATTTTGCCACCTCTAATTCGGCAATAAGATCATCTTTCTCCGATTGGAAAGAAAGGATTTTGACATTCGATTTAAACAAATGATACGTAATATAGGTGAAAAAAGACAACGCCGTCGCAAGCATTCCAGCAAGACTAACATCCAAAACATGCATACTAATAATCGCTTGTGTACTAAGCGCTACTAAAACCGGAAAAAATGATAGGAAAACAGCATATGGAAGCATAAAATTGGACAATGCACTAATTGACAAAGCGATGAGAAGAGTCGCACTTTTATAAATTGTCAAATATTCTGGTGTCCATGTTCCTGGTTCAACTAATGTCAAAAGCGTCCAACACAATCCAATAGCAATCTGACCTATAAGAAGCCATACACGCCATATATATACTCTCTCCGTCTTAATATCGCTATTTATAACCTTTTGCCCCAATGAAAGATTGGCAGCATATACTGCCAATGTTATGAGAGACCATATAGGAAGCATAGGGTTCTGAGTAAACCAAGTCCCTATATTAGCTACGAGCAATATGAAAAGTGGTAGAATTGGAGAAACACGAAATAATGACTCGACATGTAAATTTATAATTTCTCTATCAAAGCCAGTTTTAGGAGGACGATCGATACTCATGTTATCTCCAATAGAAGATATAAGGCGACAAGTAGTCTTTTGCTGGAATTTATTTGATATACGCACTATATTCTATTGCTCTTGGACATAAACTATTGCAGGGTATTTATGTTACATAAAAATTATTGGAATAGCCCAACTATATATATAGATGTTTTAAAATAGAATTAATGTAAGAACTTATCATTCCAATCAAACTATTGAAGCTTTTGTATTTTTCAACGAACACTCGATAATCTTTTTATGAAAGAACTGGAAATTGCGTAGGATTTTCTATCTCGCCACATTTCAAAACTACTGATTCGCATAAAACATCTTGATTATTTCTATTTTATTCTACCTATCGCAAGAAAAATTAAAATTCATTTAGGAACACGTGAATCCTATACAATTATTTTAACCATTGATAGACGATGACTTCCCGAGTATAGTTCTACAATGTTTTTGAGTGAAACCTCTTTAAATCATAATGGGATATTCTTTTCTCAAAGATATATTTCCCATAACAAGATCAAGAAAACAAATAATGGAGACTTTCATGAGTGAAAAAGAAAATAACCATTCCAATACAAATGAAGATTCTGTAGAGGAAAAAATTAACAATAATCCCCTTGAAGAAGCACAGGCTAAAGCTGAAGAATTTAGAGAAAAATATCTACGCGTTCTCGCAGATATGGAAAATATACGCCGTCGAACTGATAGAGAAATACAAGATGCTCAATCTTATTCAATAGCAGCATTCGCTCGCGATATGTTATCCGTATCTGATAATCTTTCTCGCGCACTCAATTCTGTTCCCATAGATAAAACGCAAAATAGTGACAGTGAAATCAAATCCCTTATTGATGGCATCGAAATGACCAGACGTGAGATGATGTCAACGTTAGAAAAATACGGCGTTAAAAAAATTGACGCTAAAAATCAAAAGTTTAATCCCAATATTCATCAAGCCATGTTCGAAGAATCAAATGAAACGATTCCTTCTAATACTGTAATAAAAGTAGTGCAAGATGGATATGCCATAGGCGAACGCATCCTTCGCCCCGCTTTAGTTGGTATTTCTAAAGGAAAAAATAAGAATCCAGTAGAACAAATCCCTTCTCAAGAAAACGAAAATAAAGAAAAATCTTCTACTATAAACAAAGAAGAAAACAACGAGACACAAACAAAAGGCTAATTCTTATAAATATTTTTTATCTTTATATTGCTTCTAACGGTGTCCATTTCTTCCCTCATAATGAGGAAAGGAATGGACATTAAGATGAAATTTTAAAAAATACTCCACAATAACAGAAAAATTGTTTCCTGAATTTTTGTAAGAATCTATTCACAATCCTCTTTCCGTAAACCCTCTATATGTGGCTGTATGCCCGTAGTCATATAGTGTATAGTTTCTGCAATATTAGTAACATGATCTCCAATACGTTCAATATTTTTAGAACAGAAAAGAAGATGCGTACATAGTATAATATTACGTGGATCTTCCATCATGTATGTTAATAATTTTCGAAACAAGGAAGTATGCATAGCATCTAATTCACCGTCACGACTACAAATCAATTGCGTTTTTTCTATTGATCTATTGCCATAAACCTCTAGGATCTCAGAGATCTGTTCTAATGACAAATCCGCTAAAGGCTCAATAGCCAAAACTAACTTTCTAGGAACCCCAAACATCTGCAAAGCCAAGACGCGTTTTGCAGTATTCTTAGCCAAGTCTCCAATGCGTTCTAAATCAGCAGCAATTCTAATTGAACCTACAATTTCACGCAAATCAGATGCCATAGGCTGGCGTTTAGCTATTGTTATAATAGCTTTATCCCCTATATCCCTCTTTAGCTGATCTAAAACAATGTCATTATCAATGACTTTATGCGCAAGAACAGCATCTCCTTCTATAAAAGCTCGAACCGAAGAATCCACCATCCTCCTAGAAATAACTCCCATTTCAACAATACGATGAGAAAGGAAATCTAATTCTTCATCATACGCCGAAAGTATATGACACGACATAACTCTACTCCAATTTCAAAAAGATACTAAATAATTTATTCCCGCTTTAACCTTCAACCAAAGCGCCCCATGATATAATCCTGAGTTCGCTGATCAGTCGGAGCTGTGAACATCTTGTCAGTATTATCTTCTTCTACTAAATGTCCCATATGAAACATAGCGGCACGTTGCGATACGCGAGCAGCTTGTTGCATGGAATGCGTCACAATAACAATAGTTATACTTTCACGCAATTCATGAATTAATTCCTCTATAGAGGCTGTGGCAATCGGATCAAGAGCAGAACAAGGCTCATCCATTAAAATAACCTCAGGATTAACCGCTAGAGCACGCGCAATACAAACACGCTGCTGTTGTCCTCCAGAAAGAAGAAGTGCATTGTGAAAAAGTCTATCCTTAACCTCATTAAACAAACCAGCTTTTTTCAAACTCATTTCTACAATTTGATCTATATCTGATTTATTATTGCCCAATCCATGTATACGTGGCCCATACGCGACATTATCATATATAGACTTTGGAAATGGATTAGCTCTCTGAAAGACCATTCCAACTTGAGCACGCAATCTTACCGAATCAATAGATGATGCATAAATATTCTCTCCATCTAGCATAATCTCACCCGTGAAAAAACAATTATCAATCGTTTCATTCATCCGATTCAAACAGCGCAAAAAAGTTGATTTTCCACACCCTGAAGGGCCTATTAATGCCATAACTGAATTCTTAGGAATTTTTAGGTCTATATCAAATAAGGCACGTTTTTCACCGTAGTATACAGAAACCTTTTTACTTATCATTTTATAAATCTGACTCATTACAATATATCAAAGATCTCCACTACCAATGTTTTCTAAATCTATTTCTCAACCATAACATAACTGTATTAATAACTGCCAGAAAAACCAAAAGGAGTAATATAGAACCAAATGTTTTTTCAACAAACAATCTTTCTGCATCAGACGTCCATAAATAAACTTGCACTGGAAAGGCTGTGGCGATATCTGTGATTCCCTCCGGATAATCTGTTACAAAAGCAACCATTCCCACAAATAAAAGCGGCGCCGTTTCGCCTAATGCACGCGCTAAACTAACAGTAGATCCTGTCAAAATAGCAGGTACAGCTAGTGGCAAAACATGATGAAAAACAGTCTGAACTTTTGAGGCTCCTAAACCCAACGCAGCAGAGCGAATAGAAGATGGAACTGTCCTCAAAGCCACACCTGCAGCAATAATAATACTAGGCAATGTCATAATAGCTAAAATTAAACCACCTACAAGTGATGTTGAGCGCGGCATCTGGAAAAAATTAACAAGCATTGCTGAGCCAAGAATCCCATATACAACAGAAGGGACAGAAGCCAAATTGTTGATATTAGCCTGGATAAAACTAGAAAAAAAATTTTTTGGAGCAAATTCTTCCAAGTATATAGCAGAGGCAATACCTACAGGGAAAGACAATGCTATCACGATCAATATCATATACAAAGAACCGACGATCGCCACGCCAATCCCCGCTGATTCTGGTCGACTAGAAGCACCATTTACAAAAAAACCATAATTAAAATGAAAGGATATAGATCCATCTGCAACTAATTGTCTAAACCACTTCAATTGATCATCAGATATCTTACGAACAGTCGCAGGTAGGGAAAAATCTATATACCCTTTCAAAGCAGAATCAATATTAGCACTTGCTAATAATGGCATCTCCACTGTCTTCCCTATTAAAGATGGATCCGCAAGTAAAGTATTGCGAAGCCGGTAACGAACCGTACTGGAAATCATTTCAGATACTTGCGCCAGCATTGAATGCTCTGAATCAGAAATACCTAGTTTTCGTGCTAAAGCCATTTGAACCAATAGGTTGTAATTAGCCTTTTGCAATATAGAAGGATCCTTAAAACGATTTTTATTTGGATCAATAATTGTTTCCGAAAATTCTATTGGCAAAGAAATATGCGTTTGCCATAACGTACCAATGCCCTTTGAAACAATTGAATATAAAAAGATAATTAAAAAAGCCAAAACAATCAAAACAGCTATTACGCAAGAAAAACGGAATAAAAATTCAGAAATATAACGAGATTTTAATTTCTTTTTATTAACAGAAAACGATTTCATTCGTACTTTCTCTGATATTTTTTCATGATATACATGGCACAGATATTAAGAAAAAATGTGATACAAAACAAAGTCAACCCCAATGCAAAAGCTACTAGCATCTGTGGGGAAGAAAAATCAAGATCACCCGTTAATTGGTTCATGATTTTAACAGTTATAGTTGTCATAGATTCAAAAGGACTAAATTGAAGACGAGCAGCAACACCTGCCGCTAATACTACAATCATCGTTTCCCCAATAGTACGTGATGCAGTCATCAAAATAGCACCAACAATGCCAGGAAATGCAGCTGGGAAAACAACATATTTCATAGTTTCTGAACGAGTAGCTCCCAATCCAAGAGAACCATCTCTTAAAGCACGAGGAACTGCTGAAATAACATCTTCCGATAAAGAGGAAACGTATGGGATAAGCATAATGCCCATTACCAAACCAGCCGTGAGAACACTCTGGGCTTCAATAAAACTTTTATAATGACCTGTAATTAAACCATTCATATATACTGAAATATCTCGCAAAAACGGACCTATCAAAGATAAAGCAAAAAAACCATAAACAATTGTTGGAATCCCCACCAATATCTCAGTAATAGGCTTAATAATAGAACGCAACCTTTTAGAGGCATATTCTGCCATATACATAGCAATTAATAAACCAATCGGCACAGAAAACAGCATCGCTACCAACCCAATGTAAAATGTTCCTACTAACAAAGGGATAATACCAAATTGACCCACAACGTTACTAGAGCCAGGCGGTGGAAAGCGAGGGTCCCAAACAGTACCAAAGAAAAAGTCTTTGGGCGAAATGATGTAAAAAAACTTAAGCGAACTAGAAAAAAGGGAAATTATTATACCAAGTGAGATGATAATAGAAAGAAGAGAACATACCTTCAATAAAAAAACCAAATACTGCTCAACTTTACTCCGCGCACAAAGATGCGGTTTAATACGAAAAAAAGCATAAGAAAACCCCAAAACAGCCAACAATAACATGCATAAGTTCATTATGATACGACTTTTAAAGGAGAGGCTTAGCCGATAAAATGCCGCCTTAATAATCCAAGGACTAGGGGAACGTGCTAAAATTATACCCTGCGATCTCAACAAATCTAAAATATTCCCTTCACCCCTTTGTATTTTTTCTCTCATATCAAGATCAAGTGAAGGCAAAGACTCTGCGATTTTCTGCACCATATTGTAAGAAAAATCTCTATCACCCTCTACTAAACTGTTTATTTGAGGAGAAAAAGTTTCACGAACTTGGAGATCAATAAAATATGAGGAAAATAAAAACCAAATTAAAAAAACAAACGCACATGGAATAACCGCATAAAACGCCACATAAATGCCATAATAACTTTCTTTAGAATAAAGACGTGCTTTATCCCTATTGGATAAAAATCTCGCACGCATACAGCCGAAAAAGTAAGAAACAAGACCTAAAAAGATCATATACAAACCAAATAACAAGGGAAGTCATCCTTTTTTTGGAGGAAAATCACTCAGATCACCACTAAATAAGTTTTTTAAAACAATTTTTATAATCATTTTTCTCAATTGCAATAGAATCCTGCACAATCTTTCGATCTTTGTTAGGAATAGGAATTAAACCATATTGAATAAGTTGAGAACCTGAATCCATCATTTCATCTGAAAGGCTAAAGGAAACGTATTCCCTTAGCCCTAAAACATTTATAAAATGACTCTTTTTTACATAAAATAAAAGCGGACGAGAAATTGGATATACTCCTGACAAAATTGTATCCACAGATGGAATAACTCCATCAATTGAAACAAGATTTAGAATATCAGCATTATTTTTATAGAAGGATAACCCTAAGAAACCAAAAATATCCTTATTCACCTCTATACGTGCCAAAGTTTCCGTATAATCCCCATCCACTTCAATAGCAACACCATCTTTTCGAACGAATGTACACGCCATATCCACCTGAGAAGCATTATGTTTGAAAATATCACGCATTTTCGAAAAATTTCCAGACCTCACACATCCTTCTCGTAAGACTTTTTGTTCGATAATCTCTCGAGTCCCATGTTTTTCACTAGGGACATAGATGGAAATACGAATTTTAGGCAAATCAGACCTTATATCTGACCATTTTTTAAAAGGATTCGACACAAGAAGACCATTGACAATTAACTTAGAAGCTAATGCCTTGTAAAGATCTTCAATAGTTAAAGAAACATTCACCATGTTTTTATCACTTACTAGCACTATACCGTCATATCCAATCGTCACTTCTTGAATTTCGGACACACCTTTCTTCTTACATTCATCTAATTCAGATTGAGTAATCTTGCGAGAAGAATTGACAATATCAATAGTATCCTCACCGATACCTTTGCAAAATTCCTTCAAGCCAGCACTAGAACCGCCTGATTCTACAAAAGGCGTTTTGAATTCAGGGAAATATTCACTAAAATTTTCAGCAATAATCTTTGAATAAGGGAAAAATGTTGAAGATCCGGCTATTCTAATACGATTACGCGCAAAAATTTCCGTACCACAATATGTTGTCCAAAAAACAAAACACGTAATGACTACAAAGAAAAATCTCATAGCAATCCCTACAGATCAAAGCCCTACGCTACTACGCACCACTATAAAAACTTACCGATGACATATCTATCACTTAGCTCTTGACGATAATGCTTCACGTACAACACCACCCTTAAACCCACCATACTTCAGTTTATATACGCATCTTAATTTACGAATTTATCCTTACATTAATGGCAAAAAATAAAATTAACCCATGCTACGATTCCTCTATATACCAGCAAGATTGCTGGGGAAAAGGCTTATACATATGTTGATACAACATACTTTGTTATCCTCAAAAAACATATTTTTTAATAATAAAAAATATTATATCAAATCTTTGCAAAACTTGAAGTTTATAAAAAAAAGAACAATGTTTTATATACTCTATTGTAAGGATAGAGTCCTCAATAGCAACGGTATATTAAACATCATTATTCTTTATAAGATAAATCCTACTATTACTAATCATTAATTTTTAAAAAATAGCCTAAAAATAACTCATAAATCATAGATTTTTCTATAATTTTAGAATAACATATCTAGACAATTGATGAAATTATTGATTTATCCCTTGTGCTTATAAGTAAATAATTAGGCCACTTTAGCTCAGTTGGGTAGAGCGCATCATTCGTAATGATGAGGTCACGTGTTCGATTCGCGTAAGTGGCACCAATCAAAAAAATCCAAGCCAAAAAATCCTATTCACGCTCTTCTTCACAAGATATAGAATGTTTATTGATAATGTTTATTTGAGCTATACTAAATATCAACAGAATAGGAAAGGTGCCTACCGTTTTAAAAAACACCCATGTTTCTGTGGAAAAATTACGCCATACAATTTCATTTAAGAATGATAAAAATAAAGAAAAAAACGCCCATCGAAGGGTTAACTTGCGCCAACCAATCGAGTCTAAAGACATAACTTGAGAAAGCAAAAGCTTGACAAAACTTTTTTTAAATAAATAGCCAATAAACAGGGTAATAGAAAAAATAAAATAAAATAATGTTGGCTTCATTTTTATAAACGCTTCATCACGAAACCAAACAGTCAGCCCCCCTAGCACCAATACAAATACCCCAGAAACGATTGGCATGATCCTAATTTCATGAAATAAAACCCAAAAAACTCCTAATGATATGCCTGTCAACACCATCAATAACACAGTTGAGAAAAAAATAACTCCCCCGAACTGCGACAATACAGGATAACGAAGAATCAATTGGTTTCCATAAAGGTTACACAACCAAAAAATAATCCCAGGAGCAAACTCTAATAAAAAGCGAATGAGTTTATGTTGTGACTGCGATGCGCTCATATCTTTTTCTCATTATAATCAAAATACCCAGTAATAGCCGTAGAAAAATCTTTTGCCACAAAAGGCTCAAGATCATTTATCCCCTCTCCAGTCCCTAGAAAATAAACAGGAATTTTATGTTTTATAGCGATAGAAACAAGAATTCCTCCCCGCGCTGTACCATCTAGCTTTGTCATAATAAGCCCTGTCGTCCCTGCAACAGACTGAAACAGTTCTACTTGACGCAAAGCATTTTGCCCGACCGTAGCATCCAAAACCTGTAATACACTATGCGGAGCATCAGGATCCAAACGTTTTAACACACGTATCATCTTACCAATTCCTGCCATCAATGCCGAATTATTATGAAGACGACCCGCTGTATCAATGATAAGGACATCTACATTCTTCGCTTGCGCCTGTCTAAAAGCTTCATATGCAAGCGCTGCAGCATCAGATCCAATTTCAGATCCCACGAAATCAGAAGAAGTACGATCTGCCCAAATCTTCAGCTGATCAACAGCTGCAGAACGAAAAGTATCCCCCGCTGCAAGCATTATTTTTAAGCCAGAATCTGACATTTTTTTTGACAACTTTCCAATAGCGGTTGTCTTCCCCGCACCATTTACTCCAACAACTAGGATAACATGCGGTCTATGAGAAAAGTCTAAATCGAAAGATTTGGATATTGGCATTAATATCTTATAAATTTTCTCGGATACATCCTGCAATACACACTGAATGGAAACATCTTTATTATAACGTTTTGCAACCAAATCTCCTACTATTTCCTGCGCAGCTTCTAACCCTATATCGGCACGAATTAAAAGGTCTTCTAATTCATCTCGAACACTATCATCAAGTCTTTTGCTTGATATAACAGCTGCAATCCCTTCTTTTAATTTCAAAGAAGTAGATGCAAATCCTTTAGCTTTTTTTTGTATCCAAGAAAAAGATTTTGACACTACTTGTTTATTACCCAATTCCTCCTCCGAGCAAGATTATCCACCATCTCTATCCTAAAAATAAACAACAAAACTATTATTAAACAGAAATATTTCATATCAAAAGCACAATCCCGCATCTAACACAACAAATGACCCTTGTGAAAGATAAGGGACAAAGCAGAAATCTAAAAAATAATTGTTTTCATATTGCCAATATAGTTATAATTCTTCTATCGTTATACTTTCGTCCATTTTCCCGTTTTAATATCAAGATTTCCATCCCATTGCTTATCCGCTCCTCCGCTCATAAAAACATGGTTATTATGATGCCATTCAATCAAAAGTTCGCCCCCAAGCATATTAACTGATACTATACGATCTGTATTTCCAGAACGCGCTGACGCAACCACAGAAGCACAAGCAGCCGAGCCGCAAGCGGCCGTCAATCCTGCACCACGCTCCCAAGTGCGCAAATCAAGAGATGAAATAGAAGTAACCCGCGCTATTGAAAGATTAACCCCCTCTGGAAACATAAAATTATTTTCCAAAAGCTTTCCAAAACCACTTAAATCATAACGATATATGTCATCTTCAACAAAAAAAATCGCATGCGGGTTTCCCATAGAAACAATAGAGGGAGAACGCAAAAAACTATTATTGATGGGACCTATGTAGAATTGAGCGCTATCAGTATCATCAAATGGTTTTGCCAAAGGAATATGTTGCCAATCCAAGATCGGTTCACCCATATCAACAGAGATAGAGCCGTCATCATTTTCCTTGGCCTGAAGAATTCCCCGTATAGTCTCAAAAATAAAAGTTTTTTTCTTTGTCTTCGAAGAAAGAAACCTTACAACACAACGCATTCCATTTCCACAAGATTGCGCCTCGGATCCATCGCGGTTTATGATGCGAATAAAAGCATCTGCAAGCTTATTCTGGGAGTTATGAATAGCCATAATTTGGTCAAAGGGAAAGTTGTCATTCGTGGACAAAAAATTGATTGCTTCCAACGTTATATTATCGCTACGATCCCGCATATCAACGACAAGGATTTTATTACCTATGCCCTCCATCTTTGCAAAGCCTACCATAGATTCCTGCATTTTATCCTCTTGGTCATATTTAAACTATACTGTTACAAACGTGAATATGAGCATTAAAGAACATACATTCAGAACTTGACTCAAAAAATTTTCAATGGTTTAGTTCCTCCTTAACGATATCGAATTATGTACGAATTATGCGCATAAAATCAATTTAAAACAACCGAATGTTTCATTCTCAATAAAATCTATGGTCTTAAATTGTTGTTTTGGATGTTAAATTTATCAAGTTATCATGATTCGATCTAGGTAAATTATACTCAGAAGGTAAAAAAATAGTGTTTGAAAATTTACAAGAGCGCCTTGGATCTGTTTTTCAAAAAATTACCGGAAGGGGCAATTTATCAGAAACAGATATCTCCAAAACTCTGCGAGAAATACGCCGTACTTTTTTAGAAGCAGATGTATCGCTTGAAGTGGTTCAGGCTTTAAATGAGCGAATCCAGGAGAAAGCCAAAGGGGCAAAGATTCTCAAAAGCATTCAACCTGGACAAATGGTCGTTAAAATTGTCCATGACGAATTGATTGAGGTACTAGGAACAGAAAACGTAGGATTGGACCTTAACGCTCCATCCCCTCTAGTGATCATGCTAGTTGGTCTTCAAGGCTCTGGGAAAACAACCACAACAGCCAAAATTGCCTATCATCTAAAAACCTTAAAAAAGAAAAAAATGTTGATGGCGTCCCTTGATATACATCGCCCAGCAGCACAGGAACAATTACGATATCTTGGAGAAAAAATCCAAGTTGATACCCTAGAGGTTGTCCCCAAACAATTGCCCGCAGAAATAGCTACACGTGCCATACAGAATGCACGTGATCGTGGCTATGATGTTGTAATCTTAGATACGGCAGGACGTAACCATATCAACGAATCTCTTATGCAAGAAATAAGCGAAGTTAAATCTCTAACCAATCCTCACGAGATTTTACTTGTAGCAGATGCTTTAACGGGACAAGACGCCGTTCATCTCGCTCGCAATTTTGACGAAAAAATCGGGCTTACAGGTATCATTCTCACCCGCATGGATGGTGATGGTCGTGGCGGAGCAGCCTTGTCAATGCGTTTCGTCACGGGGAAACCCATTAAAGCTATCGGCACAGGAGAAAAAATAGATGATTTAGAAAACTTTTTCCCTGATAGAGTTGTTAATAGAATCCTTGGCATGGGAGATATCGTATCTTTAGTTGAAAAAGCCGCCCGAAACCTAGATGAAGAAAAAGCAACAGCAACAGCCAAAAAAATTGCCAAAGGAAAGTTTGACCTCGAAGACTTAGAAGAACAATTTCGTCAAACACAAAAAATAGGGGGAATTAGTTCCCTTTTAAGCATGTTGCCTGGAATGGGTTCTTTTAAACCAAATATTATGCCCTCAAACTTTAATGATAAAACTATTAATCATCATATTGCCATCATCTCTTCCATGACTAAGGAAGAGCGCGCCAATCCAAGTATTATAAAACATTCTCGCAAAAAGCGTATAGCAGCAGGATCGGGTACTGATGCTGTAAGGATAAATAAGCTCTTAAAATTATATCGCCAAATAGCAGATATGATGAATTCTACTAAAGGCCATGGTGGAGATACATCAACTCAACAAATGATGCAAACACTTAAAAATAAGATAGGATTTGGTAAAAATGGAGGATTTCCAGGAATCTAAGCTATTGACCATCAAACCCGTTTTCCAGATTCGAGAAATTACTCCTGATAGATAATAAAACGATATGTATATAATACTTATCAAAAAATATCCGAAGGAATTTAACAAAGGAAATGAAACATAGATCTCATCAAACATTTGCGAAGAAAGGACTACTTTTAACAAAAAAAAAGAAATTTATTGTTTTCATGAAAATATATAAGATATAAGTTTATATCTTATATATATAGTTATAGCCTATCCTTCCCATATAGAGCGCTCTATAATGTATTGTTATCTTTATAATTTCGAGATAATTGTAAATTTAGGGAAGCGATGTATAAAATTAAGGTAATCAAGCCTATCATCAACTTAAGATTCATTTTTATAAGGAGAATTATTAATGACATTGAAAATTCGTCTTGCCTGTGGAGGATCTAAAAAGCGCCATCATTATCGTATTGTGGTTGCCAATTCTCGTAGCCCGCGTGATGGAAGATTCATCGAAAAAATAGGAACTTGGAATCCTACTCTGCCCAAAGAAAGTCCTATGAGATTTACGATGGATTTTGAACGTATCCAACATTGGATCAGCAAGGGGGCGCAACCAACGGATCGTATTCTTTTCTTCATGGATAAAGCTGGGTTAATCAAGCGTCCATCGCGCAATAATCCTAAGAAAGCCATGCCTAAGGATAAAGCACTTAAACGTCTTGAGTCCAAAAATAATTAAGAGGGAAACGCTGCAAAAGTATGCACAGTATTCTAACGTTGTAATGCAGACAAATGCTTAAATTTTTAAAATATTTAAGCCTACGATTTAACTTGATACACGTTTGAGGTATGTATCATGGTCAAATCTGAAAAGCTTGTTCTTATCGCTACCATTGGTACAACCCATGGGTTGAAGGGAGAGGTATATGTCAATTCGTATGCAAGTAATCCCATGGATCTAAGCCGTTATATTTTGTATTCAGATGATGCTAAAGAATTCAAGATACTTGATATATATCAAAATAACAAAAGATTAATCGCTACATTTGATGGAATTTATGACATCCATTCCGCAGAGAAACTCCGTCATTTGAAATTATATGCCAGACGTCAAGATTTCAAAGATGAAGAACTTGAAGAAGACGAATTCTTTAATGCTGACTTAGAAGAGTTAGAAACATTTGACCTTCAGGGGAAATACTGGGGAAAAATATGTGGGATTTATGATTTTGGAGCAGGAGCTGTGCTAGAATTTAAAGATTCTAAGGAGAAAAAATTTTTGATACCCTTTACCAAGTCCACGGTATTAAGTGTCAATCTAAAGGAAAACAAGATATTGATTGATTCTGTTTCTGCAGGATTAGATTGTATGACAAAAAAAGATAAAAATCATGAATGCCAATCTAGTTCTCCTGGGGATATACCATGACTTTTCACGCTACTGTCCTTACACTATATCCAGAAATATTCCCTGGACATCTAGGAAAGTCCATGGCAGGGAAAGCGCTTGCATGCAATGTATGGTCAATCGATACTGTACAAATACGTCATTTTGCCACAGATCGAAATAATAGTGTAGATGATACTCCTGCAGGTGGTGGAGCAGGTATGATACTTAAAGCAGATGTCTTGGGTAAAGCAATTGATCATGCTATATCTAAGTATACACAAAAAGACATCCCTCGGATACTCATGAGTCCTCGCGGTCAACCTTTAAAACAAGAGCGAGTGCGCCAAATTTCAAATAAATCTGGCGCTATTATCATATGTGGGCATTTTGAAGGTGTTGATGAACGTATTGTTAAGGCACGCGATCTTGAAGAAATTTCCGTGGGAGATTATATCCTATCAGGCGGAGAACCAGCTGCTCTTGTCTTGCTTGATGCTATAGTACGCCTTCTCCCAGGAGTTTTAGGAAACAAACAATCCACAATACACGAAAGCTTTGAAAATGGGTTGTTGGAATTCCCTCAATATACTAAACCACAAATATGGGAAGGATTGAGAATACCTTCTGTGCTTAATTCTGGTAATCATGAAAAAATAAGGCAGTGGCGTGAAGAACAATCCTTGGCATTAACAAAAAAACACAGGCCCGATCTTCTTTCAAAAAAGGTGTGTCCAATGCGCAATAATTAGACCTATTTTTTTCTATCATCGTCATTATAACTAAATTCATGACGTTGAGAACTAAATCGTTATCCAAATACAGATACCGCTCTTCATATGAGAAAATATATTTGTAGATATCAAATATCTTAACTAAATTAATCTTTATAATAAATACAGTTCATAATAATGGAGGAAATTGATGAATATAATTGATGAACTAGACCATGAAGAAATGGCCAGAATTGAATCCATGAGGATGTTGCCGGAATTCTCTCCTGGGGACACAATAGCGGTCAAAACAATTATTACAGAAGGCGAAAAAAGCCGAATTCAATCTTATGAAGGAATATGCATAGCACGTTCAGGGCGTGGAATTAATAAGAACTTTACTGTTAGAAAAATTAGTTATGGTGAGGGTATCAATCGTTTATTCCCTCTTTATTCGCCGATGATACAAGATATTACGGTAATACGGCGCGGAAAAGTTCGTCGTTCTAAGTTATATTATTTACAAGATCTTCGTGGAAAAGCAGCACGTATTACAGAAAATACTGGAAAACGCGCAAAAGCTCTCAATGAAAAAGCGCGTAAATCTATGGCTCCCAAAAGATAAATATCTAATTATATTCTAGATTATCTCTATGGAGTATTTTTTGTATAGGTATAGAGTTGTATTTGAGTTCTGATATTCATATTTCATATATGGAATATTTTCCAGATCTGATAAATATTAATTTTACATTTCAAAAATTTTCCCCAAAATTTCAGATTTTAAGATATTTCTTATGATTGTTTTTTTGCAGTAAAATTTAATTTATTCAGCGCCAGAAAAACGAATAACAAGCTTTTTAATCGCAACACGCCTTTCAGAAAAAAACAAAGGATCTACATGCAAAAAGCAGAAATTGGAATAATTGGTCTCGGCGCTATGGGATCAAATCTTGCTCTAAATATGCTCGAAAAAGGCTTTCGATTAGCAGTTTATAATCAAGAGATTGAATTAACCGAAGTTTTTGTCAAAAAAGCACACGGATTATCTCAAAAATTTATCGCAACCAAAAATCTGCAGCAGATGGTAGAAGCAATTAGCCAACCTCGCAAAATACTAATGATGATAACAGACGGGAATCCTGTTGACCAATTAATAGAAAAATTGAAACCATTATTGTCTTCTGAAGATATTCTATTAGATGGAGGAAATTCTCATTTTGCTGACACACAGACACGTTCTTTAGGACTTAATCAAAAAGGAATCTATTTTATTGGCATAGGAGTATCAGGCGGCACAAACGGAGCAAGATACGGACCATCGCTTATGGTGGGAGGAAATGAAAAAGCGTATCACAGCATTGAACATATTCTCTTATCTATATCTGCAAATTATCAAAATAATCCTTGCTGTGCCCTACTTGGACCCGACGGTACAGGGCATTTTGTGAAAACAATCCATAACGGAATTGAATATGCAAACATGCAATTAATTGCAGATATTTACGGAATTTTACGGGATGGACTCAATAAAACATCTGTAGAAACAAGTCACCTTTTCTCAAAATGGAATACAGGAAAACTGAATTCATATTTAACAAAAATTACTGCTGAAATACTATCTTCCATTGACCCTATTACTGGACTCTCTATGATCGATGTCATATGTGATACAGCCTCTCAAAAAGGAACAGGAATAAGATCTATTATCGAAGGACATAAATTATTTTCATCCTTGACAATTACTGAAATTGCAATTTTCGCTCGTAATCTTTCTTTACATAACGATGAATGCAAGAAAATGCAGTTAGTTTTTAAAAATCCTTCCAGCTTTTGTTTAAAATATTCTGACACCTTAATCAAAGACTTAGAAAACGCTCTCTATGTATCTAAAATCCTCTCTTTTACACAAGGATTTTTACTAATACACAAATCATCAAAAAAATATAATTGGAATTTACAACTGTCAAAAATAGCACGTATCTGGCGTGCAGGATGTATAATACGCTCACAACTACTTAATGACATCGTAGAATCTTTAATAGAAAATCCCAATGATGCTAATCTTCTTATGATTCCCAGTATTTCCCAAAAAGTAAAAAGCACAATATCCTCGTTAAGACGTGTCGTAATAGACTGCACAAAACAGGGCTATCCCGTGCCCGCATTATCAGCGGCTCTTTCTTATTTTGATGCTTATACACACGGCAATGGAACCGCTCATTTAATTCAAGCACAGCGTGATTTTTTTGGATCTCATGGCTTTGATAGAAAAGATGGAATCCTAAAAAACCACGGTCCTTGGCAAAACAATATTAGATAATATCCTAAGATATGCAGTTTTGGGCTATGGATTTAGAAAGATTTCTCAATAGTTGGAAATAAAGATCAGGACCTTCTGGAAGTAACAACCCTTCTGGATCAAGCATTCCTACTATAATCCCAGTATTATTGGCAATGGATTGTATTATTTTAGAATCGAATTCTGGCTCATAGAATAGACAAGAAACCTTTTCTGAAACAATTCTATCCTTAATTTTCTGCAAAGATTTTGCTCCCAGAAGAATTGTATTGGGCATAATCGAATCAATGATTTGAAGATTATAATGTTTCTCAAAATAGCGATATGCTCCATGAGAGACAATGATCTTTTTCCCTTGAACTGGCAGTAAAATATCATGCAATTCTTTATCCAATTTGTCTAACTTAGTCCCAAAATCTTCTTCGTTTTTTGTATAAATTTCCTTATTCTTTGGATCATTCTTAATAAGCTCCTGAGCAATAACATGAGCCATATGTTTAGCATTGATAGGGGCTAACCATAAATGCATGTCATATACAACAGCCCCTCCATGATGGTGATCTTGTTGTTTTTGAGGCAATGTAATTTTATGCAAATTCGGGGAATTTGAAAGAGTAATTATATTGGATTGTTTATCTACATAACCCAATGGCTTAACTAGGAAAAATTCCATTTCTGAACCAAGCCAAAAAATAATATCAGCATTTTTTAACATCATCGTATCTGACGGGCGCAAACTATATTCATGGGGCGAACTATTACCCTTAACAAGCAAGCTGGGCTTTCCTACTCCGTTCATTATAGACGCTACTATTGAATGAATAGGCTTTATAGAAGCAACAACTTGCAAGGAACTAGCTCTAGATGTAGCACACAAAAGAGGGAAAAAAAATATAAATGATATCAAGGTGTTTTTCATAATGCGCAATCCTGTTTAACAAGTTTATTATTATGTCTACAGATAGACCCCCCTATACAAAAAAAATATGATGGACTATAAATAATTATGCGTATCTGCCCATCTCTTCCTTTAATCAGCTTGGCTAATACTAGCGTTCATAAAAATGATATCAAATGGACTATAAATAATTATGCGTATCTGCCCATCTCTTCCCTTAATCAGCTTGGCTAATACTAGCGTTCATAAAAATGGGATCCAGATTTTGCATGATATTAATTTTACCATAAAATCAGGGGAAATAGTTACATTGATAGGTCCTAATGGATCTGGAAAATCAACAATTGCCAAATTGATTACAGGTATAATCAAGCCTAGCACAGGCAATATAATTCACAATCCTAAATTGATTATAGGATACGTACCTCAAAAAGTCATCATAGAAAATACACTGCCTCTTAGTTTAATGCGATTTATAACTCTAACGACGTCCTCTTCACAGGAGGATATTATAGAAATACTAAAAAAAGTTAATTTGAACGGGAAACAAAATAGGAATATAAGAGATCTTTCAGGAGGTGAATTCCAACGCGCCCTTCTTGCGAAAGCTTTGTTACGCAAGCCCAATTTGTTGGTTTTAGACGAACCACTACAAGGCATTGATTTTCCAGGAGAATTAACTTTATATGAGCTAATCTCATCGGTGCGTCAATCTACTGGTTGTGGCATATTATTGATATCTCACAATTTACATATGGTTATGGCGTCTACGGATACAGTGATATGTTTGAATAATCATATTTGTTATCAAGGCCCCCCTCAAACCATCAAAGATAACCCAGAATATATTCATCTTTTTGGATCACGCGCAACAGAAATATTGGCTATTCATAACCATAAACACGTTCACTAAACTGTAATTGTTTATATCGTCAATCGTTTCTTAGGATTAAGTATCAATAAATAGATGGAACAAGATGATTTATAACGAATTTTTTATTCGTGCCTTGTTTGCTGGGATTGGCATAATTCTCTCTACTGGGCCGCTTGGATGCTTTATTGTTTGGCAACGCATGACTTATTTTGGAGATACTATAGCGCATTCAGCGCTTTTAGGGGTAGCTTTCTCACTCATGTTAAACTTACCACTACCCCTCTGTATATTCATGGTAGCTGCCCTGACATCGATTATATTACTTCAAATTCAAAAAAGTGAATTTATAGCTTCTGATGCTATTCTCGGAGTTATCACCCATTCAACAATATCAATTAGTCTTATTATGCTGTCTTTTATGACATGGGTAAATACCGATCTAACAAGTTTTTTATTTGGTGATATCTTAGCAATCAATACGAACGATATCATAATTATTTGGAGTGTTGGGATTCTAAATATTGTTATATTAATAAAAATATGGAAATCACTTCTAGCTACCACTGTAAACTATGAGCTTGCAAAAGCCGAAGGCATGCAACCGGAAAAAGTAAAATTAATCTTTACCATGATCACAGCTCTTATGATTTCTATTTCCATCAAATTCATCGGTATCACACTTATAACATCCCTTTTAATATTACCTACAGTCACAGCAAGACGTTTTGCAACATCTCCTGAGAACATGGTCATCTTAACAACAGTAATTGGCATTTTAGGAGTAATACTTGGTCTCTACGGATCATTGATTTTTGACACCCCTTCAGGCCCATCAATCATTATAACATCTTTAATATTTTTTATACTGAGCTTTCTCCGAGCTCTTAAAAAATAACAAGAATATTCAAGAGTTTTTTATACCCTTATAAATATTTGCATTCCATTATCTTATTGACTATAATAAGTAAAAATATTTGATTTTTAAAAAAGAAAGATATTTTTATTTATAAGGGGAAAGTATATATGGCTAATAAAAAAAGGTATAATATCCTTAATGAGCTTATGAATATCGAATTTCAAGCTCATTATTATTATATACAAGCAGCTGCTTGGGCAGCATCGCGTAATCTTGATGGATGTTGTAATTTTTTCTTGAAGCATGCAAAAGAAGAATACTCCCACGTAATGAAAATTTTCCAATATTTAGTTGATCTTGGAGAGAAAGCAACATTCTCTGATTTGCTAAAATCTGATATTAACGCTAATGATGTCGAAGGCATTTTTTCGTTGGTATACGAACATGAAGTCGAAGTAACAAAAGCCTACGATAAAGCTATCGCAAATATACTAGAAGAGAAAGATAATCAAATCTTCTGTTTTTTACAGTGGTTTGCAAGTGAACAAGATGAAGAAATGGCTCTTTGTCGCCGAATATTAGACAAAATAAAGCTGATAGGATCTGGTCCTCATTCACTCTATCTTTTTGACCAAGAAATGGCAAAAATAGCAAGCGAAAGTTAATTCTATCTAATATAGATGAGATGGATGAAGTCCTCTATAGGGTTGAGTTATTTTTATCTCTTAAATGAATAACATGGGATTTTATACCACTAAAAAACAACTGTGGGAAAAATCCCATTTTATGCTATGTAAAATTTAAAATATTACCCTCAGTCAAAAAAAAATATTTTTTAAGTCCTCAGTAGTTTTACAAGTATTTTTTGACTAAATCCAACTGTTTTGCTAATTATCATCAACCTTTCATAGTATCCATAATGTTTAATATTGCTGGGCCAATAATAACAAGCATTAAAACAGGCAAGAAAAATAGAATCATAGGAACAGTTAGTTTAGGTGATAATGCAGCAGCCTTTTTTTCTGCCTCCATCAAACGCTCCGACCTTGTTTCCGCCACTAAAACACGCAAAGAATCACCTATTGAAGTTCCATAACGATCAGACTGTATAAAAGCCTGCATAACATTTCTTATACAATCCATTTGAGTACGATTGTAAAAGTTTTCAAATGCAACCTGCCTATTAAGCAAAAATGACAACTCAGCAGTTGTTAACAATAATTCTTCGGAAAGCGCAACTGATTGCCCTCCTACTTCTTCCGCAACACGACGCAAGGCCTGATCTACTGCAATCCCTGATTCAATGCATATCAATAATAAATCAAGAGCATCAGGCCAAGCACGCCTTATGGAATCCTGTCTTTTTGTAACAAGATTAGAAATAAACATGCTAGGAGCATAAAATCCAGCATACCCGATTAAAATCACAACAAATAGGCGATTAAAGAAAGAATACTGCTCTAATTTATCAAAACCAAATATCCATATTATTCCTATAACAAGAGTAATAATCGGTAAAACCAAACGGATTATCAACAATATATTCAATGCATACTCTGATCGAAAACCAGCAGCACGCAATTTATCAACCATTGGTTTATCAACTAGAATTGCCTTTAAATTAAACTTTTCAACAAATTTTCGTAACGACATATTATCGTGAGTACGCAATCCAGAAGAAGGTTTACCTAAACGTGCAAGTTGCTGTTTGCGTAATTCTTCCCTCTCAATAGAAACAGACTTAATACGCTTTTCCAACTCATCACTACCCAAAGAGGGAATAATCACCGCATAAATCAAGGAGAAAACTGAAATCGAAGTTGCTACAACAACTGCTATAGTTACACTATCAAACATAATCTCATACTCTACAAATTACATATCAAAGTTAATCATAGTCCGCATAATTACTGCACCAAGAACCATCAAAAAAGCCGCAATTCCAAGAATAATGTGTCCTCTAGAATCTAGGAAAAGAATATCTATATACCCTGGAGACGTAAAGTGGACGAGCGAAGAAACGAAAAAAGGCAAGGATCCAATGATCCATGCTGAAGATTTTGCTTCCATAGCAAGGGCTTGTACCTTTCCTTTCATTTTCTTCCTCTCACGCAAAATTCCCGATAAATTAGACAACGCTTCCGAAAGATTCCCGCCTGATTGAGCCTGAATACTAATAACCGTTGAAAAAAAAGATACTTCTTGTAGCGGCATATAGCGAACCATACGAGCAACACTCTCTGAAACACTTAAACCTAAATGCTGAGCTTCAACAACACGACGAAATTCTGATCGAACAGGATCCGAAGACTGGCCAACGATAATAGAAATCGCATCCGAAACAGGCAATCCAGAACGTACCGAACGAACGATAATATCTAGAGCATTCGGAAATTCATTCAAAAACTTAGCTGTTCTTTTTTTTATCAAATATTGCAACAATACACGCGGAACAACCAAGGCAGATGATAAACAGACACACAAAGAAACAAAAAAACTAGAAAATAAAGCTAAAGATATTATACCAAATACCAATCCCATAACACAACTGAAAATGTAAAAATGCTCTTTTGAAAAAGGAATCCCTGAATAAGATATGAGAGATGATAAACTTTTCGTATTCCCGAATTTTTCCTTGTGACTCAGTTCTATTTTATCCATCGCATCTCGTAATACCTTACGACGCTTTACGGCTGCTGAAGGAATAGTATCGTTTTTCTTATCTTTTATAACTTTTTTAGGATCACGGGATTCAGAAGAACTTTCCAATCCTGTAGTTTTAAATAAAAGAAAATACAAAAGAAAAAAAACTGAAATGGAGATCAATCCCACCAAAAGAAAGCTATTTATATCAAGGTCCATGAGATCCACCTATATACGAGGTTGTTTTTCTACAGATTCAAGAACTTCTGCTAAATTCTTTTCTTCACCATATTGAGCTGCCCTATTCCAAAATCGTGGGCGAGAAACACCAGAACCAACATGATGCCCTATCAATTTTCCTGATTCATCCTGTCCTATTACATCATATTTAATAAGATCTTGCGTAATAATAACATTTCCTTCCATCCCGACAACTTCACAAATATTCGTAATCCTCCTAGAGCCATCTCGTAAACGTTGTGTCTGAACAATTACATCTAAAGAAGATGTAATAATTTCTCTCACCATTTGAGATGGAAGAGTAAATCCTCCCATAGCAATCATTGCTTCCATTCTACCAAAACTTTCCCGAGGATTATTGGCGTGAATAGTTCCCATAGATCCATCATGACCCGTATTCATTGCCTGCAATAGATCTAATACCTCTGGGCCACGAACCTCCCCTAAAATAATACGTTCAGGACGCATACGCAAACAGTTCTTCACCAAATCACGCATAGTAATCTCACCTTCACCCTCAATATTTGGAGGACGAGTTTCTAATCGAACCACATGAGGTTGCTGAAGTTGAAGCTCTGCTGTATCTTCACAAGTAACGATACGTTCATCTTTATCTATATAACGAGTCAAACAATTCAATAACGTTGTTTTTCCAGAACCTGTTCCACCAGAAATCAAGATATTACATCTAACACGTCCTATGATTTGCAATAGCTGAGATCCTGCTTCTGTTATTGCTCCAAAGCGGACAAGATGATCTAAAGTAAGCTTATCTTTTTTAAATTTACGAATAGTTAAAGTAGCTCCATCAAGAGCAAGAGGAGGAATGATCACGTTCACACGAGAACCATCTAACAAGCGTGCATCACAAATAGGGCTCGCTTCATCTACACGACGACCGACTTGATTAACTATACGCTGACATACCGAAAGAAGCTGTTCATTGTTGCGAAAGCTAATGCCTGTTTCAATGGTTTTCCCATTAACTTCAATGAATACTTTATCTGGACCATTCACCATAATATCTGCAATATCATCTCGTGCAATAAGAGGCTGAAGAGGACCATACCCCAAAATATCATTAGAAAGATCTTCTAAAAGATCTTCTTTTTCCTCAAACGGCATGACTATATCTTTGATAGAAATAATCTCATCCATGAGCTCTGCTATTTCTTTCTTTGCCAATTCCCCATCGTATTGAGAAAGCTTTGTTATATCAATCATTTCAATCAAAGTTCCAAAAACAGTTGCCTTTATATCATAATAATGAGAACTGCGATGCTTTAAAATATTAGGCAATCCTAATTCAGAAGATTGATCCAAAAAGGAAGATTGGTTTGTGCCATCACTCCCGGAATCCTCAATCTCTTTTCCTTGTTGGGCTTTCTCTTGCCGCAACTTAAAGTTTTCCCTATTTGCTGATCCTATAGGTCCCTTTTCACGTTTTCCAAACATGTGCACATCCTAAATTATAATTAAATCACTTTATTTTTAAAAATGTCTTGATCTTGTCATATATAGCATTTTTAGGTTTCACTATAGTTATACGATCAAGAAGAATATTCGAAAAATCTACTAATAAATTTGAAACAGAAGATTGAGGATTCATCTCACGAATCATCTTACCAGAATTTGCAGATATACCAAAAACAAAAGCATCAAAAGGAATGATAACAGAAGGATCTATCCCTAATGGAGCACAAAAATCATCAATAGAAATTTCAGGTTTTTTAGGCATTCCAACCTGATTAATAACCAAATAAGGAGGTTTATCATTTGGTCTATTTTTTGTTAAAAAATCGATTAAATTTTTAGTATTACGCAAACTGACAAGATCAAGAGAAGTAGTGATGACAACTTTATCACTTAAAGTAAGAATCTGACGATTCCATCTATTCCAAATATGGGGTAAATCAAGAATCGTTAAGGGAGCTATCCGTTTCAACAACTCAATTACTGGAAGAATATCTTTTTCATCAAAATCATAAGTACAATCCAAAATTGCCGGAGCCGTCAAAATTGATAGATTCTCGACATAACGCACCATAATCTTATCAACTAATCCCTCATCAATTTTACCTGAAGAGGAAATAAGATCTAAAATACCATATATTGGATCTTGGTCAAAATTAATATTAGCTGTTCCATACGGAAGATCTAAATCTGCTAAAATGGTATCTGTTGCCAAAACAGAAGCAATGCTAAACGCACAATTATGCGCTATAGTTGAAGATCCGACCCCTCCTCTAGATCCTATAAAAGCTATAGAACTACCAAACGAATCCTCTTTGTTTTTCTCAACAAAAATATTACTAATCGCTTTAATGATATCAGAAACAGACAAAGGTTCAATCAAGTATTCAGATATGCCGCTAGCAATTAACTCTCGATAAAGCAATACATCATTGGTCTCTCCTATCACAATAACCTTTGTAGTAGAATCACAAACTTCAGCCAAAGGCTCTAAAGAAGAAAGGATTTTTCTAGAATCAACTGTAGTTTGAATAATAAGAAGGTTAGGAGTAGCAGAATCAGCAAATACATCAATAGCCTCTGTAATTGATCCTTTAGTAATTCGCATATTAACACGATTCATCCGACGATCAATCTTAGATTTTTCTATTACAGAATACAGGGAATCAGTCACACAAAAAGCATGCGCAGATATGCTTGGCAAAGAACCATCACCATGCTTATTAAGAACATCTGAGCCACTACCTTTATACTCAATACTCATTATTTCCCCCTGTTAGGCCTTATTTATTAACCTACTTCTTACCCCCCTCTTGATACCGATGAATAGATCGATCACGATGAACCGCATCGGGAGGAGTCATTGAACGTGGAGCGAATAAATCCATAGGATTTACTATTTGTGCTGCCAAATTATTCTGATATGAACATCCATAATTACTCCAATTACTATTTTCTAAGGAAGATCCCAGAATATCTTCCGGCCAAAAACCACATTTCCCAGCAGAAGGCCTACTTGCAAAATAACTCAGTCGAATAGTATCAATATCCAATTCATAATCGGCATCATAACTTCTCTCCGAGAGAGATGAAGATGGAATTCCATTGGAAATGATGAACCGACGGATATTTTTTAAAGCATCTTGAATAGCATGAGAAGAAATTGTCGGAGTTGGAATGAGAATAAAAATAACACTTGTACTATTTTGCTTATATCTATCTATAAATCCTTTTATCGTATCATACATATCAGATGGTAATTTCCCTCTTCCAGACAGTAATGGTATATCTAGGCTTTTCTCTACCTTTTTCATCACAATTGGATATCTATCACGATAGTCATTTTGGTTAGCCAACACATTATTTCCACAAAACAATAAGAGAAAAGATATTTGCATTAGAAAAAAACTTACCAATCTTTTAAAACACATACCTCCGAATATTTCTTTTATCATTATATCCCTCATCATTTGTAAATAAATCCAATTGCGCCTTTATAATTCTGCCCATTTCCTTGTGCCGCTTCCTTGGGTCCATAAATTTTATTCACCCGATTAAACAAAAACGCCTTTGCATCATTTTCAATATCATAATTATCATCTGGACGACTCAACTCATTCATTGCAACAGGCTTCACAAGAAAAGGAGTAGCCGAAATAAAAATTTCCGTTTCTTCCCTACTAAAGCTATTACTCCTAAACAAAGCCCCTAAAATTGGAATTTTCGACAATAAAGGAACTCCCCCTCTCTTTTGCTGTATATCATCTTTTAACAATCCTGCTAAGACTATTGTCCCCCCAGAAGGCAATTCAACAGTAGTATCTGCTTTACGCATACGATATTCTGGCTCTCCCGTTGTACTAACACCCAACACTGGTTCAGAAACCTCTGTCTCAATACGCAATCCAATACGGCCTGGAGATAGTACCGTTGGAGTAAAAGTCAGCACGACACCATAATCATGAGGGGTGATAGTGCTTGTACCATTAGCGCCTACGCTACGATATAAACGCGTTCCACCTGATCTAAAAGTAGCGTTTTGACCCGAAATAGCCGTTAAAGTTGGCTCTGCGAGAGTACGGATAGCGGTTGCTCGTTCCAGTGCATTCAAAACACTCTTAAAAGTAAATCGATCAAGAATCGTTGTCATCGCAAAGTCAGCACCCTGACCGCCCAAACTACCGTCAAAATCTATTCGCTTTCCCTTTGAAGGGCCACCACTACTGATAGTGTGCTGAAATCCTATCTGCTTTAATACATCACGCCTTACTTCTGCAATAGTCACTTTAAGGGTTACCTGATCTTCAGCCCCAATATTTAATAGATTAATAACCTTGCTACCACTTGCAGTCTTATACAGATTATTCCTCTCATTTGAGAGAAACATATTTGAGAGTTCAACAGCATGTTGAGAATCCTGAATAGTCCGTACCTCTCCATGTAATACAAGATTATCAGATAGCATCTCAACATGAATATTTGAACCAGATAGAAAACGTCGGAAAGTCATTTCGAGATTTCTAATATCCCGCTCAATAAAAATATCAATGTTCAATAGTTGCTTTTCGTCATGTCCGATAAGAATAACATTCGCCTGACCTACACTTTTTCCAAAAATATATACAGTTTTCGAAGAATGTACCACAACATCTGCTTTAGTTGGATCAGAAACAAGAACATCCTGAACCCTAGATGGTAAATGCAAAATAACTACCTTACCTAAACCAATGTTGATCTTTTTACTTGTACCTATTGCCGAATCACCGATATGAATAGTAGAAGCGTTTTTAGCATCAACTAATTTTGATTGCGCTAATAAAAAATTCGAACTAGAAATAAAAATTACAAATAACATAAAGAGTGTTTTTTGAAAATTCTTCATCTTGACATTTCCTCTCCATCTTTATTCGAAATAATACCTGATTTAATAACCTGGATTCCTCTTCCTCCATCTTCCCCCAAATTAAAATCAGCGATTTCTAGATCGGTAGAATGAAAATCTGAAATAGATCGCAAAACGAGAGTCAATTTTGATGCTATCTGTTGCGCCGCAAGTAGCGTCTTTGCCTGCATAGGAGTTAACTCCAACGTAGCAGTATTCCCAATCAACCCATTTGGCTCTCCCTCAGCATCTAAAGTTTGATCTATTGCAAGAACACGTACATTGCTGAGAACTACATCCGTCTTTGTCTTCCTCTCACCAATCAAACGAACCATTAAAACATCAACATGATCATTGGGTTTAACCAGCCCTCCAACAGCATTAGAAACCGAAATATCCAAAGCAACAGCGCGCTTTCCTTTTGAAAGAAGAGAAGAAACACCATGTTGTCCATGATCTACTAATTTTTCAAAACGAATTGGATCACCTTTCAAAATAGGTATACGTACTATGGATCCCTTTAATTCTTCTATAGCATTGGGACGACTGACATCATCTACAAAACCAACAACAACATTTTCTGCTGGGAAAGCAACCCATTCTAAGACATCAGGAGTAATAACCATCCCCACCTTTAAATTACTCTTAGCCATCAAAACATTAGAAAGCCTTATAGAAGGTTGAGCTACAATCTCCTCTTTCTGGAGATGATGGTGAGATACTAGACGCATAGCAATAATACCCGCCAACAGAGCAAAGAGACCGGAAACTACCAGTCCCATTAGTCGAGTGAATTTCATTCTTGTTCCTACAAAATAAAGACTAAAAAATAAAGGTAATAGAAATAACTTAAATACTAATAAAAGTATTATATAAGATAATATAAATATGGTTAAAAATAATTAAAATGATGTAGAAATACCTTCTAAAGCAATTTTAAATAAATGCGAATCTGGATAACTAACTAATCCTCCTATAGAGATAGCAACGCCATAAGGAATTTTATTTTTCATATGGAAACTACGTGGAACAAATTTATCTAACAAAGGGATATAACGAGTAATTTCTCTTATTAGCAAAACTACTAATGCTAATATCCCACCAAAAATAGCAACATAAAATAAAAAATATAGCAAAGAAATATTCCAACCAAACCATAAAGACGCTGTCGTTAAAAGCTTTGCGTCTCCTCCTCCCATAATATTAACAGAAAAGAAAAAAAAACAAGCAATGAAAACAAACAAGCCAACTAGTACGTGTAGCGCTATTTCCTCATAGCCCAACCCAACGAAAGGGGCGATTAATAAGAACGAACCAAGCAATACTACCGATATTCGGTTAGGTATCATCGTAGAAAAAAGGTCGGATAACCCAGCAGAAATCAAGCAAAAAGGTAAAACAAGAAATATAACCGAAAAAACCATTTTATCCTCTTTCATAGGATTAAAACATCTATCTAAATCATATCCTACTCTTGGACACGATGTATAATAAAATACAAAAAAGCACCGTAATCCCTAAGAAAGAATTATATAATTATTTTTATCAACGTAGAATCCTCAATCTCTGACAACAATAAATATCTAAAGACCCTGCTAACTATTACCTAAAATAGTTAATTATTATTACTATTATCAACTATCCGCATCTTGTTCAAAATCGCAACAACTATACTTCATTGTTATGGATATAAAATTCACATTCACTATATTCAAAAACACTATATCCTATTTATCCCGTAAACATTATATGTTTTAATAACAGCATTATTACACAATATTTATTTGTTTATTAATTTCACTTATCCATCAAATGAAAGAAAATGGGTTATTTCTAGCTTTTTACGGACATTCTTAGAAAATTTTATTGGACTTTTTTAGATATCAAAAATTATTGTTGAAGTTGCTTCGAGATAGAGACAGGGAAGAGGAAGAAACAGCTCTGCCCAATTCATCTGAAACTTTTGCAAAACATTCTTAATATTAGTTCCAACAATCCCACCACAGAAATGAGAACAGCAATCAAGCCATATCCAATAGCTGTCACCCCTGATTCAGGTTGTAAAAATTTTCTTATAATTTATCATTCATTAAAAATGATTCCTAAATTAAAAATTGATAAAAATAACTCTTAATCGTCATTGAGACTACTCGAAGTAATAACAAAATATATTTTACAATCTAAGCATCAATATTGAAATTGATTTATATCGTCTTTCAGTTTTGTTGGGGATAAAACCGTTAACAGGGCTTACAGGAAGGCTTCCAGCAACTTGATTGTTTTATCCCAGGGGCATGCTACAGCAATGAGCGCAACAAACAAACCATATCTAACTGTCGCACTTGATTTATCTTGCAAAAAATTTCTTATAATATCAAATTTCATGAAGAATACTTCTTATGTAAAAGATTGGATAAAAAGGTATTCTAACAATATGAGTATACATAAATATACTTTTAAGGAAATAAAAATAATATGCTTTGGATGAAATCTTTTCCAAAAAAATTAGAACCAATATGGCAAAAAAACAACATAACCGCCATGAAAATTAAATATCATGACGGCTACTCGAGATAGTAAAAATATATTTTACAATCTAAACATCAATATTAGAATTGATTTCTAGCATCCTTAAACAGGTTTGACATCAGAAAGGGAGTCACCAACTCTCTTGAAAGTCGCTGACAATTTTGTTCCAAGGGTTGTAACGGAAGCAATGATCGCCACAGCAACGAGCGCAGCAAGCAAACCATATTCAATAGCTGTCGCACCTGATTCATCTTGTAAAAATTTTCTTATAATATTAATTCTCATTAAAATAATCCTTAAATTAAAAATGGATGAAAAATATCTCCTCCCAATATGAAAAAATATATTGAGAATAGCTCAGACCATATCTGTTAAAAGTAGAATTTCTTTAAAATAAAAATTTGAGAATTAATTTAGTATTTAATAAAATACTTTGAGTGGTCCCAAGTAACTCTTAATCATCATTGGGACCGCTCAAAGTAGTAAAAAATATATTTACAATCTAAATATCAATATTGAAATTGACTCATAGCACCCTTAGGATCTGCCGGGGGCGGTAGGACCAGGAAGAAAGGATTCACCAACTTTAGCGAAAGTCGCTGACAATTTTGTTCCAAGAGTTGTAACGGCACCAATAATCACCACAGAAACGAGCGCAGCAAGCAAACCATATTCAATAGCTGTCGCACCTGATTCATCTTGTAAGAAATTTCTTATAATATTAATTTTCATTAAAATAATCCTTAAGTTAAAAATTTAATAGCAATGTATTATAACAATAGTGTTATACAGAAATATATTGCTAAAGCAATAAAAATAACCGCCATGAAAATAAAATATCATGACGGCTATTCGAGGTAGTAACAAAATATATCTTAAAGAATAATTATAAATATTGAAATTGATTTATGTCGCCCTTAAGTTTTGTTAGGGATAAAATCCTTAGCAGGGCTTGCAGGAAGGCTTCCAACAACTTGATCGTTTTATCCTAAGGGTATACAGAAGATAATGAGCGCAGCAAGCAAACCATATTCAATAGCTGTCGCACCTGATTCATCTTGTAAAAATTTTCTTATAATATTAACTTTCATGAAGAATCCTCCTTATGTGACAGATTGAATAACAACGTATTGCAAAAGAAAATCATATATAATATATAGTATATATGCTATATATTATATAGGGCTTGACTTAAATTGTAATAAAAATAATTTGTACTCAATCCGATTATGAATAACCAAATAACCACCATGATGAATAAATTTCACGGCGGTTATCTGATATTTAGAATATTTGATGTCAATAATTTAAGTTATAACTAATCAGCAAGAAGCTTTAAGCTTTAAGCTTTAAGCTTATCGCTAACAGTGGTAAACGTTCCCGTTAACTTAGTCCCAAGGTTTGTAATAGCACCAATGGCTACTATAGCAACGAGCGCAGCAAGCAAACCATATTCAAGAAATGCCGTACCCGATTCATCCTTCAACATTTTTTTGAAACAATTGACCATTAAAAATCACTCCTCTTAAAGATACGCAAAAATCAGAAATCTAGAACCTTGCTCTTGACAAATGCATAGGCTGTCGATTAATGACGATGCTATAAGATATTACTACGATAAAAATATACTTCAGCGCTTTCATGAACAAAGATAGATAGATAATCAAAACAAGAATTCAAAGAAACTCCATTTCCCATTTTTCTGTTTTTGATTATCCCTTGTTTTGTTTTGCAGAAGTAATTATTTCTAATTTTAAATTAATGTTGCATACAAATTATTTAAAATACGTTAAATTATTAAACAAAACTACTTTATTAAATACGTATTGTAAGTATAAGTTGTCTTATGAGAAGATTATGTTTAATATAAATTTAAAAAATATACTTAATATAACTATAGTAAAAATAAACACAGTATTCTTCCCGTAACTTTTAAGGAATACTGTAAATGAATATTTTATCACCAAAAGACATCAATTTTTTATTTAATCTATTGTATGACTAAGGAGAAAAAAATGAACTTGAGAGTACCCTTAAATAGCCCTTTTACATTCAATTTTTTAAAACTCCCGTAATCTTCTTAATATTATCAAAAAAAAATACTTATTTAATAATATAATGTATAAGTATGAATGCACAATATTGACGAAAAGCCACAGAACTTTTTTGTCAAGAATTTTTACTACTATTTAACAAAGAAGCTTTACGCTTCGTTTACTAAAAATGGAAATTTATTTTTATAAAATAATATTATAGGTTGAATTTTATGGCACGTATCCAAATCGCATTAGTTTTGTCTACCATCATGATAGCTTACAGCTACCCTGCATTCTCAAATGATGAAACCAATAAAAATGATCCTTCAGCAAACAGACAACGACCTATATTGCCCTTAAAACACGCAAAAGAAGAAAAAAAACCTATCCTAAAGCCTTTACAACATGAAAAAAAAGGGGCAAAGCCTACCCCACCTTTGAAACATGCGCGCCCAGAAAAAAGAAGAACTGAAATTCAAAAGAATGCAACTAAACCTCGTACAACGAATACCCCTTCTCCTCAACCAACCACAAACGATGAAAAACGTATTCGCATAGCAATAGGACAATCGATCGTATTAAAATTTGATAGCCTTCCTTCAGAAGTGATCATCGGAAATGATCAAATAACAGATGTTTTAGCCTTAGAGAAAGAAAAAAGCATCGTTATAACTGGCAAAAAAAGCGGATTAACTAATATCATCGTTTTAGGAGCAGGCAACAAAGTTCTTCTTGAAACAGATATACTTTCATTCCCGAATGAACATGATACAGTGCGAGTTTATACTCCTGAAAAACTATCATTTTTATCCTGTACACCAAGATGCCTTCCTAACAGTGAGAATCTATAAAAGAAACCTTTTTAGAGAGATGTCCACTTAGATAATCATAAAAAATGATATAAAAGGTTGATTGAAGAAAAAATTGAGATTATACTGATTTAATCTTTCGTATCCATTTTACGAGCCTCTGCTACAAGCATGATAGGAACGCCTGATCTTATAGGATATACGAGGGATGCTTTTTTTGATAATAGCTCTTTACCTTCTGAAATAAGAATAAGATTACCTTTTGTTAAAGGGCAAACCAGAATTTCTAGTAGCTTTGGATCTATATTGGGAACATTTTCTTTCATATTAACAACCACCCTATTGCAGACGATTTTTATAATGCGAATAATCTGCAGCAAGTACAATTTTCATAATTGCAATCAAAGTCTGCGTACGCGCTTTAAAATCAGGAGCTTCTAATAACGCTTGTTTTTCCTCTTCGCTGAAAGGAGAAAGTAGCGCTAGTGAATTAACTAACACCTCATTACTTGCCCCCTCAATATTTTCCCAATCGGCATCTAAATTATTAGCTCTCAAATAATTGCGGAAAACCTCCAACAAGGCTATCCTATCAATGCCATCATTGTCATTACTAACAAGATCCGAGACAAATGGAGCAATATAAAAACAACGCCAAGAATTTAATTGATAAGACTCTTCTAACAATCGAAATCGGCAAACTCCCGTTACAGTTATAATATAATGACCATCATCTGTTTCCACAAAAGAGGTTATACGACCAATACAACCAATTTGAGATAAACATTTATCACTATTTGTAGAAAACCCACTCAACGCTGGCTGCACCAAACCTATCAACCGATCACTAGCTAGGACAGAATCAAACATCGCAACATACCGCCGTTCAAAAACGCTAAAAGAAAAGCGACTTCCTGGCAACAATAACATGCCCAAAAGAGGAAAAATAGGCATTAAACATGGAAGGTCTTCATTATTTTTATATATTGCATTACCAATTTTCATTAATATCACCAATTCACACATACACTTGCAAAAATATCAAATGATTTTAGCCATCATTGCCAATGATTAAGTATAGTTATTTATATATCCCTATCTATTATCATATAGCATAACCTATCTCGATAGACATATCTATTATCAAAATACAAGGGACTGGAAAAGTCAAAAACGCTGTTGTATACAACATCAAGATATTGTGGGCTTATTTTTTTTGAATACAATCAAAGTTACCAACAATAAAAAATTATAAGAAATGGATTTGCTGTCATAAAACATTAAGATATGTACTGGCAAAATAATTTTCCTACTATATTAATCAACGAAGAAGAAAAATTGAAAACCACCTTATTTTAAGAAAGAATTTGAAAAAATCCATGATCAAAACACCTTACTATTTAATCGATAAGCAAAAGATTTTGAATAATTTAGAAATAGTTCAACGCATTCAGAAAAATGCTGGAATCAAATTACTTCTGGCACTCAAATGCTTTTCTGCGTGGGGAGTATTTGACATATTGAGCCAATACATGGATGGAACAACTTCTTCGTCCCTCTATGAAGTGATGCTAGGACGTAAAAAATTCGGTGGAGAAACTCATGCCTATAACGTGGCATACAAAGATTGTGAAATTGATGTCGTTCTCGCCCATTGTGACACAATAATTTTTAATAACATATCCCAATTGAATAAATTTAAAGAAAAAGCACAAAAATCAAAAAAAAATATCGGATTACGCATTAACCCATCCATATCTTATTCTAATTTTATTCTTGCCGATCCAAATCGCCCTTTTAGTCGCCTCGGAGAAAAGGACAAAAACAAAATAGCAGATGAAATCAAAAACATTAACGGATTGATGTTTCATAATAATTGCGAAAACAAATCGTTCCCTTGTTTCGATGCAATGCTAAACCATATTGAACAAGAATTTGGTAATTTTATTTTCCAAGTTGAGTGGATTAGTCTAGGTGGAGGGATTCATTTTACAGATAATACTTATCCCATAGAAGATTTTTGTCGACGGCTCAAAGAATTTTCAGAAAAATATTCTATTCAAATTTATTTAGAGCCGGGAGAAGCCATTGTAACTAATACCACAACTTTAGAAACGACAGTGCTTGATATAGCCCAAAATATTAAAAATCTAGTGATTGTTGATTCTTCTGTAGAAGCCCATTTGCCTGATTGCTTACTTTACAAACAATCAGCGATCATATCTCCTAATAAAGGCCCTTATACTGCCATGGTATGCGGAAGATCTTGCCTTGCAGGAGATATATTTGGCGATTTTCACTTTGAAACCCCTCCTCAAATAGGAGACAGAATATCATTTGAAGACGTCGCAGGCTATAACCTCAATCGAAAAAATTGGTTTAATGGAATAAATATGCCTATGATCGTAGCGAAAGATTTAGATGGCACCCTAAAAATCATACGTGAATTTTCTTACGATGATTACTATAAAAATCTTTCCTGAAAAACAACAAAGAACTGTGCTAGTAGTTCCACAATAAATCTATAAGATAAATGCATAAAAAATAGAGAAATCCTGCAATTATGAAAAAAAATGTTTTAATTATTGGGGCTGGAGGCGTTGCACACGTAGTAGCGCATAAGTGCGCACAAAATAATAATATTCTTGGCAAGATCCATATCGCTTCACGCACACTTCAAAAATGCTCAAAGATAGTAGATAGCATCTACGAAAAAAAATCACTGAAAGTTAGTGATAATATTAAAATCCACCAAATAGATGCCTTAAATATTGAATCACTAATAAAATTAATCAAAGAAACGAAATGTCAAATCGTTATCAATGTCGGATCGTCTTTCCTTAATATGTCAGTATTACGCGCCTGCATTAACTCAAATGTGGCATACATTGATACGGCTATTCATGAAGATCCCCTTAAAATATGTGAATCCCCTCCTTGGTATAATAATTACGAATGGAAGATGCTTGACGAATGTTATGCTAAATCTATTACAGCAATTTTAGGGGCGGGATTTGATCCTGGAGTCGTTAACGCTTTTGCGCGCTTAGCAAAAGATGAGTACTTCGATCAAATTACAGACATTGATATAATAGACGTCAATGCCGGCAAACATAATAGATATTTTGCAACAAATTTTGATGCAGAGATAAATTTCCGCGAATTCACAGGAGTGGTCTATAGTTGGCAAAAAGGTCAATGGTGTGTTAATAAAATGTTTGAAATAAGTAGAACATATAACTTTCCTGTTATTGGACAACATAAAGTTTATTTAAGCGGCCATGACGAAATTCATTCCTTGTTTAAAAATATAGAAGGCGCTGATATACGATTCTGGATGGGATTCAGCGATCATTATATTAACGTATTCACAGTACTAAAAAATCTTGGTCTCTTGTCAGAAAAACCAATAAAAACTGCTGAAAACATAGAAGTATCCCCTCTCAAAATAGTAAAAGCCGTATTACCTGACCCTTCTTCATTAGCGCCGAATTATAAAGGAAAAACTTGTATCAGCTGTCTTATCAACGGAATATATCATGGGGAGAAAAGAGAGATATTGTTGTACAATCTTTGTGACCATCAAAGCGCATATCAAGAAATAGCAAGCCAAGGAATTTCTTATACTGCCGGAACACCTCCTGTAGCAGCCGCTATTTTGATAGCGCAAGGAATTTGGGATGTTGGAAAAATGGTGAACATCGAAGAGCTTCCTCCAAAACCATTTCTTAGCACCCTTCATAAAATAGGACTTTCCACCTTGCTCCGCGAAAATAATAAAGAATATTTATTGCAATTTGAGGGATAAAGAACCAAAAAGTTTGTTTGCTCAAAAAGAAAACATCGAAAATACGAACCTTTAAAAAGAATTTTCTACAAAACTTCAAGGCATACTTATAAAATTCTTCCCCCCATTAAACTTGTATCTTTTTTATAAAAGCAACTTTCTGCCACCACAACACTATTAAAAAGCAAAAAATGACTTATAAAAGAACATTATCACAAGAGAAAATCTTAAACACTGCACTTTTTTATGCAGATTCTGGCGTTTACTGGGTTTTTGATCATTCCAACGGGAAAACACATAAATCATGGGGAGAAGAAAAACCTCCTCTATCTTCACAGCCAATAAAAGAAATTGATCAAACAAATAATCCACTTGTAGAAAAAGCTTATTCTATTGCTCAAAACGCTCGTTCATTACATGAGCTCAAATCACTAATTTCCTCTTTTCACGATTGCGCTCTCCAAAACACATCTTCTTCCACTATTTGCGCCACTCAAGAAGGAGGAAAAGACCTTATGATTATAGGTTATACACCTAGCGATAGTGACAATATAAACGGTAATCCTTTTTCTGGAAAAACTGGAGATATCTTAGACAAAATGCTCCAATCTATTGGCGTTATGCGAATACAGACACATACATCTATGATTTCTCCATGGCATCCTCCAGGCAACAGACAACTTTCTAAAATAGAAATGGAAATATGTCGTCCTCTTATAATGAAACAAATTGAACTTGTATCACCTAGAATTCTCTTTTTTCTTGGGAACAAAACAATAAATTTTTTTTTCAATAATGATGATAAAGCAAACTATCAAAATCTTGGAAAATGGCATAAAATTCAGGTCCAGAATCGTACTATTCCAACATTATCTACGGTTCATCCCCAAGAACTAATGCAATACCCCCTTATTAAAAAAACCGCTTGGCATACTTTGATAACCCTGAAAAAAGCATTGAAAAATACTTTGTAAACAAGATGTTGTGTATCTTCATAAGGCAATGCAATTTATGCATTACTGATATCCATTAATAACACTTCTTTTCTAAAATTTTCGATGTATAATCTTGTCATATTTCATTTATATGTTTTTTATTTTTTCTTATAATAATAAAAATTAGGAGTACCCTAGATTAATTTTTTAAATACCTTTTTAAAACTTAATAACTGAATTACTCGTTTCTTTAAAAAATAATATTCTGAAATACAAGAATGTTATAGATGAGAAGAAAGTTTATTAAAATGGAAATTTTATGCAAAGGACCTGTGGAACAAAAGTTAATTATTTAAATTTTTCTAGGATTACAAACCAGATAATCCATTTATAATAATCAATGTTATACATTTTCATAAACAATTTTTATAATAAATCTTTATATTTTTTTATTGCACGCAAGGACATCCTAACAGGTGTCCTTGTTTTTTGAGTAATAAATCTAAATAATACAAAATAAAGTATTATAAATTTTTCTTAGAACGTAAATTTATTTCCTAAATATAAGCGACGTACATCTTTATTATCAATAATCTCTTTTACTGTGCCATGCGCCAGAACCCCTCCTGCATGAATTATATAGGCACGATCAATCAAATTTAATGTTTCATGCACATTATGATCTGTTATCAGCACACCAATACCACGAGCCGCTAAATCGCGAATAAGAAGCTGTATATCTGAGACGGCAACAGGATCTACTCCAGCAAATGGTTCATCAAGCAATATATAAGAAGGCGAGCTTACAAGAGAACGAGCTATTTCCAAACGTCTTCGCTCCCCTCCGGATAATAGTGGTGCTAATACGTGGCGTAATTTTGTAATTTTAAACTCACTTAGAAGTGATTCCAATCTTTCACGTCGCTTCTTTTTATCTTGTTCATGCACTTCTAAAACCGCAAGAATATTTTCTTCAACAGTCAATCCACGGAAAATTGATGCTTCTTGAGGCAAATAACTAATACCAAGACGAGCTCGTCTGTACATAGGCATTTTTGTCACATCACTGCCGTCGATTTTAATTGAACCGCTATCAGCAGGAATCAAACCGGTTATCATATAAAAAAAAGTAGTCTTCCCCGCTCCATTAGGCCCAAGCAATCCCACAATCTCACCAGGATAAACATCTAAATCCACATCTTTGACTACATATGCAGAATTATATTTCTTCGTCAAAGAATGAGCGGATAAAAGACATTCTCGTCGAATTATATTATGCTGATTATCTGACATCTTAAACCTCCAAGTGATTTCTACTTAATATCCATGATTTTTATTATACTTAATGATAGATTTCACTTGTTGAGATCCGCATCCTTGCAAATAAGCGGTACCCACATCTAGTTTTACAGTCAATCTACATCCCAAAAATGTATTCATCCCTTCTTGAAAGATCACTTTATCTCCATATAAGACCAAAATTTTTTTTTGGAAATCACAGTAACCATTTTTAGCCATAGCCTTGTTCTTATCTGAATTTATAATAACATTATTTCTCATATCCATACGACTAAGTTGATCACTAGAATCAGTATAGTGTAAAATAATTTCCTCGGCTTGCATGTTGGTATCTCCTTGGGTCACTGTTACTCCCCCTCTAAAAGATGCCTTTTTAAGATCATCTTGAACATCCAAGGTATCACTATGAATATAAATTTCTTGATCTCTCCCAATTTTAAAACTTGAAAAATAAGACGACTCCGCCCGAGACAGATCTGTCTTCAACAATACAAATACCACTACGAATAGCAGCGTATATATTTTATCCGAAATCTTCATTTAAAACTCAAAAAAATTATTTTTACACCTTTTTATGCAATATCTTAGGATGAATTACTACTGACACGTCTCCCGAAAATATAGCTCTTTTTTGATCGTTTTCTATACTACAAGACTGCGCAGAAAGCGTAAAAGTTGAACTTGTAAACTTCACAGCATCTGAACTATTCAGAACTATTTTCTTTATATCCATAACAGCAGTTTTAAAATATAGCTGAGTATCATTATTATTAAATATTATTTTGAAAGGATGTTGAATATTAAGCATATTACGATATAAATCAAAACTTGCATAATTTGCCAATAAACGCATCTCATCATATCCAGGTATAGGCATTACTAATTCGAGATCTTGTAATAAAATAGTATTTTTAGACCCCTCATTATCTTGTGCACGTTTTGCAGACAGTGAATACCTCTTTTTATCTCTACTATAATCAGATAAAATAAATTTATTTATCACCATAAACTCAAAATTCAAAAAATCCGCTGCAGGTTTGGAAAAATGCTTAATTCGAACCCAAGAAGAAAAAAAAAGCCACGATAAAAGCACTACACTTAAAGTCGGCAAAAAAAATTTCAAAAATCTAATAAGCTTGAAATGCTGATTGTATTTTTTTCTTTGCAATAATAGCTTTTCTCTTCTATCCAATTCATTCATATCGTCCATGAAGAAATACCTTTATCGCCATCACCATTACCTTAAGCATATACATAAATCATTATACTTATAATAATCAAAAAATTTTAGGTTGCAAAAAAATAAATTTTATTATAGATATTTATTGAGGACACTAAATAATTAAGAATAGCACGTTAAGATATTTTTATTCTCTTTTGGTATGTAGTAGATGCATAATTCAACTTACGTTACATAAAATATAAATCCCCTTTCATGGACTCAACAATGATAAGCTTATCAAAAAATATAAAAAAACGACATATAGTATATCTGTTAATAGCGCTTGGAATCACGTATTTTGCTTGGGATTCAATTTTCCCAGATAGAACTCCTCATGTGGCAAGAATAACAATAAGTGGATCTATAGGTGATGATAACGAAGACTTATTAGATCGCATTCACAGAGTTGGCACGGATGATTCGGCAAAAGCCTTGGTCCTTTGGATATCATCTCCAGGGGGGACGGTCTATGGATCAGAATCCTTGTTTGAAGCAGTAAAAAAAGTCAAGCTCCGCAAACCAGTAGTTACTCTTGTTGGCGGTGTCGCAGCGTCTGGAGGATATTTAATTTCTTGTGCGAGCAATGCTATTATAGCATCCCAGAGCTCTATAATTGGATCTATCGGAGTATTCCTTTCTTATCCTCAGTTCAAACCTTTCCTAGACAAATTAGGCATATCAGTAGAAACCATAAAATCATCTCCATTAAAAGGAGAACCTTCGCCTTATTCAAAGCCAAATCCACAGACAATACAAAACTTGAAAGAGCTGGTAAACGATGAGTATCATTGGTTTGTTAAGCTCGTTTCTGAAGAGCGCCATATCCCATATGATAAAGCCCTAACCTTATCTAGTGGACTTGTTTGGTCTGGAACTAAAGCCAAGAAACTTGGATTAATTGACGCTATAGGGGGAAATGATGAAGTTTGGAAAAGCCTATACTCACTAGGAGTCGATAAAGACGTTAAAATTATCAAAGATTGGAAATCTCCTAAAAATTATTGGTTCTTTGATTTTAATTTTAAAAAGTATGTCAAATCCACCTTGGAAGATAGTGTCCCGTTTATCAGACAAGCAAATTTTGAAGGATTATTGGCAGTTTGGCGCCCTTAAATACCTTTTGGGAAATTCTTGAGATAGGAAATTAGCGATGATAAAATCTTCTCTGATATATACAATTGCAAAAAAAAATCCACAAATAAACCATCAAGATGTCGAAAAAATGGTAAACTTATTATTAGAAGAAATGACCAAAGCCCTTGCAAATGGCGGGCGTGTTGAAATACGCGGCTTTGGAACTTTTTCTGTTAGAAAACGCTCAGCAAGATTAGCAAGAGCTCCACTCGCCCAAAAAGTTATATCTGTTAAAGAAAAAATGGTTCCTTTTTTTAGATCAGGAAAAAATCTAAAAGAGTGTCTTAACCCCCGGAATCTTGAGCGTGATTCTGAAAAGGTAGGAATGTCCTGATAAAAGCAGAAAAATAGGAATCCTTATAAAAAAGATTTTGTTTCTATTTTACATATGAAATCAAATCAAAAAAAAATCAGCTTCTTGACTGCTTTAACACAAGATGGATTTTATACTGTAAAAAAACTTAAATTCCGTTATTTTTTATATTTACTAAAATGTAGTCTTGTTCACTTTTAAGGAGACCTTGATGTACATAATATTTTTTTCAAATCTGGATTTATCGCAAATATTATGTTACACGATTTAGTATTGTTGGATAGTCATTAAGCAATTACTTGAGAGGCTCCGTGGATGATTTCTTGTCGTCAGATGATATTTTTTTCTCTCATTGTTTTTTTCTTGACCTTAGATCAATTAATTAAAATAAAACTAGAATCTGTTTTAACCTTACACGAGCCCAAACATATTTTTTCTTTTTTATTCTTGTATTTGACTCATAATACTGGTGTATCTTTTTCGATGCTATCAAATATATCACCAAAAATAATTATAAGCATTCGCATATTGATAACCTCTTTTATTGTTTTCATATGGATGAAGAGCGCAAGAAAGAATTTTGCGTTTGATATGGGATATATACTAATTATAGCAGGTGCAGTAGGCAATATAATTGACCATTATCTATATGGTTATGTTATTGATTATGTAATGCTACGTACTCAAGTATGGTCTTTTGCGATTTTTAATCTAGCAGACTTTTTAATATCTCTTGGAGCATGTATCCTCATATGCAATGAGTCTTTTGACTCTAACAAAAAGAATACAATCAGTCATAAAAACTAAAATAAAATAGCATTCAATCCTTAGAAGTATATTAAAACATATTTTTTTATTCTTCTAAATGAAAAGTATATGCCTGATCAGGAAAAATAACCTGAACAATGTCTTTCTTAATTGACTCTAATTTCAGATATGTAAGGAAATTAATAATACATGACGAAAGAGTTTTCATCTCAACAAGAATCATGCCTTGAAAACATTGATATAGAAAAAGATCTAAAGTCTTCGACTCCCATGATGCGTCAATATATCGAAATAAAATCCATCAATCCTGATAGCTTACTATTCTATAGGATGGGAGATTTTTATGAATTATTTTTTGAAGATGCCATTATAGCCTCCCGTTGCCTTGGAATAACCTTAACCAAAAGAGGGAAACACTTAGGAAAAGATATTCCGATGTGCGGGGTCCCAGTACATACTAGCAATCATTATATTCAAAAACTAATTAAAATAGGACATCGAATTGCTCTATGTGAACAAATTGAAACCCCTCTCGAAGCAAAACAACGAGACAAAAAGTCATTAGTTCGTCGTAATGTAGTCCGTCTTGTAACACCTGGAACCATTACCGAAGATCAGCTGCTTTCACCAACAGATTCTAATTATCTCATGGCAGTCGCTCGTATTCGAACAGAATGGGCAATTGCTTGGATCGATATCTCTACTGGTGTTTTTAAAATATCCAAATCAAATCGTAATAGATTGATTTCAGATATCATGCGTATTGATCCACGCGAAGTTATCTTTTCTGAAGAAGAGCTACTAAATTCTGAATACAAATCACTCTTTGAAACATTGGGGAATATATCCATACCTCAACCTTGCGTGTTTTTTGACAATGCCGTTGCTGAAAAGCGTATTGTTGACTACTATGGAATAACAACTACGGATACCTTTGGATCCTTTTCTCAAGCTGAAAAAACTGCTGCTGCTGCTGCGATTTCCTATATCAAAAAAACACAGCTCTTAGACAAGCCAACTATCGGATATCCTGAGCGAGAAGATATAAAATCCATATTGTTTATTGATTCCGCCGCTCGTTCCAATTTAGAAATCCTCCATACCCTCTCAGGTTCTCGCGAAGGATCTCTCTTGAAAAATATCGATTATACCTTAACGGGAGGCGGAGGAAGGCTTTTTGCCGAAAGAATTGCGTCACCTTTAACCAATCCTCAAAAAATTAATATCCGCCTTGATTCAATCAATTTTTTCCTTAAAAATCCAGAATTGGTCAAGTCTATACAAACAATATTAAAATCTTCTCCTGATATACCACGAGCACTCTCACGTCTCAAAATTGAACGAGGAGAACCACGAGATATCGCCGTTGTTCGCAATGGCATACGCTCTGGCATAGACATGCTAGATGCCATATCAAAAAAAGACATACCAGAAGAACTACGTGATGCTGTTAAAAAATTACAAAAGTTGCCTCAATCTCTTGAAAAAACACTATCATCAATGCTTTCCGATGACTTGCCTACTCTAAAAAAAGATGGAGGGTTCTTACGTGATGGAGCTGATCCATCTCTAGACGAAGCGCGATTGCTCCGCGATCAATCTAAACGTATTATTGCATCTCTACAATTAAAATACGCAGAAGAAACAAACATAAAAAATATAAAAATAAAACATAATAATCATTTAGGATATTTTATTGAAGTTATTTCCAGTAATGCTAAAATTTTAACAAAAGATTTTGAATCCAAAGATCGCTTCATACATCGCCAAACTATGACCAATTTAACTCGTTTTACTACCCTTGAGCTTATTGATCTAGAGAATCGTATTACTAATGCTACAAATCGAGCCTTGTCAATTGAATTAGAAGCCTTTGAAACACTCTCTAAGGCTATAATAGAACAATCAGAATCACTGAATGACGCATCAAAAGTAATTGATGTCATTGATGTATCAATTGCTTTAACAACATTAGCTAGAGAACAAAATTATTGTCGTCCAATTGTTGATGATTCAACAAAATTTATTGTAAAAGATGGGCGCCATCCTGTCGTTGAAAAAACATTGAAATACCAATCATCAAAACCTTTCATAACAAATGATTGTGATTTATCTTGTTCCGACGACAAGAAAAATGGAAAGCTTTGGCTCCTTACAGGCCCTAATATGGGAGGAAAATCCACATTCCTACGTCAAAACGCTCTTATTGTTATCATGGCACAAATGGGATCTTATGTTCCCGCCTCTTCTGTCCATATTGGTATCGTGGATAAATTATTCTCGCGCGTCGGTTCTGCAGATAATTTAGCAAGTGGACGCTCTACTTTCATGGTAGAAATGATTGAAACAGCATCCATTTTAAATCAGGCCACTAATCAATCATTTGTTATTCTGGATGAGATTGGGCGAGGGACTTCCACATTAGACGGTCTTTCTATAGCGTGGGCAACTATAGAATATCTACACGAAATTAATCTCTGTCGTGGATTATTAGCAACCCACTTCCATGAATTAACAGATTTATCAAAAAGTTTAGCAAGATTTCATAACGCTACCTTACAGGTTTCTGAAAGCGCTGAAGGGATCGTTTTTTTACACAAAGTCATTCCTGGAATTGCTGATCATTCCTATGGAATACAAGTAGGGAAATTAGCTGGATTGCCCCCTTCTGTCATATCTCGTGCATATGAAGTGTTAAAAAAATTCGCAAAACTATATGATAAAAATCAAAAAGATGTACGAGAATATGGTCAAATATCAAAACTTCCACCGGAAGAATCAAAGGAAAGTATTTCCAAAAACGATTTGTTTTTGGAAAAAATAAATCAAATTGATCCCAATGAAATGACTCCTTTAAAAGCATTAGAAACATTGTACACTTTAAAAGCGTGGGCATTAGAAATATCTTCCGACAACACTTTAAAATAGCTTGGCTTAGATCTAAAAAAAATACATCAATAGTAAGAAAATGCAAACAATCCCTTGTATTATTTTTTCTAATAATTGACAAATCTATCAAGAGCATCATCAGTAAATCTTTACTCTGCACATTTAAAGATATTGTCTAAACTATAAATATCATAGAGTTGTAAATAAAAAAAATCAACCATTTTGATATTAAAAAGATCTCTCATACAACCGACAAAAAAAATTGAGACATCTTCTAGCCCCTGGAAGAATTTCGACTAATTAAAAACCTTTCCCTTTTGTAAATTACGGCATGCGCTTAATCAATATATATATCTATATCTTTTAACTACTTACGACGCCTCCACCACCCTATTTTTCTGACGACTGGTTCAGAAGTATTATTATCTGTCTCAGAGGTAATTGGAAGAGGATTCGGAATAAAACCTGATTCCGCTATCAACTCAGGAGAATCATCCGATGCTAAATTTTGGTTTTGAATATGAGCAGACTCAATGTCTTGAATTGCTAAAGAATCATCGACAACATGCGTAATAGAACCTAAAACATCAGATGCCACAACATCACTATGTTCTATCACCGGGCGTCTACGCCTACGTCTCCTTCTTCTCTTACGCACAACAATACCAGAAGATTCATCCAATGCACCCTCAGTATCCCTTGAATTAATACTTTGCTCTATAGAATCATCTATTTTATCTTGGGTATTTCCTGATTTTTCTAAATTGGAAATCGGCAATAATACATTCTGATCTTTTTGCGAACATTCAACGTTTTTATTATCTTCCATTTGAATATGAGAGAAATCAACTATATGCTCAATTTTTACCGGACACTGAACAGGAGATCCCTTTTCAATATTAAAAAGCTTATCTGCTAAACTGAGACCAATCACTACATTAATTGAAACACCAAATCTACTCTCATATTCAACAATTGTAGCACGCTTTTGATTCAGTAAATATAAAACGAAGTCTGGGTGAGTATGAACAATAATGTTGTGTGTAGTGTATTCTAGTAAATACTCTTCTATACTTCTTAAAATACTTAGCGTTATAGAAGATTGAGAACGAACATATCCTGATCCCTTACAAGTACTACAAATTTTTGTAGTGCTTTCCAAAACAGAAGACCGAATACGTTGTCGAGACATTTCCAAAAGACCAAAATGAGATATAGAACCTACTTGGACGCGTGCTCTATCCTTTTTTAAGCTATCTTTAAGCTTCTTTTCAACAGCACGATTATTTCTCTTTTCTTCCATATCAATAAAATCAACGACTATCAAGCCAGCTAAATCACGAAGACGTAGCTGACGCGCAATTTCTTCAGAAGCCTCTAAATTAGTTTGAAAAGCAGTACTTTCTATAGAATGTTCTCGTGTTGAACGCCCTGAATTTACATCTATAGCGACAAGCGCTTCTGTCTGATTAATGATAATATAACCCCGAGATGGTAGTGTGACCTCTGTATGATGGAGACAGTCCAACTGAGCTTCAATTCCAGAATGAGAGAAAATAGGATGCACATCATTATATTGCCGAACTATTTTAGCATAACTAGGCATCAAAAGTTTCATAAAATCCTTTGCTTCACGATATCCTTTTTCTCCAGAGACAATAATCTCAGTGATATCCTTACTATAAAGATCCCGAATTGCTCTCTTAATTAAGCTACCTTCTTCATAAACCAAATGAGGCGCAACTGAATTTAAAGCAAATTCGCGCACATTATCCCAAAGACGCATAAGATATTCAAAATCACGTTTTATTTCAATCTTCGTGCGAGATGCGCCTGCTGTACGCAGAATGACTCCCATACCTGGCGGAACCTCAAGAGTACGAGCAATCTCCTTGAGGTTATTACGATCAACAGGATTAGTTACTTTGCGAGAAATAGCCTCTCCTTTAGGAGTATTGGGCATTAATACAGAATATCTTCCTGCCAAAGAAAGATACGTTGTAACCGCTGCCCCCTTGTTCCCACGCTCTTCTTTAACAACTTGCACCAATAAAATCTGGCGGTTCTTAATCACCTCTTGGATACAATATTGTCTTCGCAACTTTTTAGAAACATTCTCAGAGGAATCAACCTCAACATTTTCATTGTCAAAAACAACATCGTTGCTCGAACATATTTCATGAGATAGGTTCGTTGTAGAGGCAACATCATCTAATTCAACAGAATTAACATCATCATTTATTACAATATCACTATCTACAACACCGCTATCCGTTATTACAACATCACTATCTACAACACCGCTATCCGTTTGCACATTGGATACTTTCAATAATGCCTGACGATCAGAAAATGGTATTTGATAATAATCCGGATGGATTTCGAGAAAAGGAAGGAAACCATGACGATTTCCCCCATAATCTACAAAAGCTGCTTGTAAGGAAGGTTCCACCCGTGTAACCTTCGCTAGATAAATATTTCCTTTGATTTGCTTTTTATGTTCAGATTCAAAATCAAGGTCTTCAACGCGATTATCTCGTAAGACAACAACGCGTGTTTCCTCAACATGCGAAGCATCAATAAGCATCTTATTAGCCATGAACTTCTTTCTCCTTGGCAATTCAATCGACAGTAATCTGAATTAATATAAAACCAGAAAACACGATTGATAGCACTTGGTGACAAAGATATTTTGGATCTCAAATGCGCACTTAGCATAAAATACGAGCTGTCCCTCTCTTAATTGCACCACACAATTCAAAAACTTTCATGCGACATGAGTCAAACTAACTTATAACTATATCCAAAGACCTTCCTAATGGGAAAATCCAACGAAAACTATTCCTATCAACCATCAAAACATAGAAGGTAGGAAAAACCGATTTCTACATCGGGGAAATTACGAAAAAAGAATACGACTTAAAAACCAATGTTTCCAACCATTATGTATCCTAAATCCTTAAAATAATCACACAATTTTACTAATACATTACTCGTAAAATAAAAAGGCAACCATCTACTAGTAATTTTTATATCTTAATATAGCAAGAGGGAAGAAGCGTTTAGTTGTATTTCTAGAGTTTAATTAATTCATTTAGCAATAATTATTCTATACAAGTTATATTTATACAACAGAACAAAATCTGAGAAAAAGTAGCATGATTAGTTTACAAAAAATCTTATACCTTCTATATGTAGGAAGAGCTTGTTTTTTTCTTGAAAATCACGCATACAAACCTATCTTAGGCTCTAAAAATTACTAAAGGATGCCTTCAATTAAAATTGCATGAGTAGCTTTTGGCATAAAATAAAATGCTTGATAATTTTATGCTCCAAACGTCGGGGAATTTGTATTGTATTCTCGTATAGTTAGATTTATTGGATATTTTTTTGGCTTTGCCACTTATTCTATTCTAGGTGCCATACTAGGGGCTAGTATCTATATTGCTAAAATTTCTCAAAACCTCCCTGATTACGCCATCCTTAATTCCTATTCACCTTCTATTACCACTAGAATTCATGCGGGAAATGGATCTTTAATAGCAGAGTATGCAAAGGAAAATCGATTATTTTTGCCTATCCATACAATTCCTTCTCACGTTAAATATGCCTTTGTTTCTGCTGAAGATAAAAATTTCTACTATCATTCAGGAGTTGATATCTTTGGTATTATACGCGCCTCCCTCCACAATATAAAAAATATTGGTTATGGACGCCGTCCAGAAGGGGCTTCTACTATAACACAACAAGTTGCGAAAAATTTTCTTCTGAGCTCCAATCAAACCATGGATCGAAAAATCAAGGAAATACTCCTTTCTTTTCGCCTTGAGAAAGCCTACAATAAAGAAAAAATACTAGAGTTTTATTTGAATGAAATTTTTTTTGGATTCAATTCTTATGGAATTGCAAGTGCAGCTCTGACCTATTTTGACAAATCAGTAAGCGAGCTAACTATAGAAGAAGCCGCCTACCTAGCAGCACTTCCCAAAGGACCGAGCAACTATGACCCTTTCCGAAAAAACAAAGCGGCAATTGCTCGCCGAAATTGGGTCATTGATCGTATGGAAGAAAATAGCTATATATCTCACGAGCAAGCGGTAGTTGCAAAATCAAAATCGCTTAAAATCACAAATAGGCAACGCAGATCCCACCTATTTGGAACTGAGTATTTCTCTGAAGAAGTAAGACGCCAAATTATTGATCGTTACGGTGAAAAAGCGCTTTATGAAGATGGATTATCTGTGCGTACATCTCTTAATCCACAATTACAATTTCATGCACGAAAAGCTCTTCAAGATGGATTGGTTAATTACGACCAACGTGATGGTTTTCGCGGACCTATAAAGAAGATAGACTTAAAGAAAGATTGGGGGCATGCACTGGCATCTATCTCTAGTTTGTATGACGTTCCCGAATGGAATATTGCTGTAGTTCTAGAGGTTTCCAATTCGCATATTACCATAGGACTTCGTCCAACCATCGAATCAAATGGAAAAATTACAACCGAACGGAAAAAAGGGGTAATTGAAGTAGATTCGATCCGATGGGCTTATAATTCCTTATCCAAAAATCAAAATTCCGAACAAGATCCTCGGAACATTCTATCCCCCGGAGATGTGATTTATGTAGAACATATTGACGAAGGATGGCGATTACGTCAAATTCCAAAACTACAAGGAGGATTGATCGCAATGGATCCTCGAACTGGTCGTATTCTCGCAACTGTAGGAGGATTTTCCTATTCACAGTCAGAATTTAACCGATCTACCCAAGCAATGCGTCAACCTGGATCTTGTTTTAAGCCAATTGTATATGCCGCTGCATTAGATAGCGGTTATACTCCTGCGTCAATAATTATGGATGAACCAATTGAAGTTTTTTCCAGAGGAAATATTTGGAGACCTGAAAATTTTAGCAAAACATCTTCTGGAGCATATACTTTACGCTTTGGACTCGAGAAATCTCGCAATCGCATGACGGTACGCCTTGCCCATAATATGGGAATGAGCGTTGTCGCCGATTACGCTGAAAACTTTGGTGTTTACGACAAAATGCTTCCCGTTTTAGCAATGTCCTTAGGGGCAGGAGAAACGACAGTTCTTCGCATGGTTGCGGCTTATGCAGTTTTTGCCAATGGAGGAAAACAAATTCGCCCATCATTTATTGATCGCATACAAGATCGATTTGGAAAAACCATCTTCAATCAAGAACAACGTATTTGCGATTATTGCAATTATGATACTTGGAGTGGACAAGATGAACCCGAAATAATTGACAAAAGAGAACAAGTGTTGGATCCCATGACCGCATATCAAATTACTTCTATATTAGAAGGAGCTATTAAACGCGGGACTGCTGCAGGTCAAGTCAGATTAAATAGACCTGTTGCTGGGAAAACTGGTACAAGTAGCAATAATAGAGATGCATGGTTTATAGGATACACACCTACACTCGTAACTGGCGTTTATATTGGGTATGATATTCCATCTCCTTTAAAAAACAACGCAACTGGAGGCACTCTTGCTGCACCTATTTTTAATGCCTTTATGCGAGAAGCCGTTAAAGAAACCCCCTATGCTCGTTTTGTTGTCCCAACAGGAATGAGCCTTATCCCTATCAACAAATGGACAGGGATGTTATCTCAAAAAGGGAATCCTGATACAATCATCGAAACTTTTAAGCCTGGGACAGGACCAGCAAAAACTTATACAGTCATTGATGATAATAATAATGTTTCTTCTCAAGAAGAAATTTTACGAAGATCTCCTCAAGCTAACAAAGCAATTAATTCTAGCTCTGGAGGTCTATACTAAACCACATGCTAGTATACTTTCTAAAATCGAACAATGATTTGGTAATTTGTCACTCAAAATAGAAATGAAAAAATGGTATCGATAAACAACGACACCCAAAACATCATCAATGAAATCAAGCAGTCGATTGAACTGCTTAGGAGGTCTCTTTGACTGGGATAATGCGCTAAAACGCTTGCATTTTCTGAATGACAAAGCTGAAAATCCAAATTTATGGGAAAAGGTGGAAGAAGCCAAAATATTAATGCGCGAACGCCAACATCTAGATAATGCAGTTTCTTCCTTAAAGGCACTCCAGGATCGACTTGATGACAATATCGCACTTCTAGATCTTGCTGTAGAAGAAAATAATTCTTCTGTATTGCAAGAGTCCTTGGATAATCTAAAACAACTAAAATTAGATACAGAATACAAACAATTTGAAAGCCTCTTTTCTGGCGAAGCCGATTCTAATGATGTTTATCTTGAAGTCCATGCAGGAGCAGGAGGAACAGAAAGCCAAGATTGGGCAAATATGTTAGTCCGTATGTATATCCGATGGTCCGAAAGAAGAAAATTCAAAATAGATCTCCTTGAAGTACATGATGGAGAAGAAGCTGGTATCAAATCAGCTACATTATTGATCAAAGGCCCTAATGCTTATGGATGGTTAAAAGAAGAACAAGGCGTCCATAGACTCGTACGAATATCACCGTATGATAGCAATTCCCGTCGGCATACTTCTTTTTCTTCAGTTTGGGTTTATCCAGTTGTAGACGAATCAATTGAAATAGAAATCAATGAAAGTGATTGCCGTATTGATACCTATAGAGCTTCTGGAGCGGGCGGACAACATGTCAACACGACAGATTCAGCTGTACGTATTACGCATATCCCAACTGGTGTGGTAGTCCAATGCCAACAAGAACGCTCCCAACACAAAAATAAAGCTCAAGCTTGGAATATGTTGCGAGCTAAACTTTATGATCTTGAACTACAAAAACGCGAGGAAATAGCAAACATCGGAGAATCCTCTAAAACAGAAATTGGCTGGGGAAGACAAATCCGCTCATATGTCTTGCAACCATATCAAATGGTCAAAGATTTACGAACAAATATAGAAAAAAGCTCCCCTTTAGATGTCTTAAATGGTGATTTGGATGATTTTATGAAAGCAGCTCTTGCTTTAAAAAAACAACTTAAAGCACATTAAATAGGAAATTGTGCTGCAAGTATCCGATCTGACCAAGGTCTATTAGGATCAGATAAAATGCGCATGGTTGTATCAGGAGAATGAGTAATACGAAGCCGTGAAACCGGTTCAATAGCCAAACGATCGGCAGTGGCTATCACAGGGCGCTGTTGATGCTCTAAAACTTGAATTTCTATAATAACATCATTTGAAAGGACAGCTCCACTCCAACGACGTGGTTTAAAAGGACTCACTGGAGTAAGCACCAAATGAGGGGATCCAAAAGGTAAAATGGGACCAAGAGCAGAAAAATTATATGCAGTTGAACCAAGGGGAGTGGCAACAATCAAGCCGTCACAAACAAGTTCAGGCAACCTAACTTGAGAATTTATTGTCACTTTTAATTTTGCTGCTTGAACAACTTGATCAGAAACTAGTTTTCTAAGAATAGAAACTTCGTTTACGCCAAAAAACTCTGCACATATAGAATCCGTATCATCAAAAACTATCATTTTTAAAGGATGAAAAGTATATTCTATGGCATCAGAAAGACGCTCTAAAATATTCTTTGTACAATAGTCATTCATCAGAAAACCAACAGAACCACAATTAATTCCATAAAGAGGCTTTCCATGTAAACGAGAAAGATTTTGAAGCATAAAACCATCTCCTCCCAATATGACGATAGCATCTGATTCTTCATAACTGCTATTCTCATAGATTTTCATAAACTCCTTATATGCTTCTTGTGCTTTTTCGGACTTAGATGCCCTAAAATGAATTTTTTGTATGTTTCTACGCATAATATATCTCTCATAACTTAATCAAAAATCATCTGCATCCAACAAATGATCTAAACAAGAAAATATGAAAACAACATCAAAAAGACATGGCTCTTTCTCCTATAAAATAATCTTTTATGTTTATAAGAGACATGCAAAAACATTGTCCGATATTTCTATGGAAAAATCATTTAAAACCAATCCACAAAACATTAAATAAAATCTTTAGTAACACAAGAAATTGTATTATTTCTCAGATTGTGATTTTTAATCGAGACGTTGAAGACAAAAATCCACTACTTCTATCAAAGACGCTTTCCAAGGGTTGTTCGGCAAATCTTGTAAAGAATCTTTAGCTTTTTGACCATAATAATACGCCTGAGATTTTGTATCTACCAGAGCATTGCACTCCTGTATCATAATAAGAGCTTTCTGTAGATTTTCTACGCTAATTTCCCCATCACCGATAGTGGATCTCCAAAAATTCTTTTCTTGATTTGTTGCTCGCTGAAACGCAAGAATCACTGGCAAAGTCGGCTTACCATTACGAAAATCATCCCCAATATTTTTACCCATTTCATTAACCTCACCTCTATAATCTAGAGCATCATCAACAAGTTGAAAGGCAATTCCAAGATTTGTTCCATATGATTTAAGAGCATCGCGAACTGAATCCTGTGCTCCTGAAATCAAAGAGGATACTTCCAATGCAGCAACAAATAATGCAGCTGTTTTAGATTTTATAACATAAAGATAATCTTCTTCTGTGACATTGAGATTTTTGGATATTGATAATTGTCGCAACTCACCTTCGGAAAGAGTACAAGCAACTAACGATAATACTTTCAATGCTTCCTGCGATTTTGTTTCTATCACCATACTAAAAGCTTGACTTAACAAAAAATCTCCAACAAGAACGCTTGCCTGATTTCCCCATACCAAACGTGCAGCAGCTTTTCCCCTCCTCAGTGCGCTATCATCTACGACATCATCATGCAAAAGCGTTGCCGTATGAATAAATTCAATAGCACATGCTAATAAAACATGATTATTTCCACGATATTCAAGCATCAAAGCCGTCGCTACAGTTAACATAGGACGTAGTCTTTTCCCTCCAGAAAAAATAAGATACTTTACAACATCTGGAATTATTGTAACATTTGAACAAATTCTGTCCATAATGAGCAAATTTACTTTGTTCATGTCCTTGACAGTAAGGGCTTCTAGCATTTTCATGAAAAACTACTTATCTCCTTCTTTTATAAAAAGGAATCCTCACAATTAATAATTACAATCATGAATATTACCAATATCTTATAGAGTTATATGATGCCATAACTATTCGTATCAAGTCGCCAAATATTTTTAAAAAACAAATACTGTCTTCAACAATTTTTTAGTAAAATCATGTTTAACAATATTACAGAAAATGAAACAATAGATGCTTTTCATCAAGGCCACTTCTATTTAGCACAACCCTTAACAGGCGGACATCGTGCTGGCATGGATGCAATGATTTTAGCATCCTTAGTTGATGCAAAAGGACTTTTCCATTTGGCAGATCTCGGGGCAGGAGCAGGGGCTGCAGGGCTTGCCATCGCCTCTAGATTGCATGAAGCGCAAATTCTATTAGTCGAACTGTCCCCCTTGATGGCCAATTATGCACGTAAAACTTTAGCATTGCCTGCCAATGCACAAATTTCAAAACGCGTTTCCCTCATTGAAGTAGATGTTACATTAACTGGAAAAAAGCGTAGTTTAGCTGGCTTAAAAAATAATTTTTATGATCATGTTATCATGAATCCACCCTTTAATGAGAGAATAGGAACCCTTACTCCTGATAAAGTAAAAGAAGAGGCACACGTAATGTTAGAAGGATCTTTCGAAAAATGGATTCGCACTGCTTGTGCTATAATGCGACCTAGCGGTCAATTATCATTGATTGCACGACCTCAATCACTTATAGAAGTTGTTAACGCCTGTGCAAGACGCATCGGATCTTTGGAAATCACTCCTCTTTACCCACGAAAAGGAGAATGTGCCATTCGTATTTTAGTTACAGGACGCAAAGGTATGCGCGGAAAATTAAACTTTCGCTCTCCTATCTTCCTCCATGAGCCTAATGGACAATCTTATTCGCATTTTGTAACTGATCTTATTAATGGAAAAGCCACTATAAAACGGTTGCAAAAATAAGTGTTTCACTTCAGATAAAGAAATTTTTACTGGAAATTATATTCTAGAATAAAATAACATTGCCGTGTACTGTACTAAATTTAAAATACAATATATAACTTATAAAAAAAATATCTATGTTATTTAATAAAATATCAAATATTTTCATTAAATTATTAGAAAAATCTATTAATCCATGAAAAAAACGAGCATTGTTTTACAAGCGACCGTCTTAAATAAAAGGTAATGATTGTGGCGCCCATTCATGATAAAAAAAATAAAACTTCTTTTCAAAATATCGTATTAATTTTGACAGAATACTGGGCAAAACAAGGCTGTACGATTTTACAACCTTACGATATGGAAGTTGGTGCAGGTACTTTTCATCCATCGACTACCTTACGCGCCCTTGGCCCACTACCTTGGAAAGCCGCTTATGTACAACCATCACGCAGGCCATTAGATGGACGCTACGCTCAAAATCCAAATCGTTTACAACACTATTATCAATTCCAAGTGATTATAAAGCCTAATCCACTTGATCTACAAAAACTTTATATCGAATCTCTCCAAGCCGTAGGTATAGATCCACTAGTTCATGACATACGTTTTGTTGAAGACAATTGGGAAAGCCCAACCCTTGGAGCTTGGGGCTTGGGATGGGAGTGCTGGTGCGATGGAATGGAAATATCGCAATTCACATACTTTCAACAAGTCTGTGGGATAGAATGCTCTCCTATATCAGGCGAAATCACTTATGGCCTTGAGAGGCTCGCCATGTATGTTCAAAACGTCAATAGTGTCTTTGATATTGTGTTTAATACCATTGAAGGCAAAAACGTTCTGTATGGAGACATATTTGCCCAATCCGAACAAGAATATTCCCGCTATAATTTTGAATATGCAAATACGAATATTTTACATAATCACTTTATTGATCATGAAAAAGAATGCCAAAAACTCTTAGAAGCAGGCGCTCCTAACAAACATCATAATCATCATTTATGCGTTTTCCCCGCTTATGACCAATGCATCAAAGCATCTCATATCTTCAATCTTTTAGATGCACGTGGCGTAATATCCACAACAGAACGCCAACGTTATATTCTCCGAATCAGATCTTTGGCAAAAGCTTGTGGCGAGGCCTTCTTAATGACCTCAAGCGGGGGTTATAAATAATATTCACAATACAATCTGGTTGAAATTCATGCTATATGTTTAACGCTTGCAATGCTACCAAAGATCTGTAATAGAGCTTTGTTTTTTACCATCATTATTGGCAAAGGAAATCCTCTGTGTCTAAATTATCTTTTTATTCTTTAAAGGTAACACCCTTTAAACAAAATTGTACATTCTTATTCGACGAAGAGAGCTTGGAAGCTGTAGTCATAGATCCTGGCGGTGATCTTGATAGAATCAAAGACGTTATTAAATCCCGTAATTTTCGTGTCAAACAGATTTGGATTACGCATGGACATATTGATCACGTAGGAGGAGCCGCTCAACTGAAAGAAGATTTGTCTTTACAAATTATAGGTCCCCATAAAGATGACGCCATGATGATGAACAATGTAGAAGAACAAGCCAAATTGCTATCAGTTTGCATGAATGAACGCAATACTTCATCAGATCATTGGTTGCAAGACGGAGATAGCGTATCAGTTGGTAAACATGTTTTTAAAGTATTTCACTGTCCAGGACATTCACCTGGTCATGTCATTTACGTCAATTTTGAAAATAATTTTGCTCATTTGGGCGACACTCTATTTAGAGATAGTATCGGGAAAACCGATATTCTTCATGGAAACTACCAACAATTAATGAATTCAATCAATAACAAAATACTTCCTTTAGGCGATGAAATATCTTTTGTATGTGGACATGGCCCCAACAGCACTATAGGAAGAGAACGTCGTCTCAATCCTTTTTTGAAATCAAATATGTAAAATATACCTGACTTTTATCTTATTACAGGCTACTATAAACATGTATATCAGAGCATCCGTAGCTCAGCTGGATAGAGTATTGGATTCCGATTCCAAGGGTCACAGGTTCGAATCCTGTCGGGTGCACCATTAAAACTATAACTTATTGATTTAACGATGTTTTTTATAAGATCTAGTCTTACCTTTTAAAAGGTGCGACTAATGCTAGCAATTCACCTCCGTGTTTTTATCTCACTTTTCAACAACAAATCTGCCTCTATTTCTCTACGGATTACAAGCCCTTTCAACTTCTTCCCTCCAGCAAAAACCCATTTACATATTTCATGAGAAGCGTTAATCCAATCTTCTCTATCCACACGTTTTCTCAAAGTGCTATTCCTATACCGCCCTATTCCAAGATTAAAAACAAAATCCCCAATAGCCGATATGCGGTTTTCACCAGCATTAATAAGAATCGGGGAAACGGTAAATACTTGGCTTAAGCACTTCGAAACATCCCATTTAAGAAGATCATTTGCTTGTTTTTCAGTTATAGCCAAGTTCTCAAAAACATCATTTCCAGTATGACCATAACCAATAGTCCAAATGCCAGCAGAACACCGATAGGCTTTTAACCTTAATCCCTCAAATCCCTTAACCAAATCAATTAAAAGATGTGGCATTGTATTGACTCCCGCAATTTATAGGTGTTAATTGTAGTACACGCTATCTTATCTGGAGAGGTGAAACATGGACATTAAAAAACTAGGCTTAATTTCTACGATAGCAATGTTGTCAGTAACCATTTCCCTAGGTGGCTGTGATCTATTAAAATCCCAAAAAGAATCAAAAATTGAAAAAATAGAAAGGCTAAAAAGCACATGGGACGAAAAATTCCGTAAATCTAAAGAGGCACAAGCTAAACGAGACGAAGCAGAACGTAAATATTATGAACTCCGAGGTCAGTTGGAAAAAGAATATGGCTCTTACGGCATCTATAAAGATAACGAAGAATACAACAAAAGAGCTGATGAAGTTCGAGACGCTACAGAAGAAGCCGATAAAGCCTATGATGAATCGAATGCCGTATGGAATAAATTAAGTCCCTTTCTGCCTAGACATGAGTTTGATACTAGAAACTACTAACCCCGCCTCTTCTGTACTATTTTATCTGTGTACCAGAAGCCCAGGATACAAGCGATAATCTCTTGTTCGAACAGGGTTAAGACGGCTAAAGGGCTTTTATCAAAATAGCCCTCTTTAACACTCCACCAAACCAATAGCGGATAAACAATAATCCAAAACAAAGTTGTTAAAGGTCGTATTAAGGCGTTCACACCATCGATCCACTTAATACCACTTTTGACCTTTTGAGCTTTAATTCTTGCTAGTCTGATTGGCTTATCGACTTTTAACTCTTCAATACCGTATTTAATCTCTGCTAGATCGAGTTGAGTAGAGCTGTTAATCTTAGTTTGCTCAAGCTTCATCTTATCGTATTCAATCGATTGCTTCTGCATCAGATATTCTAATACACCATCAGCTATTTTCTCAAATACAGAGGGAACAAACCGAAGAGCAAACCTAAATATGCCACCTGCAAGAAACGACTGTATCACTGTTTAAGCCATCCTTTAATATTAAACACCCCGTAGAGTATGGCGGACAGAGAAGTAACTATGATTGCTATGTTCTTTATGGACGCAAAAAACCATTTAAGACCTTGCAAAATATTTAAAATCTCTTCTATCCCTTGTTGTTGCTTACGTTCACTCCTCTCACAAACTTTGAGATGCGTAATAATACAATCTACTTTAGCACTGAGCTCATTAAACTCTTGCTTCGTTACGTACTGTTCTTGCCTTTTAGTCATCCTATATTACTCCTGCTTTTACGGAGTTCACGATTCATAGCTAACCTATCCTTATACCCCTCGTTGAAGTACTCACAGAGGTTATCTACTACCATCTTCTGGAAAGCCGCTTTTACATAAAATAAGTTCTTTAAAGGCATATTATTAGCGACTTCCTTGGCTAATTTGGCATTGGCTTTAGCTTTTTTTTCTTCATCTTCCCCGAAGATATTTCTGGACACTTCCAAACCAGCGTCTCCCAAACCAATAACGGTTGAAGCTACAGGGACAGAATGCAAGAGGTCTTTGAAGTCATGGTGATATTCGTTGAAAAATCTATCATAGTGCGTAAGAGTTCTTGCAGTCATTAAAGCTAATACCTTTGGATCGGTAAAATCGTCGAGTTCTTGACCAGTTAAAGCCTTTCTTGCTGTGTTGGCGACAATCCCCTCTAAAACAATACCAAAAGCTAAGAACTTTGCCCTATAAGACCAAGCTGACATGCCATTCGCTCCACCAACAAGGGTTTTAGGAACAGCCCATAAATGCTTCTCCGCCATGGAAATTGGAGTGGTTAAGAATTGAGTAACAAGGCTCAACCCTGGTATGCCTCCCCTGCTAGATGTGTACTTTGTATCTCTTAACGAAGAGCCAACTGATCCTCTTGCATTATCTTGCGTTTGAGACCAAATATACCCGCTCATCTTGCTCGATAGATCACCCATCATTCGCTCAATAGACTTGTTCTCAGAACGAGCAAGTGTGACAAGATCAGGATGCCTACACTCTCGGATACTATCGGGCGTCAATAACCTCCCAGCATCAAGCTCAACCTTGGACAAAGCATGCATATCGGATTGGGTAAAACCATAATCTTTAATAAGTGTCTTGAATGTCTGCTCCCCATAACGAGATTTAAAATCTTCTAGACCCTTAAATCCCCTTGTTACTTCCCCCATCCACGAGGACGTAAAACCAAAAGATAAATCTCGCTGAAACCTATCTAAAGCTTTCAGACCTTGCCACTTAACCGTTTTCTCCGCTAATACTTTCATTCCAGAAACAAACTTACTTTGATTGTGAAACTCATTCATCATCCCTGTAATAGCCATCTCGCCAGCTGGGGCAAATGCTCGAATAGATGCTTTATAATTAGCGTTCGTTAGATGCCTCTTAAACTCTGGCAAAGCCCTAGACCAAAACGGCATTCCCTGCCTATGAGAACCCATAACCACACAATTTATTGTCTCTGGAAGGGCGGAAAATATCTGCATCCCAAAACTCTTAACCACTTGAAAAGTCGAAAACCCTGATTTCAGCTCCCTCAGATTAATTTGTGCGTTAGATAACTCATGATCAAGCATCTCACTGGATATCGTCAATCTATCCCAAAGGATATTGGCTTCTTTGTATAATCCACCCATCTTTGTAACATCGCTTGCCGTCTTAGCACTCTTTAAATCGTTCTCGTAGGCTTGCGTAATAACCCACCTAAAATTGTTATCAGCATTAGAACCAAACGTACGGGCTATCTCAATATCACGAATAAGAGGGTCTATGGTCATTCTCACAAGGTCTTCAGCGTTTAATCCTGTTTTTCCGAATGCTGCATTGTAATCGCTGTAGTGTTCATCTAAAAGGAACAAATGCCGTGGTTGCTTTCTACTTCCGCCAACAGAGGCTTTACCCGCCTGTTCAGCCCCGCCAGAAGCTAATATCTTGTTTCGTCCCTCGCTGGATTTGGTATCCCAAACATGCCCTAGAAACTCTGTTAATCCTTTGCCATAAAGTCCTTTTTTGTCGTATGCTTCCACATCAACCCAAGGCATGATCGTCTCAATCCACGCTTTCTTGCCCTTAGCCCTTATTTTTAGGGCATCATCAGGCTGCGGACTACCCCAATTATCTAATGGATGAAGAAGTCCCATATCTTCCGCTTGAGCTGTAACCCTATCCCTTATTTTGCGATAGGCTCGCCCAAACTTATTCACTTGTGGATCATCGGTCTCAACCCCCCTTAGGGCTTTGGTGATCTTTTCGTTCGTTATTGGATCCGCCGAGAACCCTAGGTTTTTTGACCCTAAATCCTCAAAATCATGAAAGGCTTTCCGAGCGTTCGCTTGCTCTCCTTTAATTCTACTCTCTATAGATGCTGTCGTTTCATATCTCAAAAAGTTCTTAAGAGTGTTCAGTTGTTCCCCATGTTTAGCCCTGCCAACACCTCCGAGAGTCTCTGACATTGCAAAAGCACCATTCTCTAAAAGAAGTAAATGTGCTTTCTCACTCAGTGCCTTAACTTTATCCGCCGTCTTAAGGTTCTTAAAACTCTCATTCAGCTCTAATCCTGATAGGGCTTGCTTAGATACTCTCTCAATCTGGTCTAGATCCTCTGGTTCTAACTTCCACTCGCCAGCAAGCTTTTTGACCCTTTCAATACATTCTGGATGCATTACTTGCCCCCTCTCTCATAAAAGCACGATATTGCACTCTCAATGAGCTTATGCTTAACAATGTTAATGTCTCTCTTTATCTGCGGTGGCATGGAACTTGCTCCATCTTGAGAGTTGGAAAAATTTCTCTATTATCTCAACCGTCTGTGCTATCCTCTGATCAGCAGACAATAAACGAGGTTCAATTCTATCCTCCGCAAAAGGAGACGTGCCAACCTCAATATCTGGCTTCTTAATGCTTCCACGCTCTAGTGCTTCTAACTTTTGCGAATCAAGACCAAACTTCTCTCCGTTGACTAATGCATGCTCCGCTTCAGCTATAGCGGACATGTGAGTCTCAAAAGACTCATTAGTCGTAGGAACAGCATCATTCAAAGTCCGAGACGTCATGAGTTCATTTTTAGCCCCAGTAGCAATATCACCCTCAGAGGGCGTAGGTTTCATTCCTGCAAGTTTTTTGTTTCTTCTAGCATTCTTGGCATGTAAGCCCCCAAACGCCATTCCTAAAACAATATCGGTTGCGATCGAAATGCTGTCCATCTCTGAAGCATGTTCGGCGAGTTCATCATATCCATTAGCCTTAAGTATGGCGTAATCGCCCATTCTATCTAGTTTGCTTAGACCAAGATTAACACCAGCACTTGCTATTGCACTCTTGACAACACTAACCCCAAAACCAGCTGGTATTAATGCACCTGCTCCAGAAATAACACCTGTCTTCATCCCTCCTTTAGTCGCTGTAGAACTATCCTGCCCCTCATCTCTAGCGTTCTCAAAAGCTCTCCTCCCCTCCGCTAAGGCAACGGATAAAAATCCCCCAGCTAAAGCTCCTAGTGGACCTCCTATTGAACCTCCTGTCATAGCTCCTATTCCAAAGGCTGATACAGAATGTAATAAACTATGTCCTATCTGCCCAATAGCCCCTGTCTCTTCGGGATCAACCGTCAGAGCGTTCTTCTTTAACGGATCAGGTGTGTATTCCCACGGTGTAACTGTAGAAAGAATATCTGCTGGTGCTTCTAAAACACCAGAAAACAGATGCACCAAGTGCGTTATCCCATATACCAGGTTGCCTCTTCGCTGGCTGTGTCGTTTTATCATTCTTTATAGACTTCATACGCTTGTTAAAGTCGCTCTCGTTATCCATAAAAAGCATTATCATTCCCCCCTATTCATACGGGATGAAACAGCATTCATATACTTCTTCAACACCACTAACCGTTGCAATCTGCAAGCTAGGACATTTTAGGGTAATTCGTCATAAATGTTAATGACTATAGGGGTGCCCCTGTTTGTCTTTCTTATAAACACCACCAACCGTTAAACTATATTTCCCGTCGCCCTCTGACTGATAACCGTAACTCTCTGGATATCTATCTTTACTTTTATCACCAAAAAGACCAACAAGTTTATCAGAAGTAAGTCCGTGCAACCTATTCCCAAATTCATAGTGAGACATGCCACGAGGGGGCATAACATAAGAGCCGTTCACAGCGTACGCCGTATTACCAAATACAGCTTTGACTGCATCCCTCACAACCTCACCATTTAACGTATAATTGCCTGTCTTATGCATATTACCCATGATATAAAGCTTAATTACTTCGGCGTCTTGCTTGTAATTTGCGTCCTCCGAGCCTTGATAAAGTTGTCCTATCTCTTTGTTTATTAAATTGTTAAAGAGTTTCTTAACCCCGTTTCCTTTGGAGCTTTCAAGCTTAAGCTCAATATCGCCTCTGTGTTTCACTCCAGAGATGACTGGGATTGCAGAAGCTCTAGCCTCCGCAGAATCACTCATAGCTAAACGACAAATAGATGATGTAACTTTGTCTTTCATACCGTCTACGACACTCTTTATCTTCTCAATATCGCTTTTTGTTACACCCTCCTTAGTCATCTCATCTCTGAAATAGGAAACAAAATCTTCAGCCCTCTCTCCCTTAATCTTTTCAGATAATTGCCTTTCTTTGTCCGTTCCCATCCCTTTAACAATTACACCATGGTCTTTTTCCGTTTTTTCATTAGCATCGAAAATAGGAAGAACGGAAGAAGCTAACTGCCCTGCTTCTAAACTCAAATTAGGAGGAACTAATCCTCTGGATCTTTGCCATCCGTGCGGGTCTTTTGACAGTTCCTTAAGAGACGCAACCCTTTTATCCTGAAGCTCTTTTAAAAAAGCTTGAGCTTTAAACCTATCGTTCAAATCATAATCGACTGTGCGACTGTTAACGGTGGATACAAACTCAGCGTACTCTTCGTTAGTCATGGTCTCTACAACTCTAATATAAGGAGCGATATCCTTTTTAAGCTTAGCTTGAGTGATGATACTTTCAACATCCGCAGGCTGGTAATAACGGGATAAGTTGGATTCAGAAAAAACTTCATCGTAGTCAGAGGAAATATTCCCCTTGTTTGCCTCAGTCGTACGTAACTTAATAGTTTCAATAACTCGTTTTTTGCCAGATTGTCTTTCAGCATTAGTTTTTCTATTATGCTCATCCAATAGTGATTTTAAGTCTTCTCTTGAAAGAGAGTCTATGCCTGTATATCCCGTCTTACCATCAAGCTTATGCTCGTCTATTTCTATCGTTCCCCCGTCCGCATTTTCCGCTATTTGATCTGGAGATAGTCCATCCTTAACTGCTACAGGGCTTCCGTATACTAGGGAACTCAGATTACCTACTATGTCAGGTTCGTTAGACAATAGCCCTATCGTTTGGGATTTGTGAAGCGTCTTATCTAACGCTTGTTTCTTCTTAACTTTGTCTTCTGGCGTTAAAAGACTTTTATCTATAACATCATACCCACGATTGCGTTGAAGCTCTAAGTTTTCATTCGTTGGGCTTAGTCTAATATTAAGAGCCAAAGCTACGGCGGTATCTCCAATATGCTTTTCAGATTCTAAACTCATGACGAGTAAGCCTCGTGCCGTCCCTAGCTGTAGCTTCTGTCAAGACTTCGCTTGTTTGAATTTCTGAGATAATTTCTTGTTTCTCTGTCAGGTACACCGATTATCTCTTTATCTCTCTTGTAGTATTGATCTTGAGCGTATTTATGCGACAGGGCTTGCACGTCAACTCCTGTAGGCAGGCTTGTCATATATCGGGCAAAGTCAGCGTGATCATCCGCAGAATGCAATGCATCCTGAGTTAGTGCTTGAGCCTTAATATGTTCGGATCTACGCTCTTGATAAAGTTGGTTAAGACTATCCAAGCCTTGTGCTACCGTCTTTAAACCACCTAGGGGATCAACCGCATCCCTAACCGCATCTTGGTTAGGAGCAAGAGGCTCACTAGCCGTTTGTTTTAGATCAAGATTTGCCATTTATTTATCCTTAAACAAGTCTTTTGCTAGCGTCAGTCCATGTCCACCCGAGGATACGATCCCTGAAACCTTACTGTTGGTAGCGTTTTGTTTCAGCCACTGTTGTTCCTTTAAAAATCTCTGAACCGTGGAAAAACGGGTGCTTTGGGCTTTCTCTACTTCTCTTTCCGTATCCGCATAGCGTTGTCCAATCCACAGATCAGCAGAGATCCCTGAAAGTCCTGACATCTCCGCTTTCATTTGAAATAGCCCTGCATCTAACAAACCCTCTTTGCGAAGTCTCTCGGCTCTCTCAGAATGCAAAATATCCGCACGTCTAGAATTCTCTTCGGCAAGGGAGGCACGATACCGATTGCTTTTAGACGTTGATGTCGCAGTTGACATATCTGAAACTACATTAGTAACAAATTTACCAATCGCTAAACCTTTAGAAACATAATCAACCATATCTAATCCTCCACGGTGAAATGCGTCGTAACGGAGGTAAGATGAAAATGAGAACTCTCGCCTTTATGCTTGATAACTAACTCAGGAAGATGCTGTGCATCACTGTATATCGGGAATGTAAACTCTCCCGTTTTCGGAGAACCTCTCAACTCCTCTATAGGATGCATCTCTTCCCCATAAACCCCAACCTCAATATCACTCGTATTGATGACTTTGATTGATCCCTTGAATATACGAACTTTCTTCCCACTAAAGTTGTTGAACGCATCCCCAGTATCAATGGGAGGAAGTCGAACAATACAATCATAACCGTACGACGTTCCCTCATGGGCTAAAGGCTTCTCACCTTGCTTCAATAGCCTCTGAACTAACTTGCCGTCTTTTCTGGAAGTTGCATAAACACGAACATCAGCGTCATCATCATCAGAGGTTAAATAATCCTCCCGTTCCACTGGTTCTTGCTTGTAATGTTGATCAATGACTTCTGGGATAACCTTTTCCTGCGGGCTAGGGACAGGAGGAGTTATCGGCTTTAGAACTTTTGTAGGGTCTGCCTCAATACGTGGTTTACTATATTTCTCAGGGACGTGTTTAACCTCATGGAGTTTCTCAAAACGCTTGAGCAAATCTTCAGAAAGAATATCAGTGTCATCAACTTCAGATTTCCTATCATCAAGAGCTTTCTTGATTTTAGATCCTAACTCCTTTTCTTTAGCCTTGAGTTCTTCTTCTCTAGCTCCTATTACCTCTTCTTGATCCCCTGATCCGTCCGACTTCTTCTTTAATCCAGCTATAGTAGCTTTCAAAGAAGTTATATCGTTTAGTAAGGACGTTTCTTTCGCTCGGGCTTGATCTTCTTCTATCCTTTGTATAGCGGACTGTTCTTCAGATGCATACAAAGCGTATCTATGACCCCTATACACTTCCAACTCGGAATCTACTTCATTTAAAGAAAGCTTCTGTTCTTCCCAAAATGCCTCTTCCAATTGCTCACGGGATAACTTTAATTCCTCCCACGCCCTCAGAAAGGAATAAATGCGACCGTATCCCGAATCATAGGCAAAAACCGCTTGCCACTTAAAATGAAGGATAGCGATTCCCACTTATCTTTAGGGGATAATTCCATCCCTTCCCACGCATCCGTTATCTCTTTCCACTTTTCCTGATCCACTACCTCATCCATTGTGAGATTATCAAGAACAGTTAAATCACCATCAAAAAGCAGCTCAGGAGTAGAAACAGCTTTAGTAGAGAATAGCTCATAAATGAGATTGAATTTCTTCGATATCTCTTCCTTAGATAGCTTAGACCAACGTTCTCGGTCTCTCTTGCTCCGTGCCTCCTGTCTTGCGATATTCGCTTTTACATCTCTTCTATATTGTGCATTGATTATTCCCTTTCTTTCTTCTTCTGCTTCCTTCTCCGATTTCTTCTCTGCTTTCTTCTCCGCTTTTTGTGCGGGCGTCAGAGGAGTAAAATTAGTCTCTTCAACAAGAACAGGAGTCTTCTCGGCTTGTGCTGATAACTCGCCCATAGGCGTAGAAGAAGTCGGATACGAATTGTGATAAACATCTTCGCTAACGTTAGTTTCTGTTTCTTCCTTAGCTTGTTGTTCTGTTTCTGATGCTTGACCCTCTGTGCCATCTTGTAGTGGTGCTTGCAAAGCGGGTTCTTGGGGGTTGAGCTCTTCAGCTTTTAATCTTGCTTCTTCGGCTACTCTTGCTTCTTCTTTTAATCTTGCTTCTTCAGCTACTCTTGCGTCTTCAGCTTTTAATCTTGTCTCTTCAGCTTTTAATCTTGCTTCTTCAGCTTTTAATCTTGCTTCTTCAGCTTTGGCTCTCTCCCTCGCATCAAGTGTTGGTATCTTACTCTCTGTTTCTTCTATTAAAGTACTAATACCATCTGATATTTGCTTGTTGACAACAAAATAAGGCACAGTGGCTTTTAAACCCATCCTGTAAAAATCATCTTCCCCTAAATCGGCAAGATGCATCGCTTTATGGATTTCATCTCCGTGAGCGTTGATTTGATCTTTAAGAGATTTTCCCCAATCCTCTAAGTTTTTAAGATTTGAATACTTTTTAAAAAGTCGTTTAAACTCCGATACCCAATCCTTAACCTTACCACTCTTCCATACACTAAATTTAGCAGGGAGTTGTTCCGCAATTCTCGTCGCTTCCCTCTGATGAGCTTCAACTTGAAACCGCAACTTCCGAGCAAGGGCATATTCTTTGTTCTTTATATGAGATTTATATATTTCATATAAGTCTTTACTACGTTTTAAATGCCACGTTGCTTTAGCATTCGCATCTAAAGGTGTAGCAAACACCACCTGTTCATTTCTTTCGGCTTGTTGTTTATAAGCGGTAGCAAAGACCTCATTATGCAGAAGTTCAGGATCACGAAACACACCGTAAAAATCAACAATAGATGCCTGAATATCTAGAGTTAGAACATGCGGAAGATCCGCTTGTTTGCTTCTTAATACGTCAAGTAACTCTTTAAATTTGGAATCAAACTCTGCCCTTTTCTCTAACGCCCTTTCTGCATCCTCAACCCCAGAAACAGCATTGTTCTTAACCGATTCTTTTGCCTTGTTAAAAGCTTCCTCATGTTCTCTTTTAAGACTCTTAAGAGCTTCAACCTCCTTACGTCGTTCATCCACAAACTCTTGATGCTCGGGTGCAACCTTGCTATCAAGAAAGTCAATCACAGTTTTAAGATCAGTTCTAAGGGCTTGTGCCTCTTCCCCATATCCTACTACTTTATCGTAAAGCGAATTTAACGTTTTCTTCTTCTCGGCAAGGTCGACGTGTGTAGTAGCCATGTCGACTTTATAGTCATCGTGAAGTTTTGCCCTCCACGCAATACGCTCTTGCGATACTCTGTCAATTACATCCTTGATACCCTTGATTATCTCAGGATCGTTCTTCTGCGAATTAACCGACAACCCAATCCCTGCAACCTTAATATATGCCTGTGAAAGATGCTCTAAAGCGTCTTTTAGATCTTCAGCGGTTATCTCTTCTTTATCTCGTATCGCCTGAGACTTTTGCGTGTCAGCTCTTGCCTGATCCAGAATGTTATTCAAATCCTTTGAAGCATTGGCATTTTCCGTTGACTCTTTTAATTCTTCCGCTCTTTTTGCTCGGTCGTCTTCCTCCGCAATATCTGCATCCAATATTGTGGTCATCGTTACCGTCCATGTTGCCACAGCAGCCGCTACAGGAGCCCCGACTCCAGTTGCGAGCGCAACTCCAGTAACAACAGAACCTGCTACCGCTACCGTCCATTTAAGAGCCTTTTTAAACCAACCCATTAGTTCCTCCTTTCAACCAAACCATCACCGTGTAAAGCAAGCGGATTAAAAGCTCTAAGCCTCTCTAATCCTATCGAACTAACACCGTCTTCATTCGTTCTGCTCACCAAAAACCAAATCGTAGTTTCCCCTTGATCCAAACAAAGACAAGAACTTAAAGACATAATCTTGACCCATCCCCCGCCACTCTTATGCGTGTGCCACGAGCCTTTCTCTTTGGAGTTGGCATGCAAACTACAGCTCAATAGTTCACCCTTGTTATTCAACACCCACAAAAGAGAATACGGATCTTCCTGATAGGCAAGTTGGCGTATGCGATAATCCAGCAGATGATCGACGTTTTGGGTCAGCTCTAAAAATTGAAAACCTTGCTCACTCGCACCGCCTATAATCTGAATCCTCCTACCCGCCCCTTGAACAAAAATTAGTTCATCGCCAATACTCAAAGGCGGAGCTTCATAAACACCAATCCCTGCTAATCGTCTTGAAACCAGATTAAAACCTCTCTCAAAATCAAGAATAACAATCCATAGTGAGGTGTCAGTCCCAATAACAAGACCCTTTTCCATCGGTCTAAACCAACGAATGGCAGACATCGTATCATCCGTTATTGCAACAGATAACGACTTGCGATAATCAACATTGCCCTCAATTGTGTCAGGACTAAAATCAGTAAATGTATTATAACCAGAGAAATAAACAGCTTGAGGATCAAACTTTGACCCAGAAAAACACAGCCTATTGTTATAAAAAGATACATGAGACGGATAACCTTCACGTTCTCCCCAAGCACTCATATTCCAATACAAAGTACTGTTACTGTCTGTAACGCAAAAACCCTCGTGAAGCATGACTTCAACTGTCTTTGCTCCTGTACAGTTGACTATCTCTCCCCAAACATAATAAGGTGTCCTGTATTGTCCGCCCGTGCCAAGTGTGCTTTTGCCGTCTTTATCAACGCTTAATGCTTGCGAAGAGGCTATGACTTTCCATGTAACACCACCATCTCGGATATAAGTGTCTCTTCTATTATCTTCAAACTCCTTACCTGAGATTCCCTCAGTAATGCACCGATAAACTTTCCCGTACATCTGCATAAAGGCGTTCTCAGGATATAAGGTGTTTGCTGTCCAATCCTTTGGAAGCCACCCAAGACAAAGCATCCGTCCAACATCTTTTGGCTTAAAGATGGGCAATGTGGAAGTAACGGTAATCTTCCCTTTGCGAGTAGCAGAGAGGGTTACTCTCAGTTTCGCATCATGCTTTTTCCCGCCAACTTCACGCCGTCCTAACCATGGCGGGGGAGCAAACACCATCTTCTCAAAAATAACCCCTGCTTCCGTAAACTCTATCTTATATGGTGAATGCTTAGGATGAACTAAAACTATAAGAGTACCCATGCGGGCAACATCAAGCTGTTCAGCCTCACGGAAACTATAAGGCGTACCATAAAAACGAATAAACTGTGGTGGTTTTATTCCAGTAACCTCCACATACACCATCTTCTTCTCGCCAAAGATGAACAGTACAGCCTCATCACCACCTAAAGCAAAGGAAAGTATCCGACTTGCTTTCGGTGGAAGATCAATATGTTCATAGCGATGCAACGGAGGTCTGCGTACCAATGATCCATCCGATAAAGGAATCATATTAAAACATTGCGATAAACCTTGAGAATGTAGTTCAAGATCACTACGAGACTGAATAATCTGAGGGGAAACTTCACCGCCTGCAAATGATCGCTTGGTATAGGCACCTTTAGGCATGTTAATACTCCCTATCCTCAGATAGTTCTATACCGTCCATTTCAATAGCTGTTTTTAAAACTCTATCACTCTCGGCTTTTAAATACGCCCTTAATTGCTCATCCGCTACTAAAGTCGGGCATAACTCACTCGCCAACTTTAAGGAAAGTGTCTCTTGATAGAGAGGATCACAATCTGCTAACGAAACCTCCTCAATATACTTAATAGAAAGCGGGATAGACTTATTATCGTGGACAACAATACAATCCCCATCTAATATCCCATCCCTGTCTATCTTTAAAACTTTAAGACATTTCTTAGGGAGAGGATAACGAACCCTCCCTTGATCTTCAGAGACTAAAGAAGACAAAAAAGAAGACTTCGTCGCAAAACCCCACGCAAATGAACGCAGTAAACTACGGTGAATAGGGGAGAGTAAAAACTTGCAATATTTAGCTTTTATACTTCCCTCATCCAGCTTCGCTATCGGGCGTTGCCCTAACTTCAACAACGCCCAATTACAGATCTCACACTCAGTCATCTAGGTTAAGCCGCCTTTTTACCAACTAACTTCGGTACCCCCTTGAGAGAGGCGTGTGAGATCTCAATACCTAAAATCTTCTCTGGTTCTACCCGAGCCGCACCAAAGGATGCGGTTAATGTAATTTGAGGTGCATGCCATTTACTAGGATCTTCAGAATGTTTTACCTCAACCGCTTTCCTTTGCGTAAAAGCAACCGCCGATTTGCAATAAATAGGTAAAACATACTTGATCTTGTCATTAGCAAATTTAGCAGAGGATGTAACACCAACTTGTCCTGCTACATTTTTGATTTTCGAGTCCGTCAAACCTGGAAATTGTGTCCCTGATGGAAATAAGTTATTGCCTGGTACTTTCTCCATGTTGATAAACCGAACCCCTGCAAAAGCTTCAATCCTACCCGCCTGTAAAGCTGCCGTATTGATATAATCCTTACTTGTTGCTTTCTCTAACGCAAATAACGACGCCCATACATCACTCGGTACTAAAACGTATATTTGCTCAGAATCAACATCAATATGCCGTTCCATAAAAATAGATTTAGCCGTAATAAGTTGTCCTATAAAGGTTTGAAAAAAGTCATCACCATCAACCGCAGATATTATATTATCCGCAGAAAAAGGCTCTAAGCTCTTCGCATCCTTACCACACTGATTAACTCCTAGCATACCCTCAAGGATAACTTCGTCTTGTTTACGGTGCATCGCAGCTGTTGCTAATTTAGCGTAGGGTAAAAGCGGATTAAGCCCTGAATCCAAAGTCGCAAACGGATCAATGCGTTCCGCCCATCCAAACTGTTCGTGGCTAATCCATCTTCTGGATTGATCGGTGTTATTGTATATGGTGTCCGACATATCACCGATAATCTTATGGGCTTCGGAGGGCTTAAATATTTCTACATAAGCTGATTTCTCACCCTCAGTAGATTTCTCCGTTACCGTAGGTCTCAATTTTGATGTTTCCTGTTGCAAAGCAAGTTCAACATGCTTTTTGAACTCTAATATATTAGCCGTTGCTAATTGCTGTTTTGTAGCCATAATTGTTATCCTTTTCTATGGTGTTATTGATCTAATAAGGCTTGCTGGTTTGCCCATTGTTTTATCTTATTATTGGCGGAAGTATCGCCCGCTTTACGCTTCTCTATAAATTCGGGGTTATTAAACAGCTTGTCATAATCTTCTTGTGATCCTCGAGACCCCTCAGATCGAGCAAATGTATCCCCTACCGAAGTCTCTTTGTTCATGGATATTGCCGAGAAGATTAAAAATACAGCTTTAGGTCGAGGTTACACTGTTGATCCTGTTGTTTTAGCTGAACGATTGGAAGAAGACGAGAAAAGGCTTCGATTGTACAAAAGCGTTTTTGCCACAGAAGCTGGGAAAGAGGTTTTGATAGATTTGATGGTTGAAGGAGGTCTTTTATCCTATCCTGAGATTGATGATGCCCTAAAGCTTGCTCACTGTGAGGGCAAACGGGCTATGGCGGTTCGTATCGCATCAAGTTTAGGTCTTAATTTTGAACAAATAGTGCAAATGTACTCAATAGAAAAGGAATAAATAATGACAGATGTAAAAGAAACACCTGTTTCAACCCCAATAGAAACTAAAGGTGAACATCCGGAAACACCACCATTGCCAAAGGAAGAAGCGGTACAGCAGTCTACGTCTCAGAGCAGTAACCCTTTCTCAAGTTCTTCATCAACCGAAGAGGCTGAAGCATCACAACTCAATAGTGAAGACTATACCCTAAACTGTCCTGAGTACATTCCGCAAGAGGAGGTTAAAGCCCACAGTGAGGCTTTTAAGGAGGCTGGGATTGATGCAAAGACGGCACAGAAAGTTATAGATCGCCTTGTTGCTCATGGGCAAGAGAACGAGAAGCGTTCGATAGAGCGATTGGACAAGGCTTTAGCGGAAGACAAGACGGCATTGAAGTCCGAATATGGTGTTGATTACAGTCGAAGAGAGAAAGACATAGCCCGTTATTTTCGTCAAGAGAAGATAGCAGACGCAGATGTACAATCGCTTGTATCTACCTGGGGATTTCAAAAGACCTTTAAGTTTTTTGACCGTTACGCTCAATTAAAATCAATCATAGCTATTCTCCATCAGGTCATTCGTCATCTTCTTCTCTATAGCTTTACTCACGGCTTTCGCCCCTGCTTCCATCCCCATTTGCTCTTGTTGTTGTGCATCTTGTCGATTTTGCATCGCTTCCATTTGATCGTCTCTGTCTTTACGTCTCTGCTTCACTTCATCCACATCACGGATAAGATGTGCTGGTGAACCACTCGCCCAAAGGGCAAATCGGGAAACCTTATCAATATCAATATGATCCATAGGTTCTGGATTACCCGTTTTAGCCCCCAATTCTAAAACGGTATTCGTCCCTTGAAGAACACTCGCAACACTCTCGGCTTGTTGGTATTTGAATAAGGGCGATGTATACTCAACCTTTAAAAGGTGGAAAGGCGAATGATCATAATCCGTTAGCTCTGGAAGATTGTGTTGTGCATCAAGAATATCCAACTCCCGCTTAATCATCGCTCCGATAAATTCTGATTGAAGACCTCCTATCAAAGGTCCTACAAACGCACCTTTCTCTCTCGTCTTCTCCATAGATTCCGCAGCTGAACGAGATGCCTTGTCATCCAACACTTGAAACAAATCCAGCAGAAAGAGACTATGAATAGATCCTTGTATTCTTTTAAGCTCCTCATAAAAGGGAAGAGGATTGCCAACTTGAAGAGGTTGAAAAAGGGCTTTGCCGTCTTTGCTCATCGCACCTATGTTCATATAGCGAGACTTATTTTTGAATTCTAACTGTTTAGCCTCTGGGGGAGCAAGATACGCTGGATGTAAAGAAAGACGGGCGTATTGGGCTAATTCGTTCGATATCTCGTTTAAACGCCTAATCGCAGGGAGTGCTTCCATCGCAGGGGATTTACCGTATATCTCATCAGCCCTTACTCGGTAGCGTCCAATAATATAGGGAAGAGTAGTAATCTGCTTCTCTTCAAAAAATACGTTCTCATCAATGCATACAAATTTAGAATGAAAGTTCTTGTTTCCTTTATCTTTCTTCTTCTCAGCAAGACTTTTAGGATAGACCGCATGAATGATCTTAAACTTGTCAGGTTCTTTCTTCTCATAAGATGACTTCATCTTATCAGATAAAACTTTATACCCCCATTTGCCACCAATCTGCTCAGCCGTAAATTCAAATGTTCGGTAAATACTATCTACTTCGTTTTGATGATTAACACTCAAATAAACATCGGCAAGGGGAACGGCAATATAACGTATCCCCTCTTCTAATCCCGTTTCATCAACATCCGCTTCAATGTAAAAACACCCAGTCCCAAACTCAACAATACTAGTGTAAAAAGACTGCAGACAACTTACAAATCCAGAACGCGAACGTTCCCTAAAACCAAAAAGCACATCCGTTACTTGATCGCACCATCCTCTAATTTTTTTCGCCCCAGCATCCTCCTCATAAAGAAAGGCTTGATGCCTAAAAAAAGGCTCAGATAACCCATGCCACTTTTGACCAGGTGGAGTAATAAGAGAAGAAAGCAAGGAAGAGAGTTTAATACAGGCCTCAGATCCTGTCGTATCCCACATACGAGATTTTGGTTCTTGCTTATAAGGATAAAGAAGAGATGTTAACTCCTCCATCCGAGTATTTAACTCTTCTCTTTGACTTTTTAAATGCTCAAAACAAGTCTTGATCTTTTTAATAGAATTATTCATCGGCTATATCCACCCGCTAAAAGCATTGATGCGGGCGGGCGGTGTCTCAAGTAAGAATGAGGATTCATCCACGAAGATTCTTTTTCCTCTTCCCTCTCCCTCTCCTCATCCGTGAGCATGTAAGCAGGTTTATCCAAAACATCTTGCTTATTATCTTGCTTATTATCTTCCTCTTTATCCGAACCAGAAAATAGATAATCAATGACCGACGTAGCACCACCTAATAAACCGCCCGCTAAAGCCCCCCAAGGACCACCTACCATAGCCCCCGAAGTAGCCCCTTGAAAAATGTTCGATAAACCCTTTGACCACGGGTTCTTTTGTTGTTCTCTAGGCATAGCTAAACCTCCGATCAACAAGTAACTCATCGGCTTCATATTGATATGATCGGCACCGACCAAAGTTCATATCACTTCGTGCAGGACTAACCGCAAATGTGTAAGCCAAAGCATCCGAATAATCGGTACTCACCGCACCTTTAACCCTCTTGGATTCTAAGGCTAACTTGCCCGTGTTCGGCTCTATGAAAGACTCTAAAGATTTTAAGTTCTGAATTAATCCGCTATGATTGGGAATACTTGCTAACTCTAGCCATTCTGCCATTTTAACATGCAGTTCCGTGCGTCTGTTCCTATAAGATTCATGGTCATCCGCTCTGTTCTGACCTTTCTCTGCATGAACGCTATAGCCCTCATCTGCTAAATAATAATACGTTTGTACCCCAATACCGTTGGCATCTACCACAACCGCATCAGGCTTGTATTTGTTAATCAGTTCCTCTATCTTGCGACTGGAAGCGTTGACAGCCAATCCCGACCAATCAAAAATATGCTCAATATTAGTGCCACGACGCAACACAACAACCGTGTTGTCGCCACCCTCTCCTGCTATATCACAACCCATAATTAAAGGAGCGTAGGGGTCTTTAATCGGCTCTCTATTAAGGGCTTCTTCAATCCGATAAAAAGGTATAAAACTGTTGATGTCCTGTTGTGGAAATTGTCCTAATACCTCAACCCGTGTAACATCAGAATCTAGCCCATAACGGCTTATTATCCCCTCATGAAAACTCGGATCTATCCCCTCTACTGTTCGTGTATCTATCTGGAATCTCTGCCAGTCTTCTAAGGGAACGTTAAATATATCGTAAAACCAACCCTTTAACCGCCGAGGATTAGACGTCATAACCCAAAAACGATTGGCGTTATTCTCAGTAAAAAATCCAAGAATAGAAGTGTTTATAACATCAGGGGTACCTGAAGCTTCATCGTTAAAAATAGCCATTCCGTAAGTGTTATGATGCCCTACAAAAGTATCAGGGCGTTCCTCCGAATAAGTCCTACAGGTAATCGTGTAATGCTTTGAGTCAATCCCAAAATTCTTTTCTAATGCTTCCGCATACCACACAGCAGGATGCAAAGATAACGACTGCATCTCAAACCAATGCTTGTTCGGTAACATCGACAACCACTTACTTACCTCCGCCCATAACGTACTCTTCAGCTGAGTTTCCGAATTGGCAAGACAAAGTATTGACATGCCAGGTCGGGTCGATATTAACCATAACATCATCCAAGCGTTTAAAGTTGTTTTGCCAATCCCTCTACCAGCTGATACCGCACCCTTAAATATCTTAGGGTCGGGATTATCAACATTGAAAAGACAGTCAGTGTCTACCGCTTCCATAAAATCTAATTGCCATCTACGGGGTCTAGAAAAGTTTGCAAGCGAGGTGTTCGCTTCGCTCCAAGGAAATAACCGAAGTACAAAGTTGGTAAAACTAAGCTTGATGTCGTCAGAAAACATCAGCTCCATAAGCTCTTGTTCATGTTCTATTTTTGTTGGAAGTTCTCGGGTCAATAAAACAATCTCTAATATCTGTTATCTTCGGCAGAGATTGAACGTAAAAACTTCAAAACTTTCAAAATTTTATAAAAATTGTCGAAGCATAGGCTCTATATACTTTCAAAACTCCTCTTGGGGGGCACCCCCTCCTTCAAAACAAAAAAAACTCCACTAGCTCCTTAAACTCCACTAGCTCTAAAAGACTCTTAAAGCACCCTCAGTCTCATTTCTTTAGCTTCATAGTAGATTGTTCATCTTTACTTAACTTACGGCATTCTAGTGGCTTTTCTGTGGCTTCTATGACTCTCATAGCCTTGTTAGCTTGTTGATGTTTTCTTCGCTCTTCAATCTTAGCTAACACGGGCTTCAAATCTATCGTATGCTTCTGCTCAACCGTCATATGGTTGCCGTAGACATTCCTATATCGCTTCTCAAGCTCCCATTGCAGGCGTTTCATCTGAAGCTCTCGCCTCTTAAACGATACTGGATATTTCTTCTCTTCTTCACTTAAAGGGGCTTCAATAGTATCCGCTATCTTATCACTTAAATGCTCCATATGGCTTATCTTGGCTTGCTCATATCGCTTCTTTAAGTCGTCAAAGTCTCGTTCAAGCCAGGCGAAAAAGGTCATAACTAAAACGCCATGGAGCTTGCATGACTTCGCTAAAGTCATACCAGAAGCAATCGATGCTAAAATCTTATTAGTTCTTTCCAATGTATACGTGGTAAATGGTCTCGGCATAAGTAGATAATAACCTAAAAACAAATAGATAGCAAGCTTTTAATGAAGCTTTTTTAGCTATAAAAGTTGAAAGAGTTTTAGGAGCTACTGGAGCTACTGGAGCTACTGGAGCTATTGGAGCTATTGGAGCTATAGGAGCTACTGGAGCTACTGGAGCTATTGGAGCTACTGGAGCTATTGGAGCTATTGGAGCTATCGAAGAGGAAAAAATACGGGTGTGCGAGAATCGAAAGATTTAGGGGCTTAAGAAGACTCCTTAAGCAGTGGAGCTATGGAAGTAGTAGAAGTGGTGGAAGCAGTGGAAGCTAATAAAAAACTAGTGGATGCCGATCATCAGCCACTCGGAGGGCAGAAGCGGTAGTTTTTTTCAGGTGGTAACCGCTGGTAACCGCTGGTAACCACATCTATTTTACTATGTGGTTACCAATAAAATACAGTAAAAACAACTACTTAAGAGAGTATTTTAGGTGGTAACCGCTGGTAACCACATATTTACAACCTTTTCACGTGAGGAAAAAAATATCTTGCGTGAATGCGTGTGTAGTGTCTCATATATGTAGTAGAGAACTGTTAAAGAAGAGGTTACCACGGTTACCAGCGGTTATATCGTAATTAAGTGATTGATTATACATAGTTTTTTTGGTAACCAGATCTATTTTACGATGTGGTTACCAGCGGTTACCAGCGGTTACCACTCCGCCTTTTAAGCCCCTAAACGCCAAAAAAGCCCCTATTTAAGGATCTTTTTAATTTTAATTAGACGTAAAAAGGTGTCATCGCCTTTTAAAATTTAAAAAAAACGATTTCTAACCTAAATAGTATCGGCTAGAGGGACGCTAAGTTTCTTGTTGCGATAGAATGAAGCTAATCATCGACTCCCTCCCGAGGTGTAGCCATATAGCGTTCATCTGTCCAAAATATCGTTTAGCGTGCGTTAAGCCGTGACGAAAGTTTTAGCGAGTTTCTTGCGGCAGTGGCTACTAGTAATCATTGGCTGTCCTCCCGAGGTGTAGCCTATAGTGTTCACCGACTCCCAATATCGTTCGCTAGAACTCCGGTTGTAATCATAGTGTATTTTAGTTATTTTGTCTAGACGTTAATATAACGCATAAGTACATCAAATAGTTGTAAAGAGTTGTGTAAAACGTCTACTACAACCTTGACTTTTTCTTTGCTTTTGGCGAAGATTGATTTGATTTGATTTGATTTGATTTGCTTTGCTTTGCTTGTAGTCTGTTCTTTTTTGGTATGATCGGTTCATCACCAAAATATATCCAGTCTAGTGGCTTTCCTAAAGCCCTCTTGATCTTAAGGGCAGTCTTGATTTCGGGTGTTCTATGTCCGTTCTCTATATTACCAACTCCCACAGATGATAAACCTATTAATAATCCGAACTCTTTTTGAGTTAAGCCCATTTTTAACCTAATAGCTTTCAACCTTGCCCCTATAGCACGGGGGTTGAAAATCTTTTTTTCAGTCCTATCCCTTTCGGATCTTAAGTTCTCTACACCATCATACAACCAATCGAAAGATGCACCGAATGTATTACGTAGAAACAAAGCGTAGTTAGTGCTGGCGGGTTGCGCGCCTGCTTCATACTTATATACAGCACCACCTTGATCATCGGTTTTTTCCATAATCATCGAACGTTTATAATTGTGCCGTTCACGCACTTCTTTAAAGCGTTGCCCTATTTCCCGCCAATCTAAGGTGTTCTCTAGTTCCTTTTCCATACCTTATTTATAGCCCAAATCAAAGATTTAGTAAAGTATTATAGGCTTACTTATATAAAATAATCTATCAATATATCTAAAATAATGTTTGACAAATTAGATTTATTGATAGATACTACCCCTAGTTAAACAGAACGATGATTTAAAAAAGTAGGAATAGATAATGACAACAAAATTACAAGCAGATTTTAAAAAACATGAAGAGTTAGAATTGAATAAAGAAGACATGTTTGAGAGGTTCAAAGAACATTACTTAAACCGTGATTTATCGTATGCGTTGGGGCGATATATACAGTCTGACCTTTACCATGAAATTGCTGTTCACATGAATCCAGATTATAGCGGGCTTGGCATAAGGGCTATGATAAAGGACATAATATTAGATGATATGGTGGATGCATTTGAAAAGTTTTGTTCGTTTGATAGATCCGATTTTGCAGATGATTTAATACAAGAGAACTTCGAAATAGAAGTACGCTTTAACACACCTAAAACACACCTAACCAAAACCAAAATTAGTTAAGAAACCTAGGAATAGATAATGACTAATAAATACGAACTAACCAACGAAATTGTAGAACGGAAAGGTGTAACGCTTTACCGCATCAAAGCTTTAAGAGATATCAAGGAGGTTAGCGGGGTTATTGTTAAAAAGGGTAAATTAGGCGGATGGGTAGATAGTGTAGCTCGTCTAAGTCAAGATGGTAATTGTTGGATTGGGGAACATGCCATGGTATACGGAAAAGCCAACGTATACGAAGATGCCTATGTAAGCGGACATGCCAAAGTATACGGACAAGCCGAAGTATTCGGAAATGCCATAGTAGACGGAAAAGCCGAAGTATTCGGAAATGCCAAAGTATACGGGAATGCAGAAGTATTCGGATGCTCCAGAGTATACGGAAGTGCCCTAGTATCTGGTAATTCCAAAGTAAAAGGCAATGCTAGAATATTAGGAAATGTTCAAGTATACGGAAATGCCGAAGTAAGAGATGATGCCGTATTAGTTGGGGATGTCCTAGTATTCGGCGATACCTGCATAGGCGGTGTAGATGTCTTAAGTGGTGATATCCACATAGAATGCAACGGACAAATCAAAGAAGCATCTTAAAATAACTCCCGCCCCTCGAGGTTTAAAAGGGCGGGAATCATTCAGTCCAACTAAAATCCACTATTGAAAGGAAAATATATCAAATGAAAACTAAGACATTCTTAATAGCATCTATCATTGCAACTAGTGGCTTATTAGCGGGCTGTAATCTAGCGGATGAACCAAAGAATAACATTGTTGATGGATTGGTTACTATTCCAAACAATACAACAACAGAAGTTAAACAAGCGGTGTCAGAAGATATAGCCGTAGAATTTCTAGACGATGAAGAAGACAACAGTATTGAAGTCATCCATCTAGACGATGAAATAGCCATCGATTAAAGCAAAAAAGCCCCTTAAGTATGGATGCTCAGGGGGCTTTTAAGCGACAAAAGAATAAAACAATGAACAGATAAAGAAGAAAGGAAACTAACTATGAGTAGTATAATACCATTTGAATTTGAAAGCAATAAGATTCGTACCGTTGTAGATAAAGATAATACTATTCTATTTGTAGCGAAAGATATAGCGGAAGCTTTAGGGTATAAACGTCCTAATGACGCTGTAAATGAACATTGTGATGGTACGGTAAAACACCGCCCCATCGTTGATAGTCTCGGAAGAAAGCAAAAGACTAGAGTTATTAAAGAACCCGACGTTTACCGATTAATAGTTAAAAGCAAATTGCCATCCGCACAGAAGTTCGAACGTTGGATATTTGAAGAGGTTTTACCAACCTTACGTAAAACAGGTAGTTATTCGATTAAACCACCGAAGCCACAAGTCTTTATAACTGGTGGATTGTTGAAAGAGCTACGGTTACTGACAGACAACCACGGTAATTTAATGAGAAAAGCAGGAATAGACGAAAACCAGATCTTAATAGCTTCTTCTAGAGTGATGGAGAGTGTCTTAGGGGTTAATCCCGCCAACACGTTAGATATCCCTACCCCTAATAACAGCCAGTATTACACCGCTACTGCATTAGGTGAACAACTACCAGTTAAGTTAAGTGGTCGAGAAATCAATAAACGACTTGTGCGTTTGGGTTTCCTCTTAGTTGAACATGAACCATCAGGAAAACGTAGAAACATACTTACAACGAAAGGCAAGGAGTTAGGAGGAAGAGTATTTGACTCGGGCAAGAAACACTCTGATGGCTCTATCGTTCAAAGCATCAAGTGGCAAGAAAACATCTTAGATATTTTGAAAGCAAATCATTAAAATATAAGGAGTATTTACTATGCTATCGCCTAAACTTAAATATTATACCCCTACTGAAATTGGTGAAATGCTTACACCTAAGCTAACCGTTCCACAGGTTAATTATATGCTTGTACAAGATGGCTTCCAACTTGAAGATAAACACGATGATCCACATAAACCTATGTGGAGCAAACTAGTGGCAGATCAGATCCAATACGCAATCAACGCTACAATTATAGCATATATAGCGGATGGGATGAGAGAAGATGAAATCGAAGCAGAAAGGAACTAACGATGCTTAATTTCATGTTCGGTTTCACAACGTGTTTTCTACTGTTTTATGCGATTTTTATTTTTCTTGAAGCTTGGTATGGAGAACAAAAATAATGATCAGCATTAGTTTTAATCACTTTGTAGTTATTGTTTGCATCATCGTCGCTTTGGCTTGTGTTGGTGGTTTAATATACGACCATTTAAAGGTTAAACGGCGTAGAAAACCTGTTAAATTATCCTTTAGAAATGCCAAAATTCCAAGAAGCAAGAAGAGAAAGAAGAAGTAATGATATTTACTGCTTTTTGTATTGGCGGACTAGTCTTTCTCGCCCTTTTAGTACTTTTAGATATTTTGGAAGTTTATAAGTTGAGGAAAGAGAATGAATTTTTGAGAGAAAAGAACTCGATATTAGTAGCGTTATATATAGAGAAATTAAGATCCACACGTAAGGACAAGAACCATGAGTAAACAACTAACAAAACTAGATAAAGTCAAATTAGCGTTTAATATTCTGCTCTTATTTGGAGTTGTAGTGATGATGCTATGGTGGAAATGGGGGTAGAGAAGATGGTTGCAATAAATAATCAGTATGATAATAAATTGAATCTTCATTTAAGCACAATAAAGGAAGAAGATTCAATGAAAAAATATAAATTAACGTTTCACGGTAGCATAGAAGAATTAAAAGACCTAGTAAAAAAGGAAGAGCTACAAGGTACTTGGGAATTAGCAGACAGTATTAAACCTCATAGATTCGTAAGCAACAAAGGAGGAATACTATTATGGTATCCAAGCACTAATTCGGTTGTTTTCCAAGGTAAATCAACGGATGAACTTTTGCATGTAAATTTAAAGAAAGCGATAGAGCAATCCCGTATTAGTAACTCTAATTCACGTATAGCCCATTCTGAGCGAGTGTTTATTGTGCATGGGCATGATATGGATTCTAAAGATCAACTAGAACTAATACTTTATAAATTAGGAATAGAAAACCAATTTATACTTCAAAACACTGCGGGAAACGGGATAACTATTATTGAAGAATTGGAGAAAGAAATCGTAAAAACTCAAAATCGTTTTGGTATTGTACTATTAACCCCCGATGACTATGGATATTCTAGTACAGAAGGTATCGAAAGCAGGCAACCCAGAGCTAGACAGAATGTTATTTTAGAGATGGGTATGTTGCTTTCTTCCTTAGGGAGGGAGAATGTAGTTATCTTACAAAAACAACATTTAGAAAAACCCTCCGATATAAGTGGTATTATATACTTACCTTTTAACGAACATGTTAAAGACATAGCACATAAGCTAATACAGAGATTACAGCATTCTGGATTTAAAATTGATAATAATGACATAGCTAATGCTTTGAGCTGATGTGCTGGTGGAAATGGAAATAAGTCAATGACATATAGACAATTAAGAATTAAAGAACATTCTATATCGTATGTTTGTACGACATCTTACTACATTATCCCTTGGAATTTTGATGATCCTACCACAGTGCATGCGGAATTTGTTAAAGGCGAAGAAAGTAAGCCTTTAGAATACGGAGAAGAGTTCACTGTTGATTGTGATGAGGGTATGCTTACTCTTCTTACCGACTATAATAACAGCGATACACTACATATATTTGAGGGCGAGAGGTTAAAGTACATTGCAAAATCCTCTGCAAAACACAGTCATAAAACTCTTACAAGAAGAATAGATGATTGTATGGAAGAGATAAACAAGATACCGCCTAAAATAGACAAAGTAGAAAAAGAATTTAAAGAAGAGATAAACAAGATACCGCCAAAAATAGATAAAGTAGAAAAAGAGTTTCAAGAAGAAATAAAGAACACTGCAACTATCGTACAAGTTCATTCCTTATCTCTTACAGATCAGATCAAGATCCTTGATGAACACGAAAGACGACTAGCGGAAACTGCTACAAAAGAAGACTTGAGCAATCTAAAGGATCTTTATGTTACTCCCAATGAATTGAATTTAATTCTTGAGAACACTAGTGCTAAAACCCAAGAAGCTATAAAGCGTTTAGAACAAGAGATCAAAGGTCTCAAGGATGCGTCTTCTAGTGAAGTTGAATCACTCAAAAACAAGCTAGACAATCTTATATCCCTCCGAGAGACCCTAAAGAAGTTTAAAGCGGATATAGCTGAACAGATTACTCATTTAGGAAACAAAACCGATAGGATAGAGACAGGAGCAAGAAATCTTACAGAGATTGTATCTCGTCTTTGCCAAAAGGTTGATGACGTTGACATTATCCAGATGGATAGAGATGTTACGGCTTTAGCATCCAAAAGCTTAGAAGTAGCTAAAACTTTAGAGACATTAGAAAAGAAGCCACCTGTAGATTTAAAGCCTCTTGGTGCTAGAGTAGAAAAGGTCGAAGTACGTGTTGGTGCTATTGAGAACAAATCACCTGTAGATTTAAAGCCTCTTGATAATAGGATTAAAGATTTAAAGAACATGATAGACGCACTAGAAGCCAGAATAGCAAACACTGAGAAACACGTCTGTAATGGTAGTCTTACTTTACAAGCTACCGAACAGAACAAAAACCCTTGTATATCTTTTAAAGGACAAGATGGCAAAGGTATAGCTCAGATGTTTACTCGTGATGGGAATTTGTTCATAGGGACGAATGATAATAACCTATTAACCCCTGATAGAGTTAAAATAGGTGGCAAAACATTAAAAGAACACATGGAAAATGGGCTAAGCGGGCGTACGACGATACGCTGTGCAAGGCTACATACTAACGAGAGTCTGGGGAACATAATAAATTCAACTAGTATCGATAATTGGCAATACCCGGCTGAGAATTCTGGTGGGCATTTGTCTCATTCCGTTGCTTCCGCTATTGGTCTTGATGACGCAGACAAAAGGAGGCGTTGGAAAGTGATAGGGAAAACCGTAGGTTATTACGGAGTGTGGCATTGGCTACAAGAGGTTATTGAGTGAGTGGGGATTTGTTTTAATATCTTGATTTAACTAGGTTTTTGTTTTATAATATAAGATATAAAAGGCGGTAAACATTGGAGCAATAAAATGACGGAAAATAATACTTCCATTGATATTAATTCCCAAGCAGTTCATTTACATCTTAAAATGCACCAAGACATAATCAAAAGAATGGCGTTAAATAGTCTTTTCATCAAAACGTGTTGCATATCTCTATTATTTTTATTTTTGTTTATCACAACTAACGTAACTCTATCGGGATTTACTTGTCTATTATTGACTATGGCTTTTGCCACTATTGACACAATGTACTTAGCACTAGAAAGAGGATTTCGTGCCTCCTATAATAATTTCGTCAACAAACTCCACAGTAACACCTTACAAAAAGAAGATTTATTTATTTTAGCCCCTGAGCGTATTAGCTTTTGGGATACCGCTAAATCGTTTTCTGTGTGTCTTTTTTATGTTGCTCCTCTATGTTTCTATGTGTTTATTTCTTATATCGCACCTCCATATATTACTAGATTTTTCTACTATTCATGGTAGAGATAATCAGTTTTTTACATAGTGTTTACTTTCTAAAGATTAGATATCCACTATTTCTTAAAATCTAATACGTTATTAGGCTCGTTTTCGATATCTTCGAAAGCGGGCTTAAGTTTTAAGCCTTTGATTAAACTTAGATATTTCCCTCTATCCGAACTTGATTTGTCCCATTCTCGACCTCCTATAAACCCTTTTTGCTTTAGATTAAGGGTAACTGTTCTCGTTGATATACGCTTTCTATCGTAGTTTAGCTCTTGTTCTCTGTATTCACTGTAACTTTTTGCTAAAATACGACTCTCTTCCCAAAGGTCGCTTCCAACGTCACAACAGTCGTCAATCCACGCTTGGTAGGTATCTGTTCCCCGTCTTTCTTCCTCTTTAGCGTTTATACATACTTCAGGTACATAAACATCAAGATTCCGACCGTTGCGGATATACGCTTTAATGCCCTCCATAAACCACTTCTTCGCTTCTAAGGCATATTCAGTTTCTAGCTTTTGGGCGAATGTTGCATCTCTATTAGCTATAGGCTTGTCGAAAGGGATAACAATATAGCGTCTCCACCATGCATCATCTGGGTTTCTGACAAACAAATGCTTATTGGAGACGATAAAAGGAGTAAAACTAGCCCGTGCTTCGCTGTATGTATTGCCGTAGTTAAGGCGGGCAGTCATACAATCGCCACCCGTCATTTGTTTTATTTTCGCTGCATTTAACTCGTCATTCTCGTTAGTTTCACTGATAATAACAACCCGAGAACCCATAAGCCTTATAAGACTAGGGTTTGCTTTTCCTGCTTCTGGCGGACGATTCTGCATAACATCGCTGGCTTCGGCGTTAATGACGTATTGATTACCAAAAGCAAATTTAATCAGGTTCATTAAGGTGCTTTTACCACTTCCACCAACCCCTCGAATATGAATAAATCGTTGGGCTTCATTGCCTCCTAATAACGCCATGCCAACACAACGGGTAAAGAAGTTCATAACCTCTTTACTTTCAAAATAGTTTGATACTAAATTCATAAACTCTGCCGATGGTTTGCCCTCAACAAAAGGAGTTCCTGTTGATTTAGTGATATATAGTTCTTCTTTTGGCGTAATTTGTTGTCCTGTTTCCATATCAAGGATACCGTCTCGTTCACCTATATATCTCAGGTTAGCATCAAATATCTCTGATGATATGTGAAATGGGCTTTTTGCCTCAATGGCATTTGCCGTTGATTTAGATCTTGATTGTTCACAGGCATTTCTTTTTGCATAAGCCTTAAGATACAATGCTCTAGGGTTTTTCTTAGTGCCATCCTTATTTTCGATTTCCTCACAAAGGTCAAAGGCATCTTTCTTCATGGAGATAAGAAATTCCATGATATAACCAGCTATTTTATCATCTGTAATCCGCCATATATAACGGTTGGTTTTGTCCTTTTTATACCAAGCTTTTGTATCAGATGCATAAAGGAAGTATCCTGATTTAAAAACAGAGAACATTGCTTTATTATACGCATCACTAAAACGTTCTTCTAAAATTCCATCAGGTATTAATTTTCTATGGTGATAAAAAATAGAAGCAAAGGTAGAGCGTTTCTTCTCACTATCCCCCTCTTCTTCACAGTCGAATGTACTCCATTTGTAATTAAAATTCTCTTCATCGTAACTAGAGCCTCGCTTGCTCCACCGTCTGGCAAGTTCTTTACCCTCATGCGATCCTTGTGTTTCGTGATGAATAGCCATAACAACAGGTATCCACTCATCGTGTGTTCCGTTGGTAAACTCCTCGCCAAAACAAGATAAAAAGGCGGTTATCTCTCTATTGGTGTAGCGTCTATTGCCTTTAGTATTCCCCTCTTTAGGGGATTTAATCTCTTTTTTCGCTTTGACTACAGGAGTTGTAGATTCTTTAAAAAATTCAAAGAGATGCTCAACATCTTCTTCAGAAAGCAAAGGAAGTTCTTCTGCTTTAAATGCATCCGGCGGAGTTGTCCATGTGTATTCTTCTTTTGTTTTAGGATGAATGTTATAGGCGACGAAATACTGCCCTCCCCCTAAAATATCAAGGTGTCCTTGCTGACTTTTAGGTGTCTGCTTCTTTTTAATCCCTGCTTTTGCCATCCTAAAAGGAATAAGAATCTTAGGTTTTTGCCCTATTCTAACGATTGAATTTCCGTGATAAAGCTCAAAAGCATCTTTAAAAGTATCAGCAATTTTTTTGTCTTTTGAATCAACGTCAAAAGGCGTAAATGGGCTGTTCGCCTACACCACATACAAGCCCGAAGCCACAAGATGGAAGCTTATCAATATCCTCATTTGAAAGTAGTTGCTCTTCCCACTTACCCGCTCTCAATGGTCTTTTATCACCATGGCGTAAAGGAATGATTTTAAACCCGTTTTTAATGGCTTGTTTAGCCTGTGGTTTCCATTGCATTACTGACATTTAAGCCCTCTTATAAATAAGTTCTTCTAGTGGTTTTGCTTTCAGTCTTGCAATCTTAGCTTCTAATGCTTCTATTTCACCTTTAGTCATTTCCATAGGTTCTAAAAGTGCATCCGTAGAATGCTTCCCTTAACTTCCCTTGCTTGATGTCGCGGCGGTACTGACGATCATAGGCTCGACGTTTCTCTTTATTATTTCGGTGGTACTGACGACTATAGGCGATTAGCTTCTCTCTATTTTTTTGGTAGTACAGACGACTAGAGGCTTGTTGTTTGTCTTCAGTATTTTGGATATACTGACGCCTATAAGCTTTACGTTCTTCTTTCTTCCTTTGGCGATACAGACGCTGATATTCGATACGTGCTTCTTTCTTCCTTTGGTAGTACTGACGACTATTTTCGGTAAGTTTATCTTTATTCTTTTGGTAGTGCTGACGATAATATTCGTTAATTTTATCTTTATTCTTTTGTAGGTACTGACGCTGATATTCGATACGTGCTTCTTTATTATTTTGGTAGTATTGACGCTGATATTCGTTACGTTCTTCTTTCTTCCTTTGGCGATACAGACGCTTATTTTCGGTAAGTTTATCTCTATTCTTTTGTTGGTACTGACGATAATATTCGGTAAGTTTATCTTTATTCTTTTGGATATACCGAAGCATACTTTCCCTTGTACGTCGCTTTCTCTCTTCCTCGGATAACTTCCTCATACTATATCCTTTAAACCGTCATCCGAATGTAGTTTGTACACAGCCCGAATAACAAACTTTTCAACAGAGGATTGTCTATCTTGGTTTATACGTCCGTCAATATCCACTTTTATAGTGAGCATGGCGTCGGCACCTAGCGGGCTATACGCTACAACTTCTGTGCTAGTCCCTTTCTTCTTCTCAAAAACCCGAGTTTTTAGCTTAATATTGATCATTGGCACGCCTCGCAAATGTCTTCATCACAAGATTTATTGGCGTTCTCGGGCTTGATCTCAAATTCTTCTGGTTCTTTATCCATCTCAAAACTATCCTTATTCTTTAGTTGTACGTGATATTCCTTTTATACCATGGGATGTTGGAGGTGTCTAGAAAATAATCTATCAATATATCTAAAATAATGTTTGACAAATTAGATTTATTGATAGATAATGTCCTCAACATTGAAACAGCTAACGGATATGAGGAGGCAACGAATGGCGGATTTTGACCCGCTTATAGTGGAGGAGGTTTTAGGGGCTTATTACCTGTTCAAAGCAGTAGAACAAGTGGATAAGGCGGAATATGTCATGGACAGCATATCAGAGGAGTTACTCAAAGCTAGAAGCCGTTTACTTTCCGAGGGGGTCGAGAGATTAGGCGAGCTCGCCCATCATGTAGAAGATGTGATTAAGAGCGAAGAGATACCGAAATAGGCAGAGATAAATAACTATCTAAAAATACAAAATCAAAAAGAATAGGAGCAAAAAGTGGGCAAACTTAAACAGCATTATATGGAAGAGATTGAAGCGAACTATGAGTTTAACTGTCTCAACAACCCTAGATTTAACCTTGATCCAGAACCTGAACCATCGATTAAGGAAGAGGTTGAGGAGCTGATCAGAAGTTTAGACCAACGGTTCTTGTGGTGTTGTGATTTAGTTAGGGATCTTCAGAGGTCTGATTACACCATTTTAGACAAGCTAGACGCGATGGAAGAGATGAGGATGTATCTCTCAGTGTTACGCCCAACGGCGAACCGTCTTGAGGATTTATTGAAAGAGTCTTGGGAAGAGCCAGAAAAAGAACCAGAAGAAGAACCAAGAGAACATCCAGATCAAGAACACGCTGACGCCTATTACGCCGATCAGATTTAAAAGATACCCACGGTGGGTATTGGGGGTGGGTTTTTTGTCCTAGCTTTTTTCTCACCCCCAACCAAATAAAAACATGCGTGAAAGTGAGTTGAAGATGAGTGTACAAGCGATTAAAGAGGCGATTAGAGCTAAGGACGTTGCAAAGTTATGTGAGTTTCTAGCGTTAATAACGAATGGGTTGAAAGAGATTACACATTCTTCCAAACCCCAAACAACAACCGCCCCTCTTCAAGGTGATCCAGACTTAAAGCACAGAGTAACGGTTTTAGCTTTGAGCTTACATGAAGAAGCACGGCGATGCGGGGAAATCTAAGTTCTTATTAGATATTTTAGTCCCTGCTCTTGGTGCTCATAAGACCTTTACAGATTGCACGGATGAAGATTTTAGGAAGTTAGAAGAGAGGTTATCGGGGGTTAGCAATGCTTGATTTCATGCTGGTTTTCGCCTCGGTTTTTGCAATCTTGTATCTACTTTACATCATGTTTTCTAATGATCCAGACGATCCAAATCCAGCTTAAGAATATTAAATAAATTTAAGAGAGTTAAGACTTATGACCCGGCATGCTTTTTTATCGGCTTCAAGTAGCCATCGTTGGTTGAAGTGTCCTATCGCCCCTACACTTGAGAGTAAAATACCACAAACAACTAGTAGTTATGCTCTTGAGGGAACGTTCGCTCATAACCTCTTAGCTCATTGTCTAGAAAAAGGGGTTGATGCAGAGACATTTGCCAATAGAAAGATTACTTTTGAGAACGATACCCGCATTGTTGATGCTGAAATGGCGTCTAGTGTTCAAATGGCTTGTGAGTACGTCCGTTCTTTTTCTGGAAATCTTTTATCGGAAACGGAAGTACCCCTTGAGCCTTTCACAACGGAAAAAGGTGCAACAGGTACAGCGGATATCATCATCTTTAACAATAAACATTGGGTTATTGCCGATTTTAAATATGGAGCAGGAGTTCCTGTTAATCCTGAGCATAACCCCCAATTGATGTTGTATGCTCTGGGGGCTTTGCATCAGTACGGTGATATCTTCGGAAGCCCTGAAACCGTAACGCTTACCATCATTCAACCCCGTATCAGAGCGGGATCACCGTTGCAAGAATGGACGATATCCTCGGAGGAATTACGAGAGAAAGCTAAAGAGTTCCAAGCTAAAGGCAAGCATGCTTTAAGCCTTAAGGGCAAAAGAGCTATTCCACAAAATGTTTACGGAGTTGATGAGGACGCTTGCCGATTTTGTCGAGCCAAAACGCGATGCCCTGCTCTGAGTCGCCATGTATTGCTTGAAACGATCCGAGATCCCAAAAGCGGGTGCGAAGTAGATTTATCAAAAGCGTATTCTTCTCTTCCTCTCATTGAACAATACATCAAAGCTTTGAAAGAAGAGGTTTTTAAGAGGTTGAGCGAGGGTGAGGAAGTCAAAGGGTATCAACTCGTTGAGGGGAGGAAAGGCAACCGAACTTTTAAAGATATTGAGCAAGCAACTGAATATCTAACGGGTGTTTTAGGCGACAAGGCGTTTAAGAAAATTCTGCTTTCCCCTAAAGAAGTTGAGCAATTCCGCAAGGATCAAACACTATCAAGCGACGTTTGGGAGGAATTGCAAGAACTGATCACGAGAGGCGACGGCAAACCCGTTATCGCCCCCCGAGATATTCCACCAGTACCACGAATCCAAAAGGCAGAAATAAGCGATTTCGCCTCATTAGACTAAGAAAGGAGTTTACTAATGAGTAACTTAACCAAGAAAGGAACATTGATTCGTGAGTAATATATCCGAAACCATGCAAGAAATCAATAGAGCATCAAATATCAAAACCATGAGCAGTAGAGAGATCGCAAAGCTTACGGGTAAAGAACATAAACACGTTCTAAGAGACATAGAAAATATCTTAAAAGATGCGGAAATAGATCAGTCCAAATTTGGGCACATCTATTTAGACAAAAACTTATAGGTAACCATCAAACTCACTAAGAAAGGAGTTTACTAATGAATAACATAAACATAATACCATTTGAATTTGAAAGCAATAGGATTCGTACTGTTGTGGATGAAGACAATACTATTCTATTTGTAGCGAAAGATATAGCGGAAGCTTTAGGGTATAAAAATTCTAATGAGGCTGTAAATGAACATTGCAAGGGGGTAGTAAAACGCTACCCCCTTAAGACTGACGGAGGAATACAAAAGGTTAGGGTTATTCTTGAATCCGACGTTTACCGTTTAATAGTTAAAAGCAAATTGCCATCAGCTGAGAAGTTTGAACGCTGGGTATTTGAAGAGGTTTTACCTACTCTTCGCAAGACTGGTAGCTATTCAATCAAACCGCAAAAGCTTCCCTCTGCTACAACCATTATGCGGTTTCACAAACATCTTGAAGTACTAGCTAAGCAAGCGGGATTAAAAGACAATCAGCTTTTATTAAAGGTTAACCGAGGGGTAACAAAAATAACAGGTGTTGACCAACTGGAAGTTATGGATATCAAACATCTTCTATCCCCTGATAACGACGAATACCTAGCCCCTACGGAAATAGGTAAAAGTCTTAATCCGGTAATAAAAGCTAAAGCATTGAACAGTTGGCTTACTTATTTAGGGCTTCAAATTCCTAAACATACAAAGAAAGGATTTCTTCCAACCCCTAAAGGCGAAGAGTTAGGCGGGAAGATGTGTGATGTAGCTTTGCAACATGTAGAGGGATCAACACCATACCTTAAATGGAATCCGAAAGTAATAGTTCCGTATTTACAAAAACTTATAGGTAACCATCAAACTCACTAAGAAAGGAAATTTACCATGCAATCGATTAAAATTAAAGGGCGTCTCTCTTACCCAGCCTTAGACAAGATGACAAAGATGACATTAGGCGATAACTCCGTGATGGAGTATTTTGGTGCTGATATCATCATCCCTAAAACAAACAAGGAAACGATAGCCCGTTTCACAGAGGTTTTAAGGAAAGCTGCAAAAGACAGCTATCCTAACATGAATCCTGATCGTTTTATTGAGCAAGCCAGAATCAATAAAAGAGCCATCATTAAGGACGGCGATGAGAAGATAGCCACCGCTACAAAGCCTGAGACTTACACAAAAGCGTATACAAATAGCTGGTATATCTCTGCTAAAAACAAGCTTGTTCAACCTCTTCTCGTTGACCGCCAAGCTCAAATTGTGAGCAATCCCCGTGATGTGTTCTATGCAGGTTGTTGGGTAATTGCTAAGCTCAACATATCAACATATGAGTTAGGAACCTTTAAAACCAAAGGGTTTTCCTGCACATTAACAGGGGTTCAATTCTTCAAGAATGATGAACGTTGGGGGGCATCACCGAAAGCGAATGCCTCTGAGTTTGATGACTACGGCGAAGAGGAAGACAGCGATAGTTCAGTCTCAAGTTTTGCCTCCGCAGAGACGGAACCCGACGCTCTACCTTGGAACTAACCAATGCCCAAGTTGTTCATAGACATTGAGACGAGAAGTCCCAAGCCCTTACCCAAAGTAGGGGTTTGGGCATACGCAGAGGAAGCGAAGATCACCCTTTGTGCGTATGCTCACAATGATGAGACTATCAAACTCTGGGATTGCACTGCTAATCCTGTAATGCCCTCTGATCTTCTGAAGCATTTAAAAGATGATACTGTAGTGTGTGTTGCACACAACAGTTTATTTGAGCGAATACTGTTTAAAAAGTCTCTAAATATCACTATTCCCCCTCGACGTTGGATTTGTACAAGCACTTTAGCACGGATTAATGGATTGCCCGCATCGCTGAAGAACGCCTGTATGGCTTTGAAGTTCCCAGAAACTCTTACCAAAATGGAAGAAGGGAAAGCTCTTATCGCCCGCTTTTGTAAGGGATCAATTGAGGAATCGCCTTATGATGCTAAAAGGGCTAACCACGTTCAAGCTTGGCAGTTATTCGGTGAGTATTGCAAAAGAGACGTTGAAGCAACACGGGAGTTATATAAAAGGCTTACCCCTTTATCTGAGAACGAACGGCATTTGTGGCTTCTTGATCAAGAGATTAACGATCGAGGATACGCTATAGATCTTAATTTAGTGAAGAAGTTACAAGAACTAATTGCTTTTGAACGTGAGAAATTAGACGAAGAGCTGAAGACTTTAACTTTCGGTGTTATTGGATCTTCTCGCAAAACTGACCTTTTAAACAAATATCTCTTCTTATATATGGGATTAGATCTGCCAGATATGGCTGAAAGTACAATAGCAACGGCATTGTCTCAACCTAACATTACACAACGAGCAAAAGATATTTTAAATAACCGCCTATCGTCATCTCAATCCGCAATTTTAAAGTTAAATACGCTATCAGGTGCGGTTAGTCCTGATTTACGATTACGGGGAACACTACAGTTTTATGGAGCAAGTCGTACAGGTCGTTGGTCTGGATGTGTGTTTCAGCCACAGAATTTACCACGTCCAAATACTTCCCATGAAACGATTGAAGAAGCAATAGAAAGTAGCAATTTCCCGTCAGACGATCCCCTCCGCTTTGCCAGCGATTGTGTTCGTTCTTGTATTATCGCATCAACTGGAAAGAAGCTCGTTGTTGCAGATTTAGCAGGGATTGAAGCCCGCGTCCTTGCTTGGATTGCGGGTGAACAGTGGAAACTCAACGCTTTTGCAAATGGCGAAGATATCTATAAAACCGCCTATTCCAAAGCGTTTAACATCCCCCTTTCAAATGTGACTAAGGATCAAAGAGCCATCGGCAAAGTCATGGAATTAGCACTAGGTTATCAAGGTGGGGCTAGAGTGTTCCAAACAATGGCATCCAATTTGGGCTTAGATTTAAAGCAATTTAGCAAGAGCATTAAACAGACCGCAACGGGTGATGATTGGGAACAAGCACAACGACGGTGCTTGTGGATGCAAGAAACCTATCCAGAATTTGCCGTTCATGATCCGTTTATCGGCACAGCGTGCGAGTTAGTTAAAACTGCTTGGCGGGCTAAACATAAAGGCGTAGTCCAGTTATGGAAAGACTGTGAAGAGGCTTTTGACTGTGTCATTAAAGATGGACGTTCGATATCGGCACGGCGGGTTGCAGGAGTTCCACCGCTCTTAATGAAGAAACAACATCAAAACGTTTTCATCACTTTGCCATCAAACAGAAAGCTTGTTTATAGGGATGTTAAAAGCGACCGTTCCTATCTCAACACAGCCACCGCACAGATAATGAGAGAGCGAACATACGGCGGAAAGTTAACTGAGAATATTGTGCAAGCGATTAGCAGAGATATCCTAGCTTGCGGGATGATCAATGCTACAAGGGCGGGTTATGACATTGTTCTCACCGTTCACGATGAGATCGTCTGTGAAACGCCAGATACACCAGAATTTAGCTCTGATGAGCTTTGTTTTTTAATGACCCAGAACCCAAAATGGGCAAAAGGTTTGCCGCTCAAAGCCGAGGGTTATGAAGCTTTGAGGTACCGCAAATGAGAGGGTTATCGCACCAGCAGAGCGAACACGAGATTGAGAAGCGTTTAGTAAAAGGTGTGCAACAACTTGATTGTTGGGTTCGCAAAGCATCGTTCGTTAGTCATCGGGGTTGTCCTGACCGATTAATCATAACGCCTCAAGGGCGTCTATGGTGGATTGAAGTCAAACAGCCTTCAGGACGATTATCGCCCCAGCAGAAAATAGAAATAGAAGAACTACTCCGTAGAGGACAGCGGGTTAAAGTGCTGTTTTCCGCTGAGGAAGTAGATAATTTTTTGAAAGAATTAGCATGCTCGTGTTAGAATCTCATCAAATCAAGATGGTGCATTGGATGCTACAGAACAAACGCTGTGCTGTATGGGCTTCCATGGGTTCGGGTAAAACCGTGAGTGTTCTCTTTGCCTTATCCTACATTCAAATGCTTGATCCTCGCCCTGCTCTCATCATCGCCCCATTGCGAGTTGCTCAATCGGTCTGGAGTGCCGAGGTAAAACGCTGGTCAGCGTTCAAGAATATGACCGTCGCCGTCGCTACAGGAACAGAAAAACAAAGGATTCAAGCCTTAAACCAACCTGCTTCTCTGGTCGTTACTAATTTCGAGAATGTGCCTTGGTTGGTTAAACTCTTGGGGAATCAGTGGAACTTCTCAACCATCATCGTAGACGAGAGTACAAAGCTCAAAGCATTTAGAATACGCCAAGGCGGAAAGATGTGTAAGGCATTAGCCCGTCCCGCTTGGCAAACCGAACACTTCATCGAATTAACAGGAACACCCTCCCCGAATGGCTTAATAGATTTGTGGGGTCAACTCTGGTTTTTAGATAAAGGAAAAAGACTAGGAATGACGTATGATTGTTTTCTTCAAAAATGGTTTAACACTCATCGGGTCGGTGCTCACGTAAGTGCGGTTAAGCATACCCCTAAGCCCCATGCTCAACAAGAAATAGAAGCGAAACTATCCGATCGTTGTTTATCGCTCAATATCGCCGATTATCACGATATTAGTAAACCTATCTGCACCATCCACAAGATAGCATTGGCACAATCAACTTTAAAACTCTATCGCAAGTTTCAACGAGAGTTGTTTTGTGAGATTCAAGGCGAGCCCCTTGTGGCGTTTAACTCTGCATCAAAAACCGTCAAATGTCTACAATTAGCAAACGGAGCTGTCTACACGGATGAAAACCACAGTTGGAAAGAAGTACACAACGCCAAGATTGAAGCTTTAAAAGCAATTGTTGAGGAAGCAGGAGGGTGCCCACTTCTTGTTGCTTATCACTTTAACAGCGATTTAATGCGTCTGTTCAAAGCTTTTCCGCAAGGACGACATTTAGACAAAAATCCACAGACTATTAAAGACTGGAACGCTGGCAAAATACCACTGTTATTCGCTCATCCAGCGTCTTGTGCTCATGGGTTAAACCTACAATACGGAGGGAATATTCTCGTCTTCTTCTCTCTCTGGTGGGATTTAGAAACGCATCAGCAAATGATTGAGCGAATAGGACCTTTGAGACAAAAACAAGCTGGGTTCAAAAGAGCGGTGTTCATCCACTATCTCATCGCTGAGCACACCATCGATGAACTCATCTTAAAACGACTGCAAACTAAAGCAACTGTGCAGGAAATACTTTTAAACGCTTTAAAGAAAGGAAATTAATTATGACTGATTTTAACACCAAACTCCATAACCACCTTTGCTCTCGGGGAAATCTGGGAAACCCGCTGACCGATAAAGAACGACGACAGCTCAAATCTCTACTGAAATTTGAGGCAAAGTTTTTGCCAACACCCCGCCAACTTTTAAAAATAATCAATGATTTTAAGCCCGTCAGCCAACTTAGCTTCTGGGAGGCTTTGATCGAAACGGAATACCTCACTAAAATAGTACTTCACCACCGCAGATGGTATTACCGCCTGTCCGATGAGACCCCTCTTCTTGATGCCGATTATGATAAAATAGAAATTCGTATCATTAAATTAGCCGAGCACTTCCCTGAGCTATACTCTTTGGCTCATCCTATTATAAGCGAAGTGGGGTATTAAAATGTCTCACATATTTGTTTTAATGGGAAAAGCAGGTGTTGGTAAAACATCAATCGCAAAACGAGTTGTAGAAGAGAGTTATAATCTAACTTATCCACTTGGCACTACCACGAGAAAGCCTAGAAGAGATGAAAAAGACGGAGTAGACTACCGCTTCATTAGTCTTAAGCGCTTCAAAGAGTGGGATAAACAAGGCCGATTTATCGAAACTACCGTCTATCGCAATGAACACTATGGATTGCTCAAACAAGACATCCTAGAGCTTATGGATAAGGAGTTTGATGTCTTAACTATTCTGACTCCTGACGGGCTGGATGTTTTTAAAAAACGCTTTGGCAAAAAGGTAACCTCCATCTTCATAACTCCCCCGTCAGAAAAAAGAGTTAAAAGCGAAGAAGACATCAGCGAAACAACTGGCAAGCCTAACCCAAGATGACGATATCTTCGGAATGCAAGGGGCTTATGACTTCAAAATTACAAATGATCATCTAGGTATTGCTTGTCAACAGATCTGTCAAATTAGAAAAATGGTTAAGGAGGGGAAGTGAGATGAAACTAAAGCAAAAAGAGTTAGATAAAATAGCGAGTGTTTCTCGCAAAAGAAATGTAATGATTGAATTTACTGAAGACGGACAATGCATTCGCATATATCCAGAATTTGATTCAAAAGAAGATATGAATCCTCCAGAACATTCTGAACCATATGAAAATTTTGTGATTTAACTATGACAAAACACAGATATCCTTATTTATCCCATGAGACCACAAGGCATGGAAGGAAAGTATGGTATTTTAAGAAAGAAGGAAAACGCATACGATTACCTAACGTCTATGGTACTAAAGACTTCATGGAAACGTATGCCGATGCTCTTGCGGGACGTTTAAGACAGAAAGGCGACCATGGAAGCAAAGGAACGTTCAAATGGCTTATTGATCAGTACAGATTAAGTGGACATTTCCAATCTTTAAATCCTACTACTAGAAGAGTAAGAGATAATCTGTTTTATCAGATTATCAAAGATTCAGGTGATATTCCTTTTGCTAAAATAACACGCAGACATCTACAAAACGCTGTAGATAGAAGATCAAGTAAGCCATCAGTGGCAATATCATTTTTAAAAGCCATTTCCCCAGTATTTAAATGGGCGGAAACGTGTGAATTAATTACAAAGAATCCAGTAATCGGGGTATGCCGACCCCCTATCCGAACGATAGGAATGCATACATGGACAATGGAACAAGTAGAAGTTTACCGTAAACATCATCCTATCAATACAATGGCAAGATTAGCTTTAGAGCTTATGTTGTTTTTAGGACTAAGACGATCCGATGTAATAAGAATTGGCAAACAACACGTCAAAGACAGTGTTTTATCAATCCATACCAAAAAAACAGGCAAACAAGTTCATGTTCCGATTTTTGAAGATTTGCAAAAATGCTTAGATGCAGTAGGAGTAGATAGAGGTACTTTTTTAATCACTGCTATCGGCAAACCTTTTTCTTCTTCAGGTTCTTTTGGAAACTGGTTTAGAGATAGATGCAAAGAAGCAGGGCTTCCCGATAAATGTAGAGCTCACGGATTAAGAAAAGCAGGAGCAACTATTGCAGCTAATGCGGGTGCTAGTCCACATGAACTTATGGCCATGTTTGGATGGTCAAAAACAGATATGGCTGACCTTTATACAAGAGAAGTAAACTCAAAGAAACTTGCTTATAAAGCGGCTAAAATGATAGCAGATTGTGTGTAAAAAGTAAGACTATACGGCTTCTAAGTCATTGATTCTTCATGATTCGGATTTAGTCCTACTTTAATGTAAGTTATTGATTTTTCAACCATATATTAAACCTGTCGGGTGCACCATTAAAACAATTGATTTTACAGTATTATCTGTAAAATTTTGCCTAACCTTTGAAAAGGTAAGGCATGAATAATAAACACAGTATGGTGATTGTCAAGAAATGAGGTTTAATCTCTTCAGTAACAGTGTCGTCAATCACCTTTTCCTTAGGTAGCTGTAATCTACTCAAATCCTCAGAACAAATAAAAAATAAAAAAATAGCAAGGCTAAGCAGCGGTACATAGGGAAAAAAAGCCGTAAATTTAGAAAGGCATCGGGAAAAATAAAAGAAAGCAGAAAACGTAAAGAAGAGTTGTTGCTTAAATATAAAAAAAAATTTTATGACAATGAATTTGTTCCAAGACTAAGAAAAAGAGCTTCTAAGGAATGGAAAATAGAAAAAAGACAACAAAGTCTACTATGAGTCTTGTGATGCATGGAATAAATACAAATCTTATCTTGATGTTATGTGACTTTGATCACTTATAAACCCTGTCGAATACGCCAAATTATAATTCAAGCAATGGATTTAAAGTTATTTTATGTTAGAATTGCTCTTGCCTTTTTTTCAGGTAAGACTTTTGATTAAAATAACAATTTTTCTACAATTTCTCGCCTCAAGACCAATCGTTGGATATTTTTATCCCTCAAAGCACACTACCTTTTACATTCACTTGAAGCATACGCCCAATTCTCCGAATAAACGCGTTTTCGAAGAATACAGCAGTATCTAGTCATTTCAATCTTAAAAAAAATATCCGATTGCTGATATGCAATTTTCGCTAGCTGAACTGAAGATCAAAGAAACTGTCTAGGCTTAATTTAAAAGATAGAAAAAACCTTTAAAAAACTGTATAAGACATATTTATGATGCGAATTATGTCTATTACAGATTCCGATGTTCTGCAACAAGCATGTGAATTTCTAGATGCTGGACTACCCATAGTGATTCCGACTGAAACTGTTTATGGTTTAGCCGTTAACGCCAGGGATCCTTCGGCTATCCGTCGTCTTTATGAAATAAAACAACGCCCTCCTACCAATCCTTTGATATGTCATGTAAGTAATATTTCTATGGTAAAGAAGTATGCACATATTGATGACCTTTCGTTGCATTTATCAAAATTATTTTGGCCAGGTCCCCTAACTCTCGTACTAGACCTTTTGTCGGAAAATGATATTCATCCATTAGCCATCTCTAACCTCAACACAGCCTGTTTTCGAGTTCCACGTGGCTTTGCCAAAAAGCTGATTGATACCTATGGCTATCCTTTAGCAATTCCATCCGCTAATATATCTGGACAAATAAGCACAACTAACATTCAACACATTTTATCTTCTCCTATTTGCAAACAAATACCACTGGCTATCGATGGAGGGATTTCTAAAATTGGCTTAGAATCAACTATTGTTAACGTCAAACATGACCAAACAATTCATATTTTACGTCCAGGTGGATTGGAAATAGACAAAATCGAAAAAGCTATAGGAGGGAAAATAGAATATTCCACTAGCGAGACAGCTACACCTCTATCTCCAGGAAGGTTACAATCACACTACGCACCACGATCTCAAGTAAGGCTGAGAGCCACCCATATCAATCCTGGAGAGGCCTTGATTCGTTTCGCTAATTTCCCCATTAAAAATAGTAAGAATGCCATCATATCCCTAAACTTAAGCAAATCTGGAAAATTAAAAGAAGCAGCATTTAATCTATTTAATTATATGAAAATAGCTGATGACAGCGGTGCGATTTCTATTGCTTTTAGCCCTATACCCAACCATGGATTAGGTATAGCTATTAATAATAGGCTTGAAAGAGCAGCTGCACCACGCCCTTAATCTAATTCAAGGACAATTCCATGAATAAATTATCTCCTGACCTAGTTCAGAAATTCACATCTATTGTGGGACAAGAAGGAATATTACAAGACCAACAACTCATATCACCTTATCTCAAAGAAGAAAGAAATCTTTATCATGGGACATCTCCTCTCGTCTTGCTCCCATCTTGTACGAATGAAGTATCCCAAATTCTAAAATTAGCTACAGCAACAAGAACGCCAATCACACCACAAGGGGGAAACACAGGGCTTGTTGGCGGACAAATACCACGTAGAAATAAAAAAGATATCATTCTATCGCTTGAGCGTATGAATCGCATCCGAGATATTGACTTAATAAGCAATACTATTTCGGTTGATGCTGGCATAAATCTCTTAAACGTACGAAAATTAGCAGAAAAATACCATCGACTCTTTCCCCTTTCCCTTCCATCAGAACAATTCTGTCAGATAGGAGGAAACCTTGCAACTAACGCAGGAGGAACAGCTGTATTATCCTATGGCAATATAAGAGATCTCTGTTTAGGAATAGAAGCTGTTCTTCCTACTGGCGAAACTTGGAATGGCATGCGTAAACTGATAAAAGATAATAGCTGTTATGATGTGCGAGATTTATTGATAGGATCAGAAGGAACACTAGGCATCATTACTGGCGCTGTACTTAAACTATTTCCTTATCCAACTGGGAAACAAGTTGCATTGATCGCAGTAAACTCCCTTGAAAAAGCTCTTCAATTACTACAGCTCTCTCAAAAAATTTCAGATAATACGCTTACGGCTTTTGAATTAATTTCTGATTCAATATTAGAGTTAGTTATAAAGCATATTCCATACAATTTCCCCACTCTAAAACAATCATCTCCTTGGTATATATTGCTAGAAATTTCTACTACAGCAATAAAAGAGAAAGCCTATGAGATAATTGATACCATCTTATCAGAAGGATTTAAAAAAGAGATAGTAACTGAATGGATATTATCTTCTTCTGATACTGACGAGAGGGAAAACTCAATCTGGTATCTACGCAACAATGTCCCCTTAGCACAAAAAAAAGAAGGAAGATCTATCAAACATGATATTTCAATCCCTATAAAGGACATACCATCTTTCCTGAAAGAAGTAACAAATGCCGTATTATCTGTTTTTCCTACAACACGCATAGGTTTGTTCGGGCATATAGGAGATGGAAATATTCACTTTAATGTTTTCCCACCAACTAACGATAATCCAGAGGAATTCTTATCCCAAAATTGGAACGAAATAAATAATATCGTTTATTCCGTCGTTTTATCTTATGGAGGATCTATTGCTGCTGAACACGGCATTGGACAACTCCATAAAGAAAGATTAGGAAGAATACTTGATCCCACAGAAATGATGCTAATGAAAAAAATCAAGGAAACCTTTGATCCTGCTGGTATCATGAATCCAGGAAAATTTCTTTAAAAAAATAAACTTTTCCCGCTACAATTAAAAATTATTTTCATAATAAAAAACAAAGAAAAATTATTGTTTATAAAACGGTGCGAGAACGAATCGCCTCAAAAAGCGTCCCTTCATCAAGATAGTCTAACTCACTGCCTATAGGGATACCATATGCCAACCGAGTGATTTTAATATTCATATTTTTAAGTTTATCCATAATGTAATGAGCTGTAGTCTGCCCCTCAATCGTAGCACTAATAGCAAGAATTAGTTCGCGAATTTTTTTAACTTTGATTCTCTCTATCAAAGATTGTATTCCTATATCCTCTGGACCAATGCTATCCAGAGGGGAAAGGGTTCCACCAAGAACATGATAAAGCGCATTTACCGCTCCAGCACGCTCTAAAGCCCATAAATCAGCTACATCTTCTATTACCACAATTACAGAACTATCACGCTGCTCATCTATGCAAATAATACAAGGATCTATAGTATCAATATTTCCACAAATAGAACACAAACAAACTTTTTTATATATATCCGCCATAGTGTCCGCTAATGGACCTAACAATTGTTCCTTTTTCTTAACCAAATGCAAAGTCGCCCTCCTAGCAGAACGAGGTCCAAATCCTGGAATACGCGCTAACATTTTAATAAGATTTTCAATTTCTATCCCTGTTATTTTTTTTTTCACACTAGACATCCCTCTAAAACAGAACAAAAATTATAGAGTTTCTTTGGAAAACCGCCGATAGTACTTTTGCCTATCTTTCTCAAATCCATTCCTTCAGGTTTAATGAAAAATTTATACCATTAACAATTGATCTACTCTAAAGATTATAAAAAAGTCGAAGTTATATTTAAAATCCTGCCCTTATAAAGGCAAGTTTAATCCAGGAGGAAGCGACAATCCTGCTGTTGCTTCTTGAGTTTTTTCCGCAACAAGATCTTCTATTTTTTTATGAGCATCATTGTGAGCTGCAACTATCAAATCTTCTAATATTTCAGAATTTTCTTTGCATAACAAAGAATCCTCAATTTTCACTTCTAGAAGCATATGCTTTCCATTCAAACGAACACGAACCATACCTCCCCCAGCATTTCCTTCCACTTCTAAAGCCATAATTGATGACTTCATTTTTTCCATTTTCCCTTGGATTTCTTTAAACTGCCCCATCATTTTCATTATATTCATATATAATCACCTCCATTATCAAAGATTCTCTATAAAGATAAACTTCATATACACTTATTTCCCATCATTATGAATGAGAGAAAGTACGGATACTAACAACTTGAGCATTAGGGAAAATAGCACGAACGGCTTGAATATCTGCACCTATGCGAAAATTATCATAACATTGTTCTAAAGCGAATCTTATTTCCCAATTTTTTCCTGTCCAATTTTTAAGATTCTTGACAAGATTCTCGACAAATCCCTCAGGAGCATCTTTAGAACAAGCTACTTCTAATATTCCTATTTCAAAATAAAAAACACGAAGAAATTTCTGCGACATCTCCTTAAGATTATCATCATGATTATTCTCACATAACTCAGTTAATCGCTCCATATAATCATCGGAAGCACGTGAACTCAATTCTACACTCAACATGTTTGGCTTTTCAACAACCTCATTATCACCTGAGGGAAAAGATTTATTAGATGGTATATCCTTTTGGATCTTTGCAACACGAGTAAGGAGAGCTGGAGAACTCAAGAAATCATTTTTTTTTTTGTTTTTCTTCCACTATATAGTGCGCAATTTCTTCTGGAGAGGGCAACTGAACAGAATGTGCCAAACGTATTAAAATCATTTCAACAGCTTCCATAGGACGCGAAAAACCCTCTATCTCAGAAAGACCTTTCAAAATCATTTGCCAAAAACGAGAAAGAACGGTGACAGATACTTCTTTTGCATATCCAGATGCTCGTAAATTTTCAGCTTCACTATATAATAAAGTATCCGCCATTTCTGGAACGTATTTAATTCTTGTAACCAAATGGGTAAAATCGGCGAGACCGTAGAGGACGACCGAAGGATTTGCGCCAGAATCATATTGTAAAGAAAATTCCTGTAACGCCTTAACAATATCCCCTTTTATTAAATACCCGAACAAATCCATTATTCGATTCCGATCAGCAAGCGCAAGCATCAAACGCACAGTAGATGCCTCAATTTTATCGCCACATCGCGCAATAGCCTGATCCAACAAAGAAAGTCCATCACGCACTGATCCATCAGATGCTCGCGCAATCATTGCAATAGATTCAGGGTCAGATTCTATCGATTCTTGGCGCAAAATTTTTGTAAATAATCCAATGAGATTTCCAATAGATATTCGATGTAAATCGAAACGCTGACACCGAGACAATACCGTTATTGGAACTTTACGAATCTCTGTAGTAGCAAATATAAATTTTACATGTGGAGGAGGCTCTTCAAGGGTTTTTAACAAACCATTAAAAGCAGCTGTAGATAACATCTGCACTTCATCCATGATATAAACCTTAAAACGCGCAGATATGGGCTTATAATACATTTGTTCAATTATTTCACGAACATCATCAATACTTGTATGAGAAGCAGCATCCAGCTCAACTACATCAACATGATTTCCCTGTATTATTGATTGGCAATGCTCTCCAAATCCCTCAAATTCTACTGTAGGAATATCTACATCAGCCGTTTTATAATTTAAAGATCGCGCGATAATGCGAGCAGTAGTAGTTTTTCCAATACCCCTCGTGCCAGACAACATATAAGATTGTGCTATACGACCTGATTTAAAAGCATTAGCCAAAGTCTTAACCATAGGATCCTGCCCTATTAAGTCAGAGAAACTCTGGGGACGATACTTTCGCGCTAAAATACAATAATTATTTTCAAACTTAGACAGGGAACTTCTCTCACAACTTTTTTAAAGAAATCCAATAGGAGAGGCTGAAAAGACGACCCACTATAACATTGCTAGGGCTGCTTCTTTCCAGACCTGACCCGGTTTACAAGAATAGCGTCCATCTCCCAACCTCTCACTGCAATTATTAGAGATCTTTATATAAAAAACAAGCCAATATCACCAACTATTACATTAAATTTGCAATTTCAACTGCCCATGATGCATATCAAAAAATAAATTATCCAATTTAAATAAACAATTAAAAGAATCACATATATTTAAGCTTATTAGCTTAATTTTTCTAAATATTTAACATACTATTTTTCTTTCTTTACATACCAAGGAGAATAGATCATTCTGCCATACAATCAAAAAAATCCTTATAATTTGGATATAAGAAGATAAATGTCTAGAATTTCACATATTTTTTTTATTTCTACGTTAGCAATATATTTCTACGTGGTACAAGCCCCTATCTTTTCCCAAGAGGTAGAAATATCTAAAAAACAACTTATACCACGTTTTGTCACAATTAAATCCAATCGCGCCAATGCTCGTATAGGACCTGGAACAATATATACTGTTGTTTGCACATACCTAATAAGAGGTCTACCAGTTGAAATTATCCAGGAATATGAAAACTGGAGACAAATCCGTGATGTTGATGGAACAACTGGTTGGATAAACAAAATTTTACTTTCCAACAAACGTTCTGCTATCGTTTCTCCATGGAATCGCAAAGAAAAGAATCGACCATATATTGATTTACATCAAAAACCAGAAACACAATCCATAGTCGTTGCTAAAGTTGAACCTGGGGTTTTACTAACAATACGCGAATGCTCTGGAGAATGGTGTTTTGGATATAATTCAGACGTAGAAGGATGGATTAAGCAAAAAAAAATTTGGGGAATATACCCTGGCGAAGTATTCAAATAGCGAGAATGTTTCTATACAAAACAATCAGTTTTTATAGTAATTATCTAAAAATATATAATTCTTCCTATATATTATAGAATAAATTTAATAGTATTCTGAAGATAAGTCTCCTTATACCACCATAATTAAATCCAATGAATCATAGCATATTGAAGAATAAAGAAATCATGGAAAATGTCCTTATTATTATTCCCGCTCGAATAAAATCAACAAGAATCCCTGGAAAAATTCTTGCCGATATAAACGGAATGCCTATGCTATTCCATACTGCTATCCGTGCACAAAAAGCAAATATTGGACGTGTAATAATTGCCGTTGACGATAAAAAAACAAGCGAAGTCATGTCTCGAGAAGGTTTCGAAACCATAATCACCAATGCAAGTCACCAATCAGGCTCTGATCGCATATTTGAAGCTTTGAATCTTATAGATTCAGAACAAAAAGCTAAAATAATTGTCAATGTACAAGCAGATATTCCAAACATAGAACCTGAAATTTTAGCAGCCACTCTCCTCCCTTTACAAAATCCCATAGTGGATATAGGAACTATTGCAACAGAAATTCATGATAGCAAAGGGGTGGATGATCCAAATGTTGTGAAAATAGTAACCTCTCCGTCTAAAAATGAATGTTTGCGTTCACTTTATTTTACACGCTCTAAAGCCCCCTATGGCATAGGACCATTTTACCAACATCTCGGTATCTATGCTTATAGACGCGAAGCATTAAAACACTTTACTCAACTTCCTCCCTCTATTCTAGAGAAAAGGGAATCTCTTGAACAATTACGTGCTTTAGAAAACGGTATGCGCATTGACGTTAAAGTAGTCCAATCAAATGCAATAAGCGTTGATACTGCAGATGATTTAGCAAAAGCTCGTATTTTAATGTCTCATTGCCGTTATGAGGACTTTTTATAGAAAATAATATTTAAAAAAATCAGCGCTCCCAAAAATCAAAGATAAAATGCTTGATGATTAGCTATACGCATAAATGTTGCCGTATCACTAAGAGAAGAAAACATTGATCTATCCGTCCCAGTTATAAAAATTTGACTTCCTATATCACTGACAATTCGAAATAGTGCATTGCGCCTACCCTCATCAAGATGTGCCGAAATTTCATCTAACAACAAGATAGGAGCAAAACCGGTTGTATTAGATATTAGACGTGCATGCGCTAAAAAAATTCCAACTAAAACAACCTTTTGTTCTCCTGTTGAACCATGAACTATTTTTATATCTTTATCACAATAATCAACAACTAAATCACTACGATGCGGTCCTATTAAGGTACGCCTTGCAATAGAATCAATTCTGCGTCCATCAAAAAGAATTTTTACATATTCTTGTTTTAATTCAAGAAAAGATTGGTTTAATTTACCATCTAGAAATCCCGTTAGATTTAACTCAACATGAGGAAAGTTTTCTTTTTGTATATATTCCGCCATTAAAGAAGATAGTTCATCTATCATTTTTACACGCGCAATATCTATTTCTACTCCTAAACCTGCCATTTGCGATTCAATACTACTACACCACGATGGATCAAAACAACCTTCAGACAATAAACGGTTGCGACCACGCATTAAACGTTCAAAATCAATTATGCGACGTCTATGCCTTGGATCAATAGAAAAAACCATTCTATCAAGGAAACGACGTCTTTCTGTAGAAGGACCACTGAAAATTCGATCCATAGAAGGAACTAACCAACTAACTCTTAAATGAGAATTTAGTTCATCTACAACGCGTATTGCAACGTCATTTATTCTCAAACATCGTATACTTCTATCATCTTTTGATTCTAATTTTATGGATATCTCCGCCAATCCATCCATTCCTTCTACGCATGCAAAAGTAGAAAACAAAGATAAAGATCCTATACGGGTTACATCCGAATATGATGCACGACGCAATCCACGACCTGGAGATAATAACGATATAGCCTCTAAAATATTAGTTTTACCTGCTCCATTATCCCCGACAAAAATAGTTTGCTGAGAATCGAATACAAGCCGCAAGGAAACATAGTTACGAAATTCACTAACATTTAAGCGCTTAATTTTGATTTTATTAATCATAATCTATAAGGCACAAAAAATGCAAAAAATCCTTTACCTATTCCATTATAAAAAGAAACCTACCATAAAATAAAAAATAATAGGAATCTAACAGCAACGTCTTTATTAACAATCATCTTTCAATAAACAGAAGAACTATCCTGCCTTTCCAATACTTGAAGCACTACTTCCGCCGCCACTTGACCTGCTGGCCTTTTAGTACTCATATAACTCCATAATGTTTCAAAGGAATCTAACATAGCACGACGCTGACAAGTATCAGTGGACAGTCTTTCAATCCAACGAACTAATGCTTCAGAACGTATCATATTATTGAAATACTCAGGAACTGCAGGATAGTCAATAATAAGATTAGGCAAAGCACAAGTCCATGTCTTGATATAAAAACTCAAAAAATTCACAATCCAATCTGATTTATAAACAGAAACAACAGGAATACCACACAGCGCTAATTCTAAAATAACTGTACCAGATGCTGCCATTGCAGCATCACATTCCATAAACAATTTCTTTTTTTGCTCTTCACCCACAATAATTTCAGGACATATATCCCATCCCGAGACTATCCGGCGCACAAGATTTTCTTGCGACGATACTGTGACTAATGAAAATTTAAAAGTGGGATTTCTCTTAACAAGAGATATCATCGCCTTTCCAAAAATTGGCAAAATTTTAGAAATCTCTTTAGCTCGAGATCCCGGCAACAAAAGTATTTTTTTCTGTTCAGAAGAAGTATATTGTTTGTTCTTTTGTTTATTATAAACCTCTAATACTGTAGAATCAGCGCTCAAAGGATGACCAACAAATATTGTAGAAGGCCCCTCTAGTCTACGCATAACCTCTGCCTCAAACGGAAGAATAGAGATAACATGATCAATATATGAACGCATATTACGAGCGCGTCCTTCACGCCACGCCCAAACGCTTGGACAAACGTAATTAACGATTGGAAGTTGGGGCAATCTTTTCCGAATGCGTTTTGCCACACGATGAGTAAAATCAGGATTATCAACAATCAATAAAACATCTGGCTTGGATAAAACAATTAATTCTACCGTTTGATTAATACGCCAAATAAATCGGGGTAAATGTTTGATAACCTGCATAATTCCAATTATTGACAGTTCAGAGAAATCAAATAAAGAAACAAGCCCTTCTTTTTGCAAAGAACTTCCTCCAACTCCTACTAAACTAATGGGGTCAGGAATCATCTCTTTAAGAGATTTGATCAAGTCGCCAGCAAGGATATCTCCTGATATCTCACCCGCAATAACAGCAATCTTAACCGAACTCATATTTTAAATTCACGATCTATCCCATAAATAAAAATACCAGCTTCATCAGCTGATTTCTTCACAAGATCCTTTTCCAAAATAAGAGATTTACCATATTCTAATGCAATCCCAGAAAGACCCGCTTTAATCACATTTTGTACTGTCATTAACCCGATAGAAGGTAAATCAGCACGCATATCTTGTTGTGATTTAAACATCTTTACCAATACTCCAGATTTGCCAACAAGAATCTTTCCATTTTTTCTACAATCTACAATGCGTTGGAGCATAGAATCAGTTCCTTCAATACCTTCTAAAGCTACAACCCTACCCCCAACACTGACTGCAGACTGCCCAATATCAAGATCAGACAAAGCTTCTGCCGACTTCATGGCAGAAAATATATCTCGTTTGATACCTTTGGTAGGAATACAAGAGCCTAAGGATCCTTTTTGTGTCAACAAGTCAGGGACAACTTCATGTGCCCCAACAACACTCACCCCATAACCCTCAAGAAAATCAATCACTGCTTTTAAAATAGCAGCGTCTCCACCCGAAACCAATTGCCATATCAGCTTTGGAATTTTGAACGAATCCTTAATGGAAAAGCATAAATCTTGTATACTAGGACGACGACTTATGGCTCCCGCCACAACAATCCGCCCTATATTATATTGATTCAAAATTGATCTCAAAACACATAAATCACCTAACGGCAATGCCTGGGATTCAAAATCTTTCCAATCAAAAGAACATTCATTTAAAACTGATGCAATCACAGGCTCATCATTGTTTAACCGAGCAGCCTTGGCAACATAATAGGGTAAGATACCAGAACCAGCAATGATAAGAAGACGCTTCACTTATTATCCTGATTTTTTAACGTTTTGCAATTGAAAGAGGACGAATCCGCTCAGCAAAAATAAAACTAACGATATTTAATACTTCCGGACAATTGGAATTCTCTCTACGAACAATTTCCGCATTCTCATAAATAGAGCCGCTACACTGAAAAATTTTTTTGTATGCGGATCGAACACGAGAAATTGTATTTTTACTTAAACCAAATCGTTTCATTCCTACAACATTAATGCCTCTAATATTTCCTGGATTTCCATTTAATATAGCATAAGGCACAACATCATAAGAAACAGCTGACAGTCCACCTATAAAAGCATGACGCCCAATACGTACAAACTGATGCACAGCAGAACCACCGCCAAAAACCACTCCATCTTCAACAACCACATGCCCCGCAAGCATTACGTTATTAGACATAACTATCCCATCTCCAAGTATACAGTCATGCGCAATATGCGAATTAGCTAAAATAAAATTATTATCACCTATGATAGTTTTTCCACCATGTTCAACCGTTCCTCTATTTATAGTCACGCCTTCACGGATCACACATTTTTTCCCGATAACTAACTCTGTTCCAACAAAACCATGGAATATACTTTGCGTGTCTCCACCTATGACCGCCATGGAAAAAATTTTTGTAAAATCCCCCACTTTAGTTTTCCCAGTTATAACAGAATGTGACAATAACTCGACACCAGAGCCTATTTCAACTTCTGGACCTACTCTGCAAAATGGACCTATAACACTATCTGGTCCAATAACAGCACCTTCCTCTACTAGAGCCATCGGATGGATAAAAGATTTACTGCTAACGCGACTCATTTTTGCCTTTTTTCTCACGCATAATAATCGCACAAATATCCGCTTCAGAAACAACACAATTTTCTACTTTTGCCTGACAACGAAACTTCCAAATATCAGAACGATTCCGTAATTTATGGACATGGAACTCTAAACGATCTCCAGGAACAACTGGCTTACGAAATCGAGCTTTGTCAATAGACATCAGATATGCTGGCTCATGCTTATCAAAACCATTGTGAATGGCACAAACAGCGCCTGCTGTTTGTGCCATACCCTCAAGAATGAGAACACCAGGCATAACAGGCATTCCAGGAAAATGACCCATAAAATGAGGTTCATTAAACGTAACATTTTTAATGCCGATCGCAGATTCATCTCCTTTAATATCAATTATTCGATCCACAAGTAAAAAAGGATACCTGTGAGGCAAAAACTTCATCAATTCGATAATATCTATTGCACCTAACTGCGCAAACTTATTAACCATTTTTTTTCTTTACCTTATCATCAGAATACTTACTAGGTTTACTTAACATAATCATATGACGAAGATAATCCCTTATAGGACGCGCTGGGATACCACCATACTTCTGTCCTGCTGGAATATTCTTATGAACGCCGCTTTTAGCTGCAATCTGCACATTATCACCTATATTAATATGACCAGCAATGCCACATTGTCCTGCTATCAAAACATTATCCCCAATATAAGTAGAACCAGCGATACCAACCTGGCTAATAATAATACATCCAACACCTATATGAACATTATGCCCAATTTGCACTTGATTATCAATCTTCGTATTTTCTCCAATGACAGTATCATCCATTGTACCACGATCAATCGCACTATTAGCACCAATTTCAACTTTATCCTGAATAATCACACGTCCAATATGAACTATCTTATGTATAGTTGACATATCACGAGCATATCCAAAGCCATCATTCCCAATTCTTACACCCGAATGTACAATGACATTGTTCCCAATTAACGAAGAATAAATACTGGAACCTGCGCCAATACTACAATCACGCCCAATTCTAACCCCTTTCCCTATAACAGATCCTGGGCCCACATACGTTCCACGTCCAATTTCAACACCAGAATCTATAAACGCCATTGGTTCAATGACAACCCCTTCTTCAAGATTAACATCTTTTGCAACAAAAGCTTTAGGACTTATTCCTCCCACAATATCAGAAGACGATCCCATTCGCATCGCTTGAGGATATAAAATAGATCCTGCAATTGCAAAAGAAACTTCGGGCTTGTCCGACAACAAACATGGTATATGCTTTGGAATATATGGCATAATATCTACACTACAAATTATTGCAGATGCTTTACATTCCTCAACATCACTAAGAAATTTACGTGAGAAAATACAAGAAACATCTCCTTGCGATGCACGCATAACAGGGGAAAGCGAAAAAACCAATCTTTTACCAAAATCCCCATCTGAAAGAGACGCACCTATACTTTCCGCTAATTTCATGAGGGATATACCCTTATGGGATGAAAAAAAACTCAACCTTTGCACTTAAAACATCCCTTTTGTTCCAAATAATAGATATATCTATCTTGCGGCATTCCCGATATAAAAACCTATACGCATACTCTTATCATACGATTTTTTGCGTAGTGGTATACCATAATAAACACCTGCTGTTACATACGAAAGATCCCAACTTATTCCTATTCCAGTAGAAATACGCAAAAAACCCTCACTGCCCTCTAAATTACCACCAACTGTACGCCAAGGAAAATTATTTCCGTAAAGATTAGCCGAATCAACAAAAAAAGAACCACGTAAACCAATCGAAGGAGGAATGAAAGGCATAGGAAAACTAATCGCCGCACTCGCAGATAAAGAAATCTTACCCCCAATAGCATCTCCATCTACACGCGGACCTATACCCTTATCTGCAAATCCCCTTAAATCATCTGTATCTATCGAAAATTGGTCAAAAATTTGTAAATATTTATTGGTAGGAATAATATATCCATATCCCAATTTCAAAGAACCAATAATATCCAAATTATCTGAAAGAAGATGAAATAACGAACTTTTAAATCCTATCCGATGATATCTAGAATCCCCTCCAAAGCCCCCATAATCATAAGAGGACACCATCATCAAACCTTCACGTGGCATGATCTGATTATCTAACGTACTATATACAAAATGTTGAGATATAGCGTGCGTTATGAATTTTTTACCATTTATTAATGATTTGTATACGCTAGAGACTTCTTTTCCTGGAGCGCTCTGATATTGCAACGATCTATAACTATAGCTAGAGGTTGCCGATATAGTTTCAGTGATAGGAAGCGTAACATGTGCAGAATGCAGTTGTTTATCTACGTTTCCAAAAGACTCCGTAAGCTTTGATTGACCAAGATCAAAACCAGCCGCTATACGACTCCCCAAGAAATACGGATTTTCAAAGCTATAAGCCTTATTGGTTAAAGATAACGCAATACTCTGCTTATAACCACGCCCAAACAAGTTGTTGTCAGAAAAAAAAACTTCTAAATCAGAGGAATTTTTGTTTGAGCCATAATTAAGAGATATACCTATGGAAGTAGAATCCAATTGCTTTACATGAATCTTCAAAACCACACGATCAGGCACATCTGTTGGCAATTGAAAAACATTCACCTCAGAAAAAAAACCTGTATTCTTGATACGACGCTTAGCACGCTCAATCATCATTGCGTTAATAGGATCACCTTCACTAAAACCAAGCTCACGACGAATTACAAAATCATGCGATACGTCGTTTCCTTCGATTTCTATACGCGCTATATACACAGGGGAATCTTGATCAATAAGGTATTCAACATCTACAATACCTTTCGCAACATCCCGATTAATCCGCGAATCCATGCGCACAAATGATTTGCCGATAGACAAAAAATACTTTGAAATATTGTTAATCGTTTTTTCAATCCATTGAGGATTATATACAGCACCAGATTTAGCTTGAATCAACCTAAGTAATTTCTCATCCTTGGCTTCTTCCAAAGAAGATCGAATAGTAACATTCCCAACCCTGTAAATTTCACCTTCATCAATCTTAAAAATCAAGTCATATAAATTCTTTTTGTTGTCCAATATAGCTTGAGAAGAAACTTTAATCCCCGCATATCCTCTATTGTAATAAAACTGACGAATAGCATTCTCATCGAATCTCAACTTATCTTCATTATAAATATCTACCCCACCAGATGAAAAATAACCTGATTTTTTCATAGAAATAATTCGCTCTAATCTAGTATTAGAATAAGCCTTATTCCCTACAAAACTAATTGTATTGATCTTTGTTTTAACGCCTTCTTGAATGGTGTAAACAAGGGAAACCATTGTCGGAGAAACTACATTAGCTTGCACATCTACCGAAACATTCAAATAACCTATAGAAGCATAGGCTTGTTTGATTCTAACCACATCAGAACTGACGATACCCTTATCATACGCAGTAGTAGGACGAGATCGTACCAACCTCTCTAAATAAGTGTTTTTTACGTTATTGTTCCCAATAAAAACAAGCCCATTTATAATTTTATTTTCCACCAAATCTATAAAAAGTGTAGAATCTATAACCTTAATTTTTACATCAGAAAAATATCCCGTAGAATAAATTAGCTTTACAGAATCATCTAAATCGTTATCAGAAAAATATTTTCCTACTACTATAGGAATGCGGGAAAGAACAAGCTTTCTACCGATATCTGTAGCACCCTGAACCTCAATTTTACTGACAGAAAATGCGTTGGCACCATGAACCGCAGAAACACTAATAATAGAACAAAAAAGAAGGAAAAATCCCATTCGGAGATATATTGGAAAATATTGTTTCAACTGCTCTTTACCCCCATACGAGTCCTTTTTGTCTTTGCCCACTTACCCACTCCTAAATCCGAATAAATATATTCCTTTATCCAATGCCATCTTTATGTATATGAGAAAACTAAAAATTAATAATAATTTACATTACTTTATTAGCCCATAAATGTCATTGCGTATACCTAGCATAAACAACACTAAAATTATACATATTCCAATCCCGGTAATAACTCTTGCAACAGCAACCTCGAGAGGTTTCCTTCTTATCATTTCAAGAATAAAAATCACTACATTCCCGCCATCCAAAATCGGGATAGGCAATAAATTCATGAAACCCGCCATCCAAGAAAAAAAAGATATAAATCCAATATAAGAATCAAACCCCTGATCAGAAAAGTCTTTCGCAGCCTTTGCAATACCTATTGGCCCAGATATTTGATATTTTATATCTCGAGAAAAAATATTAGACAAGACACTAAGAGTCCTTTGCGTTATCAAACCCATCTCTTTTAATCCCCTCAAAAAAGACTGTGAAACCGTCCTATATTGCAATCGCGTCTTATCATAATTGAACGAAATTCCAATTGATGGAATTCGCCGTTTTACACCAAAACGATCAACAAAATCAAGAAAAGAAGGCACTACTTTCAACTTTAATATACCGACATATTCGCGATGGACCCCGACAACTATTTCCTTCGAAACATTTTCCCTTATATAAGGCGCAATATCATCAAACGTTGAGACAGGCATTTCATCAAGCGATACTATCCGATCTCCAGCTTTGACGCCAGAAATAGCCGCAGGACTATTAGGATATACATCAAATATAACTGACTCTATCATTCCAGTTTTATAGAAAAAAAATGTACTTATTAAAATAGCCATAATGCAATTTGCAAATGGACCGGCTAATATAATCAGAATCTTTTTCCACGATGCAGCACACACAAAAGAACGGACATCCTGATCATCCTCTGAAAAACGGACATATCCCCCTAAAGGAACAGCAGAAACCTTCCAACGCGTACCAGAACGACTCGTAAATCCAATAAGTTCAGCTCCAAATCCTATAGAAAAAGAAATCACCCTCACATTACACAAGCGTGCTACAATATAATGTCCAAATTCATGTATAAAAACGATTATAAAAATAGAACCAAAGTATAATAGTAAATAATCCAATAAAAACATCATATACCCCTCTATATTTAATCAAATAAACCGTCTGATTGCATCAATATACTTAAAAATATTATTAAAAAAATCCTATATATCCCTTACTATCTCCTAAAAAAGAGATCACAGATATAGTCAAACAAGAAAAAATCAACCCGTCAAATCTATCCATCACACCACCATGCCCCGGGAACAACCATCCCGATTGCTTAACGCCAAAACACCTCTTAACATAGGATTCAAACAGATCACCCAATTGACAAGATATAGAGATCATCATAGAAAGAACCCACGCTGACTGGAGGGAATTTGAATAAAACCAAGACAATAGAGCTACGCCGATACCAACACCAAAAAACAATCCCCCTAAAGATCCCGACCAAGTTTTTCCAGGAGAAATATTTGGAGCTATTTTAGCTCCACCTATAGAACGACCAACAAAGTATGCAAAAACATCCGTACTCCATACAACAGAAAAAATAAAAAAAACTATAACAAAGCCCTCAAAACCATCCCCACGAAGAGAAGCAAGCGCAATTGGCGGCAATCCAGAGTAAACGATTCCTAAAGAATGCCAAAAACCTCTACTCTTCACCCTAGAAATAATCCAATCTACGAAAGAATATAAAATCAATAAGCAAGCAGCTAATTTAAAAAAACCAATGATTATCATATAGAAAACAAAAGAAAAAACGATAAACCTCATGATTTTTTCGCCTAAACTTAAAAACGATGAATTGGTGATATGTAGCCATTCATAGTAAATGCACAGACCTATCATTATCATGCACAGACGAAACCATATGCCGCCTATCCAAGCTATTAAGATCAAGCTGCACGCCATCAAAAATCCGGTAATAATCCTCAATCTCAGCTCTTGTGACATTCAAATAACATCCATCTCTTTTTTAGATAAACCACCAAACCGCCTGTCACGGAGAGCATATTGGTCTACCGCATATAAAAATAATTCTCGGGAAAAATCAGGCCAATACTCTGGTATAAAAACAAATTCTGAATAAGCTGCCTGCCAAAGCAAAAAGTCAGACAAACGCTTCTCGCCACCTGTGCGAATAATAAGATCTGGATCAGGAATATCTGATGTATCTAAATATCTAGCAATCAAAGAACTGCTCATATCATGCGAACATAAAAAGCCAGATTCTATATCCTTTAAAATACCTTTGAAAGCCCGAGAAATCTCATCACGCGAACTATAATTAAAAGCAATAAATAATTTCAATCCTGTATTAAATTGCGTTTTTTCTTCAATTTCTTTTAATAAAAGCAAAATATCATCATCTAAGCTTAAACGATTTCCAATAACACGAACTTTCACATTGTTTTTTTTCAAAACATCAAATCCTTTATTAATAAAGGAATTAATTAATTTTACAATTTGCGTAATCTCAGAATTAGGTCTACGCCAATTATCAATCGAAAAAGCAAAGATGGTAAGATTCTTTACACCTATTTCAGTGGCAACAACAACTATCTCACTGAATACCTCTATGCCTTTGCGATGCCCAGCATAACGCGGAAGACCTCGTTCACGTGCCCAACGCCCATTACCATCCATAATAATGGCAATATGATCGGGAACTAATAAAAACGTCATAACATCGCTACCAAAAAAATCCAGAATATTTCAAAAAATATCAAAAACGCATAATCTCCTTCTTTTTTTCCTCAAAAAAAGAATCAATATCTTTTATCGTCGCGTCTGTCATCTTTTGAACATCATTTTCTAAACTTTCAGCAATGTCCTCACTTATTTTGCCGGATTTCTTAGATTTTTTTAAATAATCCATACCATCACGACGAATGTTGCGAACTGAAATTTTGCTTTTTTCAGCATAATTATGAGCAACTTTAACAAGCGCAAGACGTCTCTCTTCAGTGGTTTCAGGGACAGGTATTCGTAATACCTGACCTTCAACAATAGGATTAAAGCCAAGATTAGAATCATGAATACCACGCTCTACAGATGAAACCATTGAGCTGTCCCAAACAGAAACTGCAAGCGTACGAGGATCTAATACAGTAACGTTGGCTACCTGGTTTAACGGGACACGTGAGCCATAAGAATCAACCTTTACTAGATCAAGCATAGAGGTAGAAACCCTTCCCGTACGCAAAGTCATCATATCCTTTTTTAAAAAAGAGATAGCATCATTCATACGATCTTTGATGCTTTTTAAATCAATAGCTTGATTCATAAATCATTCCTACCTTTCATACAAACCACTTAATTCTATGAGAAATTATTCTCCAGATATAATAGTTCTACGCCCCAATCCCGACAATACCTCCAGCATTCCTCCTGGACAATGTATAGAAAAAACAATGATAGGAATAGCGCCATCACGTGCCAAAACGATAGAAGCAAAATCCATCACCCTTAATCCTTTTTCGAGAATCTGACTGTACGTCAAACTATCATATCGTGTAGAAGATGAATCTTTCTTGGGATCGGCAGAATATACGCCATCCACTTGCGTTCCTTTTAAAATTACGTCAGCCCCTATCTCACTTGCTCGTAATGCTGCCGCCGAATCAGTCGTCAAAAAAGCGTTGCCAGTTCCCCCGGAAAATATAACAACACGGCCCTGAGAAAGATACGAAACAGCATTGCGACACGAAAATACTTCGCAAACCTGAGGCATAAATATAGAGGATAAAATTGCAGTAGGCACGTTTATTTTACGCAAAGCGACATCTAATACCAAAGCATTAATAACCGTGGACAGCATACCTATAGAATCGGCGGTAGAGCGTTCACTTGGCTGATAATTTTCCGCAATAATTTTACTGCCCCTGAATATATTTCCCCCACCTACAACGACTCCGATCTCAACACCTCTTGCATGCACTTCAGCTATATCCGCACATATCCGATCAACAGAATCCATATCAATTCCAAACCCTGAATCACCAGCAAGAGCTTCGCCTGAAACTTTTAAAAGGATACGTTTATAGGGTAAATCAGACAATTATTTCTCTCTAATCAAAATCTTTAAATGACAAAAATACAACGGAAAATCATATCTTCCACAAAACATTCCTTAATCAAAACCTAAGGATAATATCAACTCCTAGAATCTTCTTCTATTTCACCTCCCACAACAAAATGCAACATACCAATAATTTCAATTGGAGCATCAACTAATTTTTCAGATTCTTTCAAAAAATCAGATATAGTCTTAGAAGGCTCAACAACAAAGTCTTGATGCAAAAGAACGCATTCTTTAAAAAACTTTTGCATCTTTCCATCTACTACCTTTTCAACAACATTCCCCGATTTCCCAGAATTAAAAGTTTCCGTCATATAATAAGCGCGTTTATTTGCAACAATAGAAGAATCAAGCATTTGAACGGAAATCACTGATGGAGAAGCAAGCGCTATATGCAACGCAATCTGCTCTCCAATAGCGGAAAGCTTTTTTTTGTCTTTAGCAGAAGATTGCAGAGCTACAAGTACACCGATTGTCCCCAATCCTTTAGAGGGAGAGGAATGGATATAAGAAGACACCACTCCTTCCGAAACTGAAAGGAGGCCCGAGCGATTTAACTTGATACATTCTCCAGTAATCGCTATGTAATGTTTAATCTGATCTTCTACGATAATTCCAGTACTATCAAATGGCGCTGCAAGAATATTTTTCAAAGTTCCATCTGTAGAAACAGCGACCTTGACGATATTAGAAACAAGACCTTGAAAATCAGCATTATTCGCTAAACTATCAGTTTCGACATTAACCTCTACAATAGCAGCTTTCTCGTAACCATCATGAGTAATTCCTATCAACCCTTCTAAAGTAGTCCTGCCTAATTTTTTATTCGCAGCAAGAGACCCTTTAGTACGCAAAATATCAATTGCCAATTCACTGTCACCCTTAGCTTCAGCAAGAGCGTTCTTACAGTCCATAATACCGGCGCCGGTTTTCTCACGCAAATTTTTTACTGCAACAGCAGATATTGTACCCATTAAAAAAACCTTCCCTATATATAACTATAAACATCAATCCACTGATTCAGAAACAACGCCCTGCTCTTTATCATTAGAAGTTGAATCTGCAGAAGGAGCAACTTCACCTTCCAAATTTGCAGAAGGAGCAACTTCACCTTCCAAATTTTTCGAATCTTCCTCTAAACTCTTTACATCATTATCTAAGGGTTTCGTATCCCCACCCATATAACTATGTTGTCGCGCAATACCATCAATAGCAGCAGATGCAACAAGATCACAAAACAATGCAATGGATCGAGCAGAATCATCATTTCCCGGTATGATATAGTCTATCAAATCGGGATTACAATTGCTATCAACTACAGCTACTATAGGTATACGCAAACGACGTGCTTCTTCAATGGCAAGCTTTTCTCGATTAGTATCTATAATAAACATTAAATCAGGCAATCCGCCCATATCACGAATACCATCCAAAGCTCTTTTAAGCTTGTCGCGTCTACGCTCAATATTTAACCGTTCTTTTTTTGTGAAGTCTTGGTTTTCTTTACTAAGAAGCTCATCAAGATCTCGTAACTTCTGAATAGATTGAGAGACAGTCTTCCAATTGGTCATCATGCCACCTAGCCATTTAGAATTCACACAATACTGAGCCGAACGCTTGGCAGCTTCCATTACAACATTAGATGCTTGTGGTTTCGTTGCCACAAAAAGAATACGACCTCCTCGTGCAACAGTATCAGAAACAACCTGCAACGCCTTATGGAGCATAGGAACTGTCTGAGAAAGATCTATAATATGAGTATTACTACGTTCACAAAAAATATAAGGTTTCATCTTCGGATTCCATAAAAACTTCCGATGACCAAATTGAACCCCGCTCTCTAAAAGCTGCTGCATAGTAAAATTTGGAATAGCCATAACTTAAAAAAATCCTTTTATAATCCGGTTTGTCCTCCGCAAAACGTGAATCACAATGCTAAAGCACTATGCCACCGGAAAAGTCATCAACCAAGTAAAGCTGACAACTCCGTATCTTTGCGTGCGAAATATTTAAATACCTTATGGAGATACACTCGACTCAACATAAAATCAAGCTAATCCCCTAGACATTGTGCTAAATTACTTAAAAATTATTTTCTTTTCCTTGAAAACATATCTATGAATAGATATTCAAAACCATAAAAGAATCTTATCACCTATTTGCAGGAACCAAATAAACTGTTATAATGCACAGTATTTGTTTTTTGAATTAAGTTCAATCCCATTACAATTCACAAATTTTGCTAAAATATTATGATCAATCTAACTAAAATCACTGACTAAACAATAGGGAGAACATACTCATGGTAGAAAAATCTTCTCCTCAATATGACGATCAAAACATATTTATAAAAATCATACGCGGAGAAATAAATGCATGTCGTGTTTACGAGGACGATGCGTTGATTGCTCTAATGGATATTATGCCGCATAGCCCAGGACATGTTTTGGTTATCCCAAAATGTCGTGCAAGAGATATTTTTGAGGTTCCTCCAGAAGTGCTTTCCCAGATAATACTTGTTGTCAAAAAAATTGCTAAAGCTTGCAAGAACGCTTTTCAAGCAGATGGAATTCAAATCATGCAATTTAATGGTACTTCCGCGGGACAAACAATACCTCATTTGCATTTTCATGTCATCCCTTGCAAAAGCGGGGACAATACCCTTCACACCAATATCCATCCCACACAAAAAACAGAAACTTTGGAAAATTTAGATTTTAATGCACAAAAAATTCGAAAAGAACTGCACGTATCTGAAGAAAAATCATCCTTGAAAAAATAGTATAGGTGCGCCATAAAAATTCTCTACTCTAAGGCTTTGAATCTTTCTTATTTAAAGTATTAGGCTACTTCTTGACTCAAGGAATACATTCCATGAATGCAATCACTGTTACCACCCTAGAAAAAATCATTGATTCCCACTTTAACAGATTTGATTCTAAAAATAGCTCATTTTCAAAAGAAGTAAAAGACGCCGTTCAATCTACTTTAAATCTTTTAGATAATGGTTCGATACGCGTTGCATCATGTGATAGCGATGGTCGCTGGATCACACATAAATGGATAAAAAAAGCTATCTTATTATCATTTCAAATTAATCCCACGCAAATTATTTCAGGCGGGAATGGACACTCGATATGGTGGGATAAAATACCTGCAAAATTTGCAAAGTGGACAAAAAAAGATTTTGAAAAACATAATCTCCGCACCATTCCTGGAGCAATAATTCGTCACTCTGCATACATAGCCCCCAGAACCGTTTTAATGCCATCTTTTGTTAACATTGGCGCTTATATTGATGAAGGAACAATGGTTGATACTTGGTCAACCATTGGATCGTGCGCTCAAATCGGGAAAAATGTCCATATTTCTGGAGGAGTAGGCATTGGTGGCGTACTTGAGCCAATACAAACAGGACCAACAATCATAGAAGACAATTGTTTTATTGGAGCGCGCTCTGAAATAGTGGAAGGGTGTATAATCCGAGAAGGTTCTGTGCTCGGGATGGGTGTGTTCATTGGAAAATCTACTAAAATCATAGATCGCAGTACCGGAACAATTACTTATGGCGAAGTACCCCCATATTCTGTTGTCGTTCCTGGTAGCTATCCTGGAAAGGATTTAAAAAATAACACTGTAGCACCAAATCTTTATTGTGCGGTTATTATTAAAAAAGTAGATGAAAAGACGAGATCCAAAACAAGTATCAATACATTATTACGTGATTATTCATAATTTTAAAGGATGCCTAATAAATGACTCATGATTATCTAATAAATCTCATAAAATTAATAAACTGCCCTTCAATCACCCCGCAAGATGGAGGAGCAATGTCCATGCTTGCTGATACTTTAAAACCTCTTGGCTTTTCCATCAAACAACAAATTTTTCAAGAAGAAAATACACCCGACGTTAAGAATATTTATGCTCGTTTTGGTGTAAAAAAACCCCATTTAATGTTTGCTGGACACGTTGATGTCGTTCCTCCTGGGAATCTTGATGAATGGATGTATCCACCATTTTCAGCTACCGTTGCAGAAGGAAGAATATATGGACGCGGAGCTGTTGATATGAAGGGAAGCATTGCTTGTTTTATAGCCGCCGTTTCTAGATTTATTCCAAAACATACAAATTTCGGATCTATTTCCCTTCTAATTACCGGAGACGAAGAAGGCCCTGCAATAAATGGAACAAAAAAGATGCTTTCATGGGCAAAAAAAAACGGAGAACAATGGGATGCATGCATAGTAGGAGAGCCAACCTGTAGCCATATCCTCGGAGATACAATAAAAATAGGACGCAGAGGCAGTCTCTCCGGTGAAATCATAATCCATGGAACACAAGGACATGTAGCTTATCCACACCTAGCAAACAATCCAATAAAAGGACTTATCCCATTACTGCATCAATTAACAACCATAGAATTTGACACCGGTAATACTGATTTTCCTTCAACAAATCTAGAAATAACGACAGTAGACGTAGGAAATCCTGCAAAAAACATTATCCCAGCAAAAGTAAAAATCTCTTTTAACATACGCTTTAACAATCTATGGAACGAACAAACCTTAAAAAAAGAAATAGAATCTCGACTAACAAAAAGCTTACAAAATATGCCAAAATTATCTTATAACCTACACTTTTCATCACCTGTAAGCCCTGTTTTTTTAACAGATAACAAGACACTAACCTCTTTGTTAAGCGAAAGTATCCATCGTGTAACTGGGGGAACACCCCAATTATCTACAACTGGAGGAACGTCTGATGCCCGCTTTATCAAAGATCACTGCCCAGTTATAGAGTTTGGACTTGTAGGAAAAACAATTCACGCAGTGAATGAAAACGTACTTCTCAAAGACCTTGAAGATTTAACTTGCATATATGAGGATTTTCTTCACAATTGGTTCATAAGCTCATCCCTATCAATCGAATAAAGCCACAAACCTCAATCACATAAAAATAATGTTAATAAATAAGCCAGTTTATCAAACAAGACTGTGTTGTGATGGATTTTAGGACATCCCTTATCAAGTATGAATTTTTAGAGAAAAAAAGCAGATCTTTTAGCGAGAATATTAAAAACCTAAGAAATGGCAAAGAAGAAAAACCACACAGAAGTATCAATTTTGCCAATCATCACCGCGACCTAGTGTTGGGAAGATGAAAGAAAACGTAAACGTGATGTCATCTCTTAATAGAATAAGATCAAAAGAGTCAAAAGGCAGAGTCTATACAAATCATCAATTCTCTAATTTTTTTTGAAAACAAGGCTAGCTTAAAAAGTATTTCTTCCATCCAAAAAATAGAAGGTTCTCACTACTAAAGAATAAATTTAATATTTCAAAGACTATTAAATATATTTCTAGAGGTCTGATATGCGTCCCAAAAGCATGGAATAATACTAGTTTCACCAATAGAATGCAAGTGTCGACAAACAAGAACATGGCTAACCAGTAGAAAGTCCTAATGCATGGATTGAATTTGAGGAGTGAGAAAATGGTCCAAGAAAAACCTATTAATCCTAACAAAGGACGTATCAGTATCCGTGATACCGCCCGTATAGCCAAAGAAAACAATATTAGAATTGAGATTGAACGGGATGGAACTATCTATCGGTTTGAGCCTTTAAGTAAAAGGAAAAATCCACCCGCAGAAGAAGATAATAGTAATCCTTTAGGACTCCCGAAGCGTAATGTATAAGAAAAAACTTCTACCATATGTAGTCAAACAATATACTCGGCATGGAAAGTTGGTTTTCTATTTCAGGAAAAACGGAGCTGCTCGCATCTGTCTACCTTATCCTAGAACCTAACTTCATGCCCGCTTACTTATCCGCTCTATCAGGAATACCGATAGAGCAAGGATACATTAAACCACAGAAAAAAGAGCCTCAGACCCTTAGATGGTTTATATCTCAATATCGTAAAAGCGCTCATTGGGCGAGTTTAACACTCAATTCCAGGAAGCGATTGGACCTTTATTTTGATCAAATTATTAAAAAATCAGGGGATTTTTATTATAAAAAACTAACTTCAAAGCACATTTTGTAGACCGTAAAGATACACCAGCGAGTGCTGTCCAGTTCCTTGCTTCCATGAGGGCTTTTTCAAATGGGCATGCAAACAAGAATACCTTGAAATCAATCCATGCAGCGGGATAGAAAATCCAAGATACAAAAGCGATGGTTTTAAGGCATGGACAAAAGAAGAATCCTTCCAATTCAAAAGGTTTGGATCACAATCCCGCCTTGCTTTTGAATTTCTAATTTTTTCTGGATTAAGATGTTCGAATGCATGCAGAGCTGGATACCAACACCTTAAAGGCAATATCTGTTCTATCCAAACTCAAAAAGTAGAGACAACAGTCACAATTGAACTACCCGATAGCTTCATGAAAATTCTTGAAATAACACCAACAGGTAGAGAAACCTTCATCCTCAAGAGAGAGAAAGAAAAGATGAATGCTTTTCAATTCAGCCTTTGGTTGAAAGAAAAAGATAAAAAGGCAGGAATTAAGAAATCTGCTCATGGCGTCAGAAAACTTTCCGCTACACTTTTCAAGCTGAAGCGAGAGCTACAACTCACGAGCTCATGGCCGGATATGGTTGGAAAACTGTATCTCAAGCAGAGATATATACTAAAGGAGCAGACAGAGTACGATTGGGAATTAAAAATTCTCGCCTTATAGCCTCTAAAATTGGATACTAAATTCCGAACAATCTTATAGATGATAAGAAAAAAGGAGAAATGTAAAAAATAGTATTTTTTACTTATATTATATATTTGTTAATCAAAAAATATTTTTCTATTTTTATAAATTATAAAAAAATAGAATCCATAATTTCGAAAATATTTTTCACTATCACACGAATATAGTGCTAGCCATAAATACTATTACTTTTAGAAAAATACAGCTAAAAAAATCATATTTTCAAGATAAGTACAACCTGATCCCAAAACCATATTTTACACTTCCGAAAGGCAAAACTATCGTTTCTTACGTCCACGTCCAAGGCCCATATTTTTAGCAAGTTTAGAACGAGTATTGGCATATTCCCGAGAAACCATAGGATAATCACTAGCCAAATTCCATTTAATACGATATTCCTCAGGGGTCATATTATGATGCGTCATAAGATGACGTTTCAAAGATTTAAACTTCATACCATCTTCAAGACAATATAAAAGTCCATTTTCTATAGATTTGCGTATTGGTACTGCAGGCTTAAGCCTTTCTGTCGGCAAATTATCCTGGCCAGGATTATGAGAAATTAAGTTCCTAAGTACAGTATGTACATCTGCAACAAGAGATCCGATATCACCCATCGGAACAACATGATTACCTACATACGCAGCAACTATATTAACAGTCATTTCTAGAATCTTCTCAGAACCATCAAAAGTAGCGTCATCATCCATATATTACCTCCTCTATTTTTTTATGGCGAATCTCTTCTTTACATAGGACAAGGCGTAGGCATACCAAACAAAGGAAGACACATGCACCTAGATATAAAACCAAACCAAACGACAAAAAAATTTCTCACGCAATTACAATTGCGAAGCCATACATATCTTTTTTAATTTCAAAAAAAGCTCTATAATACAAAATACTTCATAGTAAAAATATCCAAAAATACTCTCTATCATAAAAAACAAACGTATAATTACAATTATTATTATTCTATAATTTAACAAAAAATACTTTTAAAAATGTTTCTTTATCATTAAAAAAAAATTACTTATTACTTTTACACCTTTGTTTATAAAAAATATTTTTATTCATCATATAAACATCATTCGTAGTTGGCAATACAATAAAAAGAAATATAAAACACATGAAAAAGATTTTGATACGAATTATAGCAAATACAAAATATATTACATACACTAAATAATGCGCTCATGTTTATATAAAAAATATCAAACTACATATATCAAAATCATAAATTAAACCAATTTTTCTTTTTCAATAAAAAGAAAAAATAAAACTTTACTAATTTATATTAAAAATTATTCCTTAAGTATTCCATACAAATAACTTTAAAGAAAATTTAATAATCAAGAAATAGGTTTACCTGTATTCTGATCCACAACTTTCATAGATAATTTAATCTTTCCCCGATCATCAAAATCCAACAATTTCACCCATACGACATCACCTTCTTTTACTATATCACTCGTCTTAGCGACCCTTTCGGTGGAAAGATGAGATATATGTACAAGCCCATCACGAGCACCACAAAAATTAACAAAAGCACCAAAGTCCATAACCTTAACCACATGTCCTTTATAAATCTTATTAACCTCTGGCACATCAGTAATTAAGCGTATCATTTCACAAGCAGCTTCTATTTCTGCAGGAGAAGACGATGCTATTTTTATAGTACCATCATCATCTATATTAACTTTTGCCCCTGTCTTTTCAACTATATTACGGATTACTTTACCCCCTACTCCAATAACGTTTCGTATCTGATCAGGAGGAATAACCATAATCTCGACCCGTGGAGTAAATTCACCAAGTTGCAAACGACTTTCTGATATAACTTTAGACATTTCATTAAGAATATGAAGACGACCTCTTTTCCCTTGTTGCAAAGCAACCATAATAATATCCTTGGAAATACCTCTTATTTTCATATCCATTTGCATAGCAGTAATGCCTGAATCCGTCCCTGAAACTTTAAAATCCATATGCCCAAAATGATCTTCCTCGCCTGAGATATCAGACAAAACAACAAATTGATCATCCTCTTTGACAAGCCCCATAGCTATTCCAGCGACTGGTTTAGATATAGGAACTCCAGCATCCATCAACGCTAACGAAGCACCACACACCGTCGCCATTGAAGAAGAACCGTTAGACCCTGTTATTTCAGAAACTATACGCAACGTATAAGGAAATTGCGCAGCTTGCGGCAAAATAGGATGAATAGCACGTCGTGCCAATCTACCATGACCAATCTCACGCCGACTAGGAGCACCTATGCGACCAACTTCCCCAACAGAGAAAGGGAAAAAATTATAGTGCATCATAAAATCATTTCTTTGCGTTCCCGCTAAAGAATCAACATACTGTTCATCTTCTTTTGTTCCAAGAGTAACAACAACTATCGCTTGAGTACTACCCCGTGAAAAAAACGATGAACCATGTGTGCGTTGTAAAAGACCAACTTGCGCACTAATATCACGCACCGTCTCAACATCACGCCCATCCATACGAATTTTATTTTCAACGATACTTGCTCGAACAACTTTGGCATGCATATCTTCAAAGACAGAACTAACTTCCTCTTCAGTCCAAGAAGAATCTTCAGTACAGAAATGAGAAAAAACTTTTTCTTTAATGTCATTAATAGCTTCACAACGCACAGATTTTTCAGGAATAAAACTAGAATTCCGAAGATCCGCCCCAAACATATGAAACATTTCCTCTTCTAATTTTGACAAATCTTTCGAATCGAAAAATATCGGTTCTTTTGCACACATCTTTACAAGCTTTGAAATAGCTTCAATAACAGGTTTACATTCAGCATGACCAAACATGATAGCATCAAGAACAACATCTTCCGACAACTGATTAGCCTCTAATTCAACCATAAGTACAGCATCTCGAGTTCCTGAAACAAAAAGATCCAGAGATCCTTTTTCTCCATCTAACGGTGGATTTAAAACATACTTATCATCAACATAATCTACTTGTGCACCTGCGATAGGACCTTCAAACGGCAGCCCCGACAACATTAACGCAGCCGAAACAGCTACCATACTAACAACATGAGGATCATTTTCCAAATCATGCTGCATAACATTAATGATTACTTGAGTCTCATTTTTATAATGTTTTGGAAACAACGGCCGAATAGAACGATCAATCATACGAGAAATCAAAACTTCATTTTCAGTAGGACGAGATTCGCGCCTTAAATAACCTCCTGGAATCTTACCAACAGCATATGTCCGTTCTTGATAATTAACAGTCAAAGGAAAGAAATCCTGGTCTTTTTTAAGATTTCTATCGAAAACAACAGTAGCCAAAACAACTGTTTCTCCATAAGTTGCCAACACAGCACCGTCAGATTGTTGGGCAATCCTACCAGTTTCCAATTTAAGTGGACGCCCAGCCCAATCAACTTCAACTGTATGCACATCGAACATATTATATATCCCTAATTATAAAGACCAACTAAAAGCATGCGCTCAAAGAAGTACGCAAAGAAAAATGAGCTGTACAAATAAAATTCCAACTATCCTCATCGAAATTTGAAGCCATTTAAAAGAATAGAAAAGACTAAACTTACCTGAATACTAATACAAAAGCTTACTTTAATACAACATATAAGAAAAACAAAAAAATTATCGACGAAGCTTTAAACTCTCAATTAACTTTTTGTATCTTTTCACATCTTTCATTTTAAGATGCTTTAAAAGAGAGTTTCTTAAGGAAATTAATCCATTAAGACCCATTTTAGAATTCACATCTTTTTTAGCATTTTTAAAGTGAATTGTAAGATTTGCTATTCGTTCAGTACAAATGACAACCTGCACTTCTGGAGAACCAGTATCCCCCGGTGAAATAGCGTATTCCTTTATAAGCTGTCCTTTACGCTCTAAAGTTATTGACATAAACACCCCTTTTCAAAGAAACATATAAAAAACGTTAATTTTAATTCTCTTACTTTTGGACAAGTAAAAAAGAATCAATTGTAAGATATAATATCCATGATCTTACTTCTTTTCCAATAACAATGGAAAATTATTTTACAAAACCCCATACGCTTTGAATAATTAAACAACACCGTCACTTTTCAAATCACGCACTACTTTCGACGAACACATCAATGTATCAATCTTCCAATAATTCTGCAATGATGTATCATACCGAAATCGCAGCTCCGGAATATATTTTAGGTTTCGAAGAGATTGACTGATACGTCCCCGAAGAAATTTATTATTGCATTTTAAAGCATCAATGACCACATCCGGAGAAACATCTGGAGGCAAGGAAACATACACCGTGGCAACCCTCAAATCCACTGACATACAAACCTCTGAAATAGATATAATATCCCTATGAATCAAATTGTCCTGAAATTCATTGTTCAAAATAACCCACATCAGGGCAGATCGAACCTCTTCCCCAACACGTAATGCACGCCTAGAAGGGACTGAACTCTTATTTTTCAAAGCACAATATCCTCATCCTCAATACTTAAGTCCAATAAAAATCAATCATAGAGACCGTTTTACATGCTCTATACTGAAACAATCAATCATATCGCCAGCTTGCATGTTATCATATTTTTCAAAAGCCATACCACAATCTTGCCCCATATAAACTTCTGAAACCTCATCTTTAAAACGCTTCAGCGTTTTAAGCTTCCCTTCATACATCACTTTTCCATCGCGCATAAGCCGTACACCTGATCCGCGTGCAACTTTCCCTTCTAATACTTTACAACCAGCCACATTTCCTAGCTTAGTAACGGAAAAAACCTCTAACACTTCAGCATTACCCAAAAACGTTTCCCGAACTTCTGGGAGTAAAAGATCCGACATAAAATCTTTAATTGAATCAATAAGATCATAAATAATTTTATAATAAAGTATTTTTACACCATCTCTTGTAGAAAGCGCTCGCGCTTGAGAACTTGCATTAACATTAAAAGCAAAAATCACAGCATCAGAGGCTTTAGCCAATGATACATCCGTTTCATTGATCGCCCCAACACTAGAATGAACAATTGAAACACAAACTTCATCTGTTTTTAATTCGCTCAAAGAATTCACGATAGCCTCAACGGAACCTTGAACATCACCTTTTATAATTACAGAAAATTCTTTTACTTTAGAGGATATATCGGCATTTCTCATAAAATTCTCTAAAAAACTACGCGATCCCAATCGACGCGCCATAGACTTGTTCCGTGTTACACGCTTTCTATATTGCGTAATTTCTCGCGCACGACTTTCACTATCAACAACACCAAATCTATCTCCAGCCATCGGCAATCCTTGAAGCCCAAGAATCTCAACCGGCATAGATGGGAGAGCCTCTGAAATATTCTGTCCTCTATCATTAAACAATGCCCTGATCTTTCCCCAATGATCACCGACAACTAAAATATTACCTATACGCAAGGTCCCTTTTTGCACTAAAACAGTCACTACAGGGCCTTTTCCACGATCAAGCTGACCTTCAACTACCACACCCTCTGCCTTACGATTCGTGCTAGCTCTCAAATTAAGAATTTCAGCTTGCAAAAGAATGGAATCAAGCAATTTATCTAAATGGAGATTGTCCTTAGCAGAAATTTCAACATCTAAAATCTCCCCCCCCATACTTTCAACAAAAACATCATGGTTTAACAGATCCATACGAACTTTTTGCGCATTGGCACCTGCTTTATCGATTTTATTAATAGCAACAACAATCGAAACATCAGCAGATTTAGCATGTTTTATAGATTCAATAGCTTGAGGCATTATTTCCTCATCTGCCGCTAAAACAAGAACAGCAACATCTGTAATACGAGCACCACGAGCACGCATTTCAGAGAAAGCAGCATGACCTGGAGTGTCAATAAAGGTAATCTTCTTCCCGCGATAATCAGCTTGATACGCTCCTATATGCTGGGTTATACCCCCTACCTCCCCTTTTACAACATTAGCATTACGTATAGCATCCAGAAGAGACGTCTTTCCGTGATCTACATGCCCCATAATTGTCACAACAGGAGGACGAACCTCTAAGTGCTCCTCACTATCTACAACATCAAAAATACCTAATTCAACATCTGATTCCAAAACACGTTTAACAACATGCCCAAACTCATTAGCTATGATTTCAGAAAGGTCAGCATCAATGACATCTCCTGGCTTCATCATCTGCCCCCCTTCCTTCATCAAAAACTTTATAACATCTGCCGAACGCTCTGACATACGTTGTGATAGTTCTTGTATCGTAATTGTTTCAGAAACCACAATATCACGAGAAATTTTTTCTCTCTTTTCTTGTCGTTTACTTCTACGAAACTTCTCTTGACGACGGCGCATCGCGGAAAGAGACCTTCCTCGGGAAGAATCACCTTCTTCATCAATATCAGCAGACGCAACAATCTTTATTTTTTTACACCTTTTCTCATCATCTCCCGCTTTATTACGCACCGCAAGCTTGGATGGATTTACAGAAGGATGCTTACTAGATCCACCTCGAGATTTACCACGACTACCACTAGAATCGTCTGAAGATTTCCGCGATTTATTACTAACAAGCTCTGAACCTTCTACAACAGAAAAACCTCTCTCATTAACACCATGTGACGAAAGAACAGAAGCTTCTGTTCCCGCTTCTATAGCGACATCGGCATCCGAAAGATCAGTTTGTTTCTTAGAAAAAACTTCTTTTTTGTCAAAAACATTTTCAAAATCTTGATTTTCATCACCAGAATCAGAAAGAATGATGTTTTTTTCTTGATATCGTTGCTCAAGGGACTCCTGCTCCCTTTTTATTCGTGATTCTTCATCACGCACCTGCGCTTCTTGAAGCGCGCGACGACGACTTTCTATTTCGCTTTGAGAAAGACCACCAAAAGCAGAATCATTTTTTGGCAGAGATCCTTTTTCAGAACGTGACGTTCTTCTCAAATTATCTTTAGCTTTGGACTGCGATAAATCTTGAGAATTATCAGAGGAGGATTCTATGACTCTCGAACTCTTCCGAAATACTGATACTTTTTCATCCCCTTGAATATAAGAACGACGCTTACGTGTCTCCACCACAACAGATCTAGCACGACCTTGTTGGTTCGCACCTTGATTAGGGAAAGAAGAATGACTAACGCTCGACGACGAGGCTTTTAAAGTCAAAATCTTCTTCTCTGTCACATTTGATGTCTTATTATCTTTATTATCGGTCATAAGCCTCTAGTTCCACCGTGGAGAAAATCAAACAATCAACCTTCTGTACACTTTAAATTCCTATTACATCAATCCAATATATCCATATTTTAAATACTTACAAAATAATTCTGAAATACTTTTCAAAGCTTTTCTATAGTAAAACACTGTTTATTGTCCAAAATAATTGAAAAATTTGATAAAAATAACAACATTATACTTAATTTACAATCCATACGGATAGAAATCAAACCACAATACAGTCAAGAAAATAAATAAATCTATCAACTCTTAATCAAATCTGTAGCATCTTCATCCGCACAATCAACGCTTTCATCTGCTATATCTTCCCTTACAATCCAACCTAAATGGTAACGCGCATGAATAATCATACTTTCAGCTTGCTCTTTTAAAACACCTAATTGGGATAAAAATCCTTCAAAATTCTCAACCTTACCATTCTTGACTTCACCCCAGCCAAGCAAATCATCAACCGAACAGCCTGCCAGATCCTCCATAGTCTTAATACCATTCTCCCCAAGAGCCACTCCAATCTCAGTATTCATTCCGGGAATACTAAACAACTCCTCCGAAACACCAAGTCCCTTGATTTTTTCACGACGAGCAACTTCCAAACCCTCCATATATTCTCGGGCTCTTCCCTGTATTTCAGAAGCCGTCTCTTCATCAAAGCCTTCAATAGAAGCAATTTCACTAAGCTTAACACAAGCTAGCTCTTCAATATCAGAAAAGCCTTCGGCAGCTAGAAGGTGTCCGATTATTTCATCAACATTAATAGCTTGCATAAAAAACTGAGTACGTTCATTAAAGTGCTTTTGACGATTAACAGAATCTTCTTCTTCTGTGACAATATCAATTGCCCAACCTGTTAATTGAGAAGCAAGACGCACATTTTGTCCACGACGACCAATTGCCAAAGAAAGCTGATCTTTAGGAACAACCACTTCAATACGCCCAACATCTTCATCCAAAACAACTTTTGTCACAATAGCTGGACGCAGTGAATTAATCACAAACGTTGCAGGATCCGGAGACCAAACAACTATATCTATTTTTTCATCTCTCAACTCCCCTACAACGGCTTGAACACGCGATCCACGCATACCAACACAAGCACCTACAGGATCAATAGAAGAATCACTAGAAAAAACAGCTAATTTTGCACGAGAACCAGGATCACGAGAAACAGCTTTTATCTGAACAATTCCATTGTAAATCTCCGGAACTTCCAGATAAAAAAGTTTTACCATAAACTGCGGATGCGTACGAGATAACAGAACTTGAGGCCCTCTCTGCTCACGCCTCACATCGTATATGTAACTTCTTACACGATCTCCTAGACGAAGATTTTCTCGTGATATTGTTTCATCCCGACGAATAACCCCATCTGAATGCCCGAGATCAACAATCACATTTCCGTATTCAACACGTTTAACCGTACCGCTAATAATTTCTCCCACTTTATCCTTAAACTCAAGATATTGACGATCGCGCTCGGCCTCACGCACTTTTTGAATAATTACCTGCTTAGCAGATTGAACCGCGACTCGACCAAAATCTATCGGAGGGAGAGGGTCAAATAAAACATCTCCTATATTAATGTTAGGATCACGATCACGAGCCAATTGTAGCGAAATTTGACAGGCATAGTTTTCTACTTCTTCCACTACCTCTAACGAACGACAAATAGAAATATTTCCCGTCTCTCGATTAATTTCAACACGAATATCAGATAGAGTCCCATAAAGAGAGCGAGCAGCTTTCTGAATAGATTCTGCCATAACCGAGAGCACCACATCTCGATCTATTGACTTTTCACAAGCAACAGCATCTGCAATTTGCAAAAGCTCAAGTCGGTTTGCGGAAACCACCATGTAAATCTCCCTAATTTCTCACCACTTAACACAACCTTCATTTTCTATTCAAGGAAGCGCATAGCAATTCATCTGTAATAACAAGCTTTGCTGAAAGAAGAGAATCAAATGACACCGCAATCTGAGATACCCCCGCATCTTTCAAATCCTCTTCCTTTTTCTCAAGGAAAAAATCAAGGTCACTTTTCCCTACAATTTTCCCGACTAATTTTTTTTTATCCCCAGAAGACGAAGCAACTTCACATGCAACAATATGACCATTCCATCGCTCAAAATCTGATTTTCTAACCATTGGACGATTAATTCCAGGAGAAGAAATCTCCAATTGATAATGTTCTTCTATTATATTTTCTACATCAAGAATCGGAGATATGGCCTTGGAAACTTCTTCACAGTCACATAATGTCATGGTTCCGTTATCACGCTCCACCAAAATCTGCAATATAAGATTTCTCTCTTCTAAGAGAGATACTTGCACAATTCTAAAACCCATTTCTTCAATAACAGGCTGAATTATATTAGATACATCCTGACCTAATCCCACATCCCCAAAAATCCGAGGCTCATATTTACTGCAAAAAACATGCGTACTTTCCAACGCTTACCCTCATAAAACTAATCCTTAAAAAACGAAAAACAGCGGGAAATAAACCCGCCCTTCCCATCGTACTCAAAGTACCAACAGCCATAAACAGTAACGCTCTCCTGTCTGAATTGTCAATACTCCTATGCTTATACCATGCCATACAGTAACTTGCAAACTACAACGCTATACAATAACTTGCAAATTTTAAAGCCACGCTTAACATTAGAAAAATCCTACCTGAATATTAATCAAAAAACTATTTTTTTATAAAATAAGAACCTTTTACAATCAAACGAAAATATAACAAAAAAACAAATATCATGGTTGGTATTGTTGATACAATAACCACTAATAAAGGCTGTATTCCTGGGAAAGTTATCAGTAATTTCACGTATATGACATAATTTAATATAGACGAAAAAAAAGCAACAATCCCATAACGAACTGTTTCAACAAAAGACCTACGACGTAACTTAAAAAACACAAACAAACGATTCGGTTTCCATGTTGTTAAAAACGCTATTGCCATAGAAAACCTACGACTCCATAATGAATCAACCCCATATTTCATCAATAAAACAAATCCGAATAAGTCTATCAAAAAAATAATAAAAATATTAATGATGAAAATAATCAACTTTTTCACATGGAATCTTTCACAAATTTTTTCTAATTTACTCTTTTATTCTACATAGATTATACAAAAAATATAAATTGCATGAAAAACATACAATATAATCTTTTTATCCTAAAGATAATGATCAAAAAAACCTATTCATAACAAAAAATTCGTCAGAATCCCAAATAAAACATGAAAATTTTCAATAAAAAAACAATTATAATGTTATAAAAAGTGCACAAATCCATATTTACGAAAGATAGTTCTCATTCAATCTTAATAAAAACAATATTTTAGATTATATTGATTAACACCTAAAAGTTGATGGATTTCAGTGTTAAAAAATATCTATTTCCATATTGCCTTTACAATGATAATTTACTCCTAAAAATTGTTTTTTAAACACATGTTCAATCAATAAAGATTATTTGTAAATTATGAATTCTTCTCCTCAAAAAAACTCTTTGACTCTCCCAGAATATTCTGTGTCAGAATTATCCTATCATCTAAAAAACACCGTTGAATCAAAATTCCCTTATGTCTTTGTAAGAGGGGAAATATCTGGATATCGAGGAATCCATGCGTCAGGACACGCTTATTTTTCCTTAAAAGACAATAAATCGCGAATTGACGCCGTCATTTGGAAAGGAACGCTCAGCAAAATAGAGCATCCCCCAGAAGAAGGAATAGAATTTCTTGCATTAGGGAAAATAACCACCTTTCCAGGATCCTCTAAATATCAAATCATCATAGAATCTCTGATTCCCTCTGGATCAGGTGCACTTATGACCATTTTAGAAGAAAGGAAAAAAAAACTAAGGGAAGAAGAGCTTTTTTCCGATAAATACAAAAATCCCATACCCTTTATGCCCAAAAACATCGCAGTCATAACATCACCTACCGGAGCGGTGATTCGCGATATTTTACAACGGATTTCTTGCAGATTTCCCGTTCGAGTCATTGTATTTCCAGCAAAAGTACAAGGCGATGAATGCCCCAGAGAAATCGTTAATGCAATTATCCAATTAAACGGACTAAAAGAAGAAAGTATCTGCCCCAGACCAGACATCATCATTCTTGCTCGCGGTGGAGGCAGCATAGAAGACTTGTGGCATTTTAATGATGAAACGATCGTTAGAGCCATTGCGAACAGCTCCATTCCCATCATATCCGCCATAGGGCATGAAACCGATTGGACATTGTCTGATTATGCAGCAGATTTACGAGCCCCCACCCCAACAGGAGCCGCTGAAATGGCTGTCCCTGTTAAACATCTTTTGACATCATCCCTAAAAAGCCTTGAATCTCGTTTAAATCATAGCATCGTGCGATTGACGAAAAACAAAGTCAATTGCCTGAATTCTTTAATCAAAATCCTTCCAAATTCCGACCAAATTCTTTCTTGCCCACGTTATCAACTTGATAGGCTATCTCGTGAATTAGAGCACAATCTTGAAATTATCATTTTTCGTAAATGCCGTTATTTTAACAACACAATTATTAGAATAAAATCAGATGTTCCTATGCACAACATCCAAAAATATCGCCAAAATATTATAAAAAAACAAGAATATATTGAACATCAAATCGAACAATATTTACGTTGTATCCACCTAAAAACACAACAAAAAGGCACGATGCTCCATATGCTATGCGAACAAACAAAAAGCAGAATAACGCGCCTTCACGCTCATATAAAAGATTCGATCAACCGTATTGAACTTATGTTGTCGTATAAAATACAAAATTGTCATACATCTATCTCGACTCCCAATCGAATCTTAAAATCCCTCGCTCATAGAAACATACTCAAACGCGGATACTCCACCATTCGAGATCTGAACAATAACCTCCTAACCAAAACAAATAAATTATCCGCGGGAACGAACATATTGATTGATTTTTTTGAAGGACAAGCCAGTGCCATCATCACAAACAAAAACCACTCCGTCCTTCCTATAGAGAAAAAATATACAAGAAAAAGAAAAGATAATAGTCAAAAGAAAAAAAACCATGAAGATCAAGGAAGTTTATTTTAAAAAACCCATTCTCCTTCTCTCATAATTGGAACAAGAACACCACTTTTTGTAAGTCCATCAACATTGATATCTCCAGATCCAATCATCCAATCAATATGCGTCATACTTGAATTACCCCCTCTCTCCTCTATCCAATTACAAGATGCATTTGAAGGTTTTTTCAAACATTTAGAATAGCATTGTCCAAAAGCTATGTGCGATGCTGAATTTTCATCAAACAAAGTGTCATAAAATAAAGTGTTCATCTTAGACAAAAGAGAAGTATTAGGAACTAACGCCACCTCCCCAAGTCTGCGCGCTCCTTCATCAATGTCCAATATTCTATTAAGCATATCCTCTCCTTTTGACGCAGACGCCTCAACAACACGCCCCTGATCAAAGCGTACCCTAATATCATCAATCAACATTCCTTGATAAACGAGAGGCTTGGTGCTAGATACATACCCTTCTACTTTCTGAGCATGAGGAGTTGTAAAAACCTCCTCTGTAGGAATATTAGGGTTGCAAATTATTCCATTCCGCGCAGAGGATGCTCCTCCAGACCACTGATGCCCATCCGCTAAACCGACTTTCAAACATGTATTAGGCCCTGAAAAACGAATTTCCGCAAAATCTTTTTGAGTTAACCATTGAGATTTTTTATGGAGAAAATTATTATGTTCTGCCCAAGCAATTATAGGATCAGCACAGTCAGAACGAGATACTACAAAAATAGCTTTTGCTAGTTTTGCTAGAGCAATTGAATCAGGATCATTAGGATAAACAACTTTTGCCCAAGCAAGACTTGGATAAGGAATAATGCTCCAATTAATATCAAAATTAGAAATCTTCTCTAAAACTGGCTTATATGCTTTTAAATATGACCGATTGACGCGACTTACCTTTGCAGGATCCTCATTAACAAGTAATAGTGGATCATCCCCTGAAATACTCAATAATGCAGTATCCTCGGTATACGCCTTGGCAAGCCCCTCACAAAACCAATCCGCAGATCTATCAAAAGCATGAGGAGCTCCATATCTATAACGCATGAGACTAGATTCGCTATCCGTATAAAAAACACTAACCAGACCAGCACCAAGCTTATACGCATGCTGAGTTATTAATCTTGTCAGAGGTAATGCATCAACTGGAGCCATGACTATGAGATGTTGCCCTTCTCTAATATGCACACCAACCTGCAATGCAACTTTTGCAAGCTTTTCTAGCAAGGTTACATCGATATGCGCGATAGACGAAATACTATTATCCATAAAAATCCTCTTTTCATTAATGATACCAGACAATCCTTGTAAAAAATGATCTTACAATGAATTAACTTCTAAATCCAAGAAAAATCCCTTATCAATTTTGCTGTGAATATCATAAAGAAAAAATTGAAATATCAGATAGTTTCTTGTATGAACCAAAAAACAATGGGAAAATCTTTTATTTTTATATAGCAGTCATCGTTGTATTTTACCAAAACCAGCATAAAATACAGGTTCATACATAAACATTGTATTTAGTTTTAAAAAACCATTCTGGGAACAGGAGATCTATCTGTGAAAATTATCCGGAACTTTTTCACAGTGGGGACATCAATATTAGGTAGCCGTATTCTTGGTTTTATACGCGAAACTCTCATGGCTTCGACCCTCGGCATCGGAGCAGTAACAGATGCTTTTGTAATCGCATTCTCTCTCCCCTTTCTCTTTCGACGACTAGTAGCTGAAGGAGCCTTTCACAATTCCTTTGTCCCTCTATTTTCTCATGAAAAAGAACTAAATGGCACTGAAGGTGCCCAGCGCCTTTCTTCCGAAATTTGGAGTGTTCTACTCACTATTGTCGTAGTATTAACGATCGTTGTAGAACTCAGCTTGCCGCTCCTCATCCATTTTGTAATAGCCCCTGGATTTTCTTATCAATCACCTGAATATTATCTAACAATACAACTATCTCAAATAATTTTTCCTAGTATCATATTCATAGCACTCACCGCATTAATAACTGGCGCATTGTATGCCTTAGGGCATTACTTTGTTGCGTCTATCACTCCAGTTTTTCTCAATATTCCCTCCATTATTGTGCTGACATACGCACTATTAAACAATTCTAAGCCACAAGATACAGTATATTTTATTTCTTGTGGAATGACCTTAGCCAGCATAATTCAGTTATGGGCAACGTACTATTATATACGCAGATCTGGAATCAAGATACGCTTTCAATACCCCCGCCTGACAGATAATGTCAGAAAGTTTTTAAAGTTGACGTTTCCACTCATTTTCACAGGTACTATTATCCAAATAAACAGCATCATAGGACGGGCTTTAGCCACCAAAGAATTTGGGCTTGCTTCCGCTCTACAATATGCAGATCGTACATACCAATTACCAATAGCAATTATTGGAGTAGCAATGGGACTGGTAGTATTGCCAGAATTATCTCGCGCCTTAAAATCAAAAGACAAAAGTACAACCTTTACTCTTCAAAACCAAGCAATTGAATGTGTCTTGTTCCTTTCTATACCTGCCTTTATTATTTTATATATACTCTCGAAAGAAATTATTCAAACACTATACGAAAGAGGCGCTTTTACTCATGAAAACACCATCTTTGTATCCTCAATTATATCAATCTATAGCATAGGAATTATAGCATTTATCCTATCAAAAACTCTTCAAACAATATTTTATGCTCGAAAGAATATGAAAACTCCTATGCATTTCACCTTGATATCGATCGCAGTAAGTTGTGTAATATCAATCGTGTCGTTTCCATTCATTGGAGGATACGGTATTGCTTGTGCAGAAGTTGCGTCAGGATGGGTTAACGCAATACTTCTGACAGTGACTTTATTGAGGCGCAAACAACTTTTTTTACCAATGGAAACTATTTATAGAATCCTATCAATTTTTATATCTTCAGGATTAATGGGGGCTTTTATCATATTGTCTAAGCCCTACTTCTTTTCCAATATTGCTATAGAACAAACATTTGTTTCTCAGTTTACAAGCCTTTTCGCAATATTATCGTGCGCAGTATTAGTTTATTTGTCTTCAATTGCGTTATTTATTGGAAAAAAATATGTATCATCGTTCAAAAAAATGATGAAAAAATAATTCAATTTGATAAGTATTTAATTCTTTAGATAGTTAGTCTTAAAGCATCATTTCTATGGTTGGGGGTAATACAATGAATTCATCTGAAAATTTGTTTGTCTCCGGAGTCCAACCAACTGGAGGGCTGCATCTCGGTAATTATCTAGGAATGATCCGCAAGGTTGTGAAAAGGCAACAAACCTGCAATTGGGCTGGGATATATTTCGTCGCAGACCTACACGCTATCACTAACAAGGTTGTTCAAGAAGATCTTCCTGATCAGTCACGTTTAGTTATAGCTTCTTTTTTAGCGGCAGGAATTGATCCATCTCGTAATATTATGTTCAAACAATCTGCTGTTTCTGAGCACAGTGAGTTAGCTTGGATTTTGAGTTGTATTGCACGCATGGGATGGATGAATAATATGATACAGTTCAAAGAAAAAAGCGGGAAAGATGGAGAAACAGCCTCCCTCGGACTGTATTCTTATCCTGTTTTAATGGCAGCAGATATACTTTTATATCGCGCTACTCATGTTCCCGTAGGAGAAGATCAAAAACAACATCTTGAACTAACTCGCCTCATAGCTCAAAGATTTAATGCGGAGTTTGAACATCAAATAAAAAAAATATCCCAGGCATCTCAAAATAAAGAACAATATAGCAAAGGATTTTTTCCTATCATTGAATCTTTAATAGAAAGCTCAACATCTCGCATTAAATCTTTAAAAAATGCCTCAAAAAAGATGTCTAAATCAGATCCTGCTAATTCATCTCGCATTGATTTGCTTGATGACGCAGATACTATTGCAAAGAAAATCCAAAAAGCTAAAACTGATGGCGATGTATTGCCTTCAGAAGTATCGGGACTCGAAAATAGACTTGAAGCAAAAAACCTAGTGGACATTTTTGCAACAATAAAACACATAAAACCCGAAGAAGTCCTCAAACAATTTGGGGGGAAATATTTTTCTCAATTTAAGTTAGCATTAGCTGAGGTTATCATCGCTGAAATTAAACCTATATCTACAGAAATGCATCGTCTTTTAAAAGAAAAATCTTATATTGATGATATTTTAATTAAAGGAGCAAATCGAGCTCGCTATCGTGCTCAAAAAACGATGAGACATGTCCGTGAAATAGTTGGCTTCTCCCATTAAACGCGAATAAATATCCTAGTTTTATATATAAATAATATTGCTAATAATTGGATTTTTTAAAAATAACTTGTCGCATTTTAGTATTTGAATGCTCTATTTCTTTAAAAAAACTTATAAAAAATATGCAAAAAATACATAAACCGTTCTTGCTTTGTGCAATAATATGTCTCATGCTTAATCTTCTTGCTTCTAAAATCAATTATCCAAAATTAGAGTTTGTATCTATAGTACACGAGAAATATTTCTTGAATATAATGAGTTAAGATATTGGCCGTTTATACTTATCCTACCCAAAAAGAAATCAAGCATTTCATACAAGAATACGCAATAGGGCAATTAGATTCAGTTGAACCTATAATGAATGGCGTGGATAATTCTAACTTTATCATTCACACTTCTAGTGGAACTTTTATTCTCACTCTCTATGAAGAACGTATAGATGAAAATGACCTTCCTTTTTTTATTGAATTATTGCAACACCTCTCTCTTAATAAATTATCGTGTCCTCAACCTATTCCTAGAAATGATGGAAAACTTTATGGATTTCTCTCTAAACGACCTGCAAACATCTTTTCTTATATTAAAGGAAGCTTCTTAAATGATATCACTGATATACATTGCGAAGAGGTTGGGAGCGCACTTGCTCTTATGCATCAAAAAATAAAAAGTTTTCAATCTTATCGAAAAAACACCCTATCCCTGCCTGATTGGAAAATTTTATGGAAAAAATGTTTTGATAAAGTAGATGTGAATTTAAAAAAAGAGATAGATTCTGAATTCCACTTTCTAGAACAATTTTGGCCTAAAAATTTACCAACAGGTATTATTCATGCAGATCTATTTCCAGACAATGTCTTATTCCATAACAATCGAATTGCAGGATTAATTGATTTCTACTTTGCCTGCAATGATTTTTTGATGTATGATCTCTCCATTTGTATTAATGCTTGGTGTTTTGATAAAAATGCTACTTATAATCATTTTAAAGGACATGCTATTTTTAATGGATATGATAGAGTGCAAAAAATTTCAGAAAATGAACTGCTAGCGCTTCCTATACTGCTACGCGGAGCAGCATTGCGTTTTTTCTTAACGCGGCTTTATGATAGCCAAAATATACAATATGGCGCTCTTGCAATTACAAAAGATCCTATGGAATACCTTTGTAAAATACGATTTCACAAAACAATGTCTTCTATATCACAATATGGATTTTAAAAATTTGAAAGAAGTTCAAGCATATATTGATGGAGCATGCTCTGGCAATCCAGGTCCTGGAGGATGGGCAGTATTATTACGATACAAAAAAAAGAAAAATACTTTCCGGAGGCGAAAAAGATACAACCAATAATAGGATGGAATTAATGGCAGCTATTTCAGCGCTTACTTCCCTTAAATATCCTTGCAAAATATCTTTATTTACAGACAGCTCCTATGTCCATAAAGGATTTTCTCAATGGATTAAAAAATGGGAGCAAAATGGTTGGCAAACTTCTGAAAAACAACCCGTAAAGAATGCGGATCTCTGGAAGCGCTTTGTAAAAGCTTCAGAAAAACATGAAATTGAATTATATTGGATAAAAGGCCATGCAGGACATCGAGAAAACGAGATAGTTGATCAAATAGCACGAGAGGCTAGCATTGTTTTCAAAAGCAAAATATAATTTTTTCTTTAAAAAAATATCCTTTAAAAGATATTTATGAAAGAATATAGATTTTGAAAAGGCATGTTTTGATGATTGAATTATTTATAAAGTCCATATATGAAAAAACGATCTTTTCCTTGCTAAGAAGCGTGGCATTGGTTTTATTTTTTTGCTTCATTCCCAATGAAAATTTTGCTCAAAGAATTCGCATTGCATCTTGGAACATAAATACTCTTTCTGAAAAATCTGGTATGCCGCTCTTAAAAAATTCAGTAGTACGGGAAGATGCTGACTATGATTTATTGCGAAGATATGCTGAAAGACTAAATGCTGATATTGTATGCCTCCAAGAAATGGGGAGTTACGCCGCCATCAAAAGAGTATTTCCTGAAGACACCTGGGAAATTTTATATTCTGGCAATGATAGTGATGAACACACTGTGCATACAGCAATAGTTGCCCGAAAAGGCACTGTCCATGTTCTTGAAAAATCTTATCTCTCAATGGATACTAACAAATTAGATTCAAAAGCGGGGAAACGCCGATCCGTTGAAATTTTATTTGAAGTTAATGGAATTAAAATATGGCTTCTCGATATACATCTAAAATCATTTTGTTTTGTAGATAGTCTAAAAGATGCTTATACTTTGAGCTGTTATACACTGAATTTACAAGTTAATTGGCTTAACAAATGGATTCACCAAAAAAAAAGATCAAATATTCCTTTTATTATAGCCGGTGATTTTAATAGAAAAATAAACCATTTTGGGGATAACGATGAGTTGTGGGGGAAAATAAGCAAAGATACTATTTTGATTCGTGTGCCAAATAAAAAAAGATCATGGTGTAATGCGCATAAGAGTATTAGAAAGCGAGAACCGATCGATTTTTTTGTTATGGATCAAAATGCCTATAAATACTTGATTGAAAATAGTTACTCTGAAGTTTCATATATAGAAGAAGATATAAAAAAGAGAGGATATCGCTTAAGTGATCATTGCCCTATAACCACTGATTATAACTTTGAAAATCTATGAAACCTGCATAATTTATAATTTGCTATATTCTTCAAGATCTTTTTTATTACGAAAAAGCAAACAATGTATTTCAACAAAAAAAATCATTCTATATTATGAATCTTATCATAAGGAATCACAAATAATTCGGATTTTAGTGTGATATTTTCTTTATATTTTAAAATTTTTACAAGAATACTCGTTCCTGAACTATCTGTTATTTCCCAATTCAAAAGACGATAAGATAATCGATCAAAAGTCAAAGAAATCATATTTTTCGTAAGAACTTCCCTAAAAAATAGAGTAATAAACGCATTATTTGTCTCAATACGTTGTATACTTTGTTGCATTTCATTTCGCTTATTCGAAAAAATTATACCAAAAGCCGTATTAGGAAGAGGATAAACGGTCCATGCATCTAATTTGGCATTATATATTGCCACATTTCTACCATCTGAAACAAGACTTCCCGAAGAAGGAGAACTATATTTAAAATAAAACTTACTAGGACGAGTCATAAAAAACTCTCCCTTGATTACATTGCCAACAGTATCTTCCTGAACAAAAATTCCTTGTATTGTTTGAATCGACAAAAAATGATCAATTGCTTTCTGTACAGCATGCTCTTTAATATCAACAATAGAATATGCAAAAGAAACAAAAAATACACTGTAAAAAAAGAAAACAAAAAATCCGACAATACTTCTTCTATACAATAATGAAGGCACGTAAATACTTTCCTCAAAAAAATGAATAACAAAGCTATAGCAGATATAACATCTTAAAAACATTTAACAAAAAGAAATTTTTTAATATTACTCCGTAGAAAATAGTAAAATTTCCCGTTTGCCAGTGCTACTAGCTGGACTAATAACGCCCTTTGCTTCCATACTTTCAATGAGAGATGCTGCTCGATTATATCCTATTCCCAATCGACGCTGTATGTAGGATATAGAGGCTTTGTTATCTCGCAATACAATATCCACAGCTTGTTTGTATAAGTCATCAGATACGGAATTTTCCAAAAAACTCATGTTTTCCTTTGCCATCATTTTATCGTTTATATCGATATATTGAGCTTCTCCTTGTTTTTTCAAGTGTGAGACAACCTTTTCAACTTCCATATCTGAGACGAAAGGTCCGTGTATACGTTGAATACGCCCCCCTCCTGTCATATAAAGCATATCACCTTGCCCTAAAAGCTGTTCTGCTCCTTGTTCTCCTAAAATAGTACGACTATCAATTTTTGAAGACACTTGAAAAGAAATTCTCGTAGGAAAATTAGCCTTAATTGTGCCAGTTATAACATCTACTGAAGGCCTTTGTGTTGCCATAATCACATGAATTCCTGATGCACGTGCCATCTGGGCTAAACGTTGTACAGTGCCTTCTATATCTTTCCGAGCAACCATCATTAAATCTGCCATTTCATCTATAACAACAACGATATAAGGCATATGCTGAAAATCAAGATGTTCTGTTTCATAAATAGCTTCACCCGTTTCGCGATCAAAACCCGTTTGAACTGTACGATTAAAGCTTTTCCCTGCATTATGATACTGTGCTATTTTTAAGTTAAAACCATCAATATTACGTACCCCTATTTTAGACATTTTTTGATATCTTTCTTCCATTTCACAGACCAACCATTTAAGAGCAACAACAGCTTTTTTAGGATCAGTAACAACTGGAGTAAGAAGATTTGGTATCCCATCATAAACAGAGAGTTCTAACATCTTTGGATCAATCATAATTAAACGACATTGATCTGGCCTCATACGATAAAGCAAAGATAAAATCATAGTGTTTATAGCTACAGATTTACCTGATCCAGTGGTTCCTGCTATCAAAAGATGTGGCATTTTTGCAAGATCAGCGACTATCGGTTCTCCTGCTATATTTTTTCCAAGGCTTATAGCAAGATCAGATTTATTCTTTTCAAAAACATTAGAGAAGATCAAATCCCTTAGTACAACTGTTTCGCGTACATCATTTGGTAGTTCAATCCCTATAGCATTACGTCCTGGTATTACTGCAACACGTGCTGAAATAGCACTCATAGATCTAGCAATATCATCAGCAAGACCAATAATGCGTGATGACTTTATTCCTGGAGCAGGTTCTAATTCATAAAGAGTAACAACAGGACCAGGGCAAATATTAACAATTTCTCCTTGAATGCCAAAATCACTAAGTACACTTTGCAACATACATGCATTGCTACGTATAACATCTGGAGAAAAAGCTCTATTATTTACAAGTGACTTAGATGTAGAAAGAATTTTTTCAGAAGGAAGAGAAAAAGTTCCAGTCCCAGAATTTATTGAATTTGATGAAGGAATAGTATTCTGAACATCTGGACAAATATCAGTATTGAACAAATTATCTTCTGGATATGCGATATCTTTGTGAGATTCTATCACGTGATCAAAATCCATTATATCAGAGAAACTCATGTCCAAAGTAGGTTCAATTTTTTCATTACTAACATGAAAAGATAAATTGCAATTTTCTGGTTTTTTCTTCATCAAAGATAAGAAAACACTCAATCCAAAAACATGACTAATCCAATTCTTGGATATATTGCAAAGATATTGTAAAATATTTAGTAAAATGGATTCTTGAATATCCTTTGATTGTTTTTTTTGTTCATTGATCGGATTATCTTCTGCATCATGAATCACATAACTACCATTACTAATAGCACCTGAAGCAAAAAGTAAAAGCCAAATCATGGCAAAAAACAATACTACTTTAAATAAGAAAATCCCTGATTCTTTTGGACTACTTTCGGCAAAAAGAATAGGCAATCGCATAATTACATCACCAATTATTCCACCAAATCCATTTTGGATAGGCCATAATTGCGATGGTTTAAAAGAAGCAAAAAAGGCTGTCGAAACTAAAAAATTTGCTATCCATGCAATGAATCGTTGCGAAAAACGATAAAAAATTTTATCAAATAATAATACCAAAGACCATGCAGTGGGAGGAATTAAGCAAAAGACACTTGCAATTCCCAAAAACTGTATTGCAATATCAGCAAAGATAGCGCCACCATATCCTAAAAAATTTTTAGGTGGATTAAGAGTGATATACGAGAAACTCGGATCATATACATTCCAAGTAGCTAAGGATAAAACAATAGAAAAGAGCATGAAAAGCAATATCAATCCAGCAAAGAATTTTACTTTTCTCTTGTACCAATTTGATAATAAAAACCTCTTGTTTTTATCTTCTATAACGAAAGATATATTCTCAGACATTATGACAAAACCATTTTTTTGAATTTTAAATGTATTAGTTCGTAAAAACTATCTCTGCTTGTTCCTTAAAAAGCGCATAAATCTATTTGTCATCTATTAAAGTTAAAAATTAGTTCATCTTTTGTGATAAGAAAAATAAAATCTGTTCAATACCGAATGAACCAATCAATGGTTATTCAAATATTCAAAAGGCACTAACTTGGTTTCAAAGAGTTTGAATCAAGGAAATATAAAATTAATATTGCCATTTTTATCTCTTCCCTGTTATGATATCTGGAATAAATATTTTTTAGATCTGGTTTTATAAAAAATGAGCCTTATTTTATTGGATTAAGGATAATAAGAATGAATCAAAAACCTTTAATGCCTAAGGCTAGTGCTGTATGGCTTATAGACAATACATCTCTTTCTTTCAAACAAATAGCAGAATTCTGCGGTCTTCATCTATTGGAAGTAGTAGCTATTGCTGACGGGGAAGCTTTACAAGGTATAAAGGGCTTTAATCTTGTCTCCGCTGGACAATTATCTTCCGAAGAGATCAGTAAGGGAGAGAAGGATGACAACTACAAGTTACAAATGTCTGAACAAAAAGTCTATCTTCCTGAAACTACAAAAAGAAAAAAACGATATACTCCCGTATCAAAACGGCAAGATCGACCTAATGCAATACTATGGCTTATTAACAATCATCCTAGACTTAAAGATGGGCAGATTTCCCATCTAGTCGGAACCACAAGTGCAACTATTGAACAAATTCGCAATCGTACGCATTGGAATTCATCAAGTCTATCTCCTATGGATCCTGTAACATTAGGCCTCTGTTCTCAAATTGATCTTGATGCAGAAATAAAAAAGAGCGCAAAAAGTACTGACGAGAAAAACAACAAAACCATCAATGAGATGTTTTCGCCTTCATCTTCTTAACCTTTAAAGAAGATAGAAATCTCTTTCTGGGATATAAGTGGTATTTTTGATATATAATATCATCTCTACGCATATTCTTCTATATTTGATACGAACGTTCTCCAAATATACCCGAACCTATCCGGACACTAGTAGCGCCAAACGCAATAGCCAAATCGTAGTCCTTTGTCATACCCATAGATAATTTCGTAATTTCACATTCTTTAGCAATTTTGGACAACAAACAAAAATGAGGTCCAGGATTAGAAGTTACAGGAGGAATGCACATTAACCCTTCAACATTAAGCCTATATTTTTGTCGACATAAAACAATAAAATCTTTTGTTTCATTGGGCATCACACCAGATTTTTGTTTCTCACACCCCGTATTAACTTGAATGTATATGGGTAAAAAACATTTTTGTTTTTCCATTTCAATAGACAGTAAAGATGCTATCTTTTCTCGATCAACTGTTTCAATAACATCAAAAAAAGATACAATTTCAGAAATCTTGTTTGATTGCAAAGAACCAATAAATCTCAGCTGTATATCCCATTCTTTACGCAAAAAAGACCATTTTTTTTGTGCTTCTTGCAACTTGCTTTCAGCAAAAATTATTTGTCCGCAAGACAAAGCAGATTGAATAGTTTGGATGTCAACCATTTTTGAAACGGCTACCAAAGACACACTACCTTTTAGACGTTTTGCAAGCATTTCATGATATGCAATTTTCTGCTTAAATGCCTGTAATTTATGTTCTAGAGACATAAAACCTACCCTGATGTACAATTGACATTATTAAATCCTAACTATATTAAAGATATAAAGAGAAGATTTTTGGCTAATTTTTAATTGAAATTAGGATTTTTGACAATTATAAATCCTTTTTATTGTTTAGAGGCCTTAAGATGGAAAAAAAAAATATAATCCCCAAGAAACCGATTTAAAATGGCAAAAAGTTTGGGACGAAACCTCTATTTTCAAATCCAATGATCAAAAAAACATTAAAAAATATTTCGTTCTTGAAATGTTTCCGTATCCATCTGGAAATATTCATATGGGACATTTACGAAATTACGTAATAGGTGATGTCATAGCTCGATTTATGATGGCACAAGGATATTCTGTTTTACATCCTATGGGTTGGGATGCATTTGGAATGCCAGCAGAAAATGCAGCGCGAGAAAATGGCATTCATCCTAAAAAGTGGACTTATGATAATATTAAAGTTATGCGAGAACAACTCAAATCTATAGGTTTGTCTATAGATTGGAGCAAAGAATTTGCTACTTGTGATGATGATTATTATCATTGTCAACAATTACTATTTTTAGATTTCATGAAAAACAATTTGGTTGTGAGAAAAACCTCACAGGTAAATTGGGATCCTGTGGATCAAACAGTTCTGGCCAATGAACAGGTCATAAATGGTCGTGGATGGCGTTCTGATGCATTAGTTGAACAACGTAATTTACCACAATGGTTTTTTAAAATATCTGATTTTTCTCAGGAATTACTTGATTCTATCGAAACTCTTTCTGAATGGCCAGAAAAAGTGAAGATTATGCAAAAAAATTGGATTGGACGCTCTGAAGGAGTAGAAATTCGGTGGGAAATTGTTCCAAATACGATAGACCATACTAAAGAAATTGTAGTATACACAACAAGGCCTGAAACGATTTTTGGTGCATCTTTTATAGCAATAGCTATAGATCATCCAATCGTTCAAAACTTATCATCTAATAGAGAAGATATAAAAAATTTTTGTATTAAAGAAAGTCAAAGAGGAACCTCTCTCTCTGAATTAAGCAAAACTACAAAAGAAGGAATTGACACTGGTATTCGTGTCAAACATCCTTTGATCCTTGATCTAGAAATCCCCGTTTATATTGCGAATTTTGTTTTCATGAACTATGGAACTGGCGCAATTTTTGGATGTCCGTTTGCTGACCAACGCGATATGGATTTTGCATCAAAATATAACTTACCTGTTCTTCCTATCATGAAGCAAAATAACGCTAATTCTAAAGCCACTCTCAAAGAGGAAAAGGCATATCTCGACAGTGGTATCATGATTAATTCATCTTTTCTCAATGGGATGACAAGTGCAGAAGCTTTTGAAGCCATTATACTATATTTAGAGAAAAAAATGCTTCTAGGATCTCCTGTGGCAAAGAGAAAAATTCATTTTCGTTTACGTGATTGGGGTATTTCGCGCCAACGTTATTGGGGATGTCCTATTCCTATTATCCACTGTAAGAAGTGTGGTATTGTTGAGGTTCCTAAAGAAGATTTACCTATAAAATTGCCAGAAGACGTTAATTTTAACCTTCCAGGTAATCCGCTTGACAATCATCCAACTTGGAAAAAAGTTTTTTGTACACAATGTGGATCAGAAGCGTTACGTGAAACCGATACCATGGATACATTTGTAGACTCTTCATGGTACTATATGAGATACATGGATCCTCATGCAAAAGTCCCTACAAATAAAGAATTAATCGATTATTGGTTGCCAGTAGATCAATATATCGGTGGTATTGAACATGCAATTTTACATCTTCTCTATGCTCGATTTTTTTCCCATGCAATGAAAAAAATAGGCCATACTAAAATTCAAGAACCATTTAAACGTTTGTTTACTCAAGGAATGGTTACCCATGAAACATATTATCAATTAGATGGAGTAAAAAAGAGATATTTAAAGCCTGAAGAAATAGCCTTAAAAACTATAGATGGCAAAGTTTGCGCTTTTCGAATTTCTGATAATTCTAAAGTAATTATAGGATTTTTAGAAAAAATGTCAAAATCAAAGAAAAACGTAATAGATCCTTATAAAATCATCCAATCTTACGGAGCCGATACAGCTAGATTGTTTGTTTTATCAGATTCTCCTCCGGATCGCGATATTGTATGGTCTAATACCGGGGTAGATTCCACCCATCGATTTATACAACAAATATGGCGTTTGATTGATAATGCAAAAACTGAATTACATAAAATATCAATAAAATCCTCAAAACAAGAGAATATATTTCTTATTGATCAATCTACAAAAATTTTTAAAAGAGCTGAAGAAAATTATAAAAGACTATCTTTTAATAAAGTCGTTGCTAATATTCATGAGTTGGTAAATATCATTAATACGCCACTCATACAAATTGCACAAGGAAATAGTAGTGAAGATTTAAAATTTACTATCAGAGATATTTTGGAAAAATTAATCATTGTAATTTCTCCAATGATACCACATTTTGCAGAAGAGTGTTGGCAATTGTTAGGAAATACAGGATTAGTGGTACAGAAAAAATGGCCAAAATTTAATGATTTATTGACAGTTGATGAAAATATTATCATTCCTATTCAAGTGAATGGTAAAAAAAGGGCCTATATCACAGTTCCAACAGATTCTGATGATGATTTTATTAAACAAACTGCATTAAGTTTAAATACAATAAAAAATACATTACAAGGGAAAACTCCTAAAAAAATAATCATTGTATCAAAAAGGATTGTTAATATTGTTGTCTAAAAATATATATATAGCGTCTATAATATCTATATTATCCAGTTGTTTTTTCCTTGTTAGCTGTGATTATAAAATATATCCACTTTATTATTCTAAAAACAAGGATAATACTACGTATATTAACCCAATAAAAATATTAGTATCTTCTAAAGATAATATACAAGAAATATATCGAAATTTAAATTTCTTAACATCAGCCATCCTTACAAAAAATAAATACCAATTGAATGTAAATGTAATTAGTAATACAGAAAATTCTATTGATAATATTTTTTTTAACAATATAGGACGCATTGTTTTAAAAGCCAATTACTCTTTAAAAGAGCTGTCTACAGGAAAGATCTTATATAAAAACCATACGGTTGTAACGTCTTTGTACTCCTTTACAAATCAAAATTTTGCTAAAATGCGAACTATTAAAAATACAGAAACAAAAGCTATTAAAGAATTAGCAGAAAATATCCATATTGATATTGTTAGTTTTATAAAAAACGTAGATCAATAAAATGGTTGCAATAAGATCCAATGAATTTACAAAAAAATCTATTGATCAATTACTGACCTCCTATTTTGTATTCATTTTTTATGGATCAGATAAAGGATTAATATTTGAATTAGTTAATCAATTCAAAAAAAGAATAGGTGTTTTACACCATGATCAATTTTATTTTGTTGTTCTAAATGCTTTAGACATTCAAGAAAACCCAGAAATATTATGGAATGAAGTAAAGTCAATCAGTTTATTTAACGAAAAAAAATTATTTTAATTGAAAACTTATCCGCTGAAAAAAAAGTTTTAACTTGTTTAGAAGAAATTATTTCAAAAAATATAAATAATAACCTGATTATTATTACGTCAAACGAACCAAAAAAATATAATATCCTAAGAAAAATAGCAGAAAAATTTACATCTGTTCTTTCTATATCTTGTTATCCCGACAGCCCTATAGACTTAATAAATTTAATAAAAGAAGAACTTTGCTTAGATCAAAAACAAATATCAATAGAAGGAAAACAAGCATTATTTGAAAACTTAGGAGGAGATCGTATTGCTTCTCGAATTGAACTGCAAAAACTAGCATCTTATTGCTTAGAAGATATTCTTATAACAGAAAAACATGTAAAGGATATAATCTGCGATACACATATATTATATATTGAAGAAATTATTGAGACTACTATGCAAGGAGATACCTATAATGCCATTATAATGGCTGAATTTTTTTTTGGATCAAAAATGTCTCCACATGCGTTATTAAATGGATTCTTACAAAAATTCCAATTGTTAGAGAAAATTTATATAGAAAGTGAATTTCTTGAAATATCTATTGAAAAAACAATCCAAAAATTTGAAAAAACTCGTATTCCTAAAAAGAGATTATTATTACAAAAGTTTTTACAAATTTGGAATAAAAATATTATAAAAAAAATATTACATAAAATTAATCAAGAAATCCATCTTCTACGAAAAAAAAGATCTCTTGAAAAAAGTATTATATTTCAAATTATATTGTTAATTTCACAAACAGCTCACAAAATACAGAAACGTTAAAAAATAGTTAAGATTCAATTTTTTCTAATAAAGAACATATTAGATCTAATTGCTCATTTGTTTTATATTTAATACAAACTTGTCCTCTATTATTTAGATGTTTTATAGACACATTTAAACCAAGTTTAGAAGATATTTTTTTTTCTAAAATAGCAAAATCATTTTTTTGAACAACATCTTTTTTAAAAGATTTTTTTAAATTTATTCCTTTATTTTCTGTTTCTTTGACTAATTCTTCTGTATCACGTACTGACATTTTTTTAGAAATAATAATTTCTGCTAGAGATAAAGGGTCAGAAGTTAAAATTAAAGCACGAGCATGTCCTAAAGAAAGTTCTCCTTTTAGAATCATTTTTTTAACAGAATCAGGTAATTTTAAAATTCTTAAGATATTTGAAATATGACTACGACTTTTTCCTATAATTGATCCAAGATCATTCTGTGTATATCCATATTCAGAAATCAATTGTTCGTAACCTAAAGCTTCTTCCAAAGGGTTTAAGTCTTTACGTTGTACATTTTCCACAATAGCTATTTCAAGAGAATGTTTATCATCTATATCACGAATAATTACTGGTATCTTCGACAAAGAAGCTTTTTTAGCTGCTCGAAAACGTCTTTCACCTGCAATTATTTTATACAATCCATTGTCTACTTCCCGTACGATTATTGGTTGTAGTATACCATGAGAAAGAATTGACTTAGAAAGTTCTTCTAATTCTTCTGAATCAAAACAATCTCTAGGATTGTGAGGATTAGGAACTATAGAGTGAATAGATATATGATTTTGATATTCAGAAGGTTTTTCTGTTTTTTTTTCATAAGAATCAGTGGGTTGATTAACTTCTCCTATAAGAGCAGCAAGTCCACGACCAAGTCTACGTTTAGAGTTATTATTTGACATTCCTTATCCTTAAACTAAGTATCTTCTTTTCTTTGACGTTCTTGTTGTATTATTTCTGAAGCTAATTTTAAATAAGCCTGACTTCCTGCACATTTTAAGTCATATATAATAGCGGGTTTACCATAAGAAGGTGCTTCAGAAATTCTAACATTTCTTGGTATAACTGTATTATATACTTTTTCTCCAAGATTTTTTCTAACATCTGACACAACTTGTTGAGATAAACTATTTCGAGAATCAAACATAGTTAGTATAATACCTTGTATATCAAGTTCCAAATTAACTGTACGACGTACTTCTTCAACCGTTTCTAAAAGCTGACTTAATCCTTCTAAAGCAAAAAATTCACATTGAAGTGGAACTAATATTGAATCAGCCGCCACCATAGCATTCATAGTTAACAAATTGAACGAAGGAGGACAATCTAAAAAAATATAAGAAAATTTTTTATTTAACTTAACATTCAAAGCTTTATCAAGGCGGAATAACCTATCTTTTTCTCCACCCAATCTCATTTCTATACCTAATAAATCCATAGTAGAAGGAATAATTGATAAGTTGGGAATAGAAGTATTAATCAAAACTTGATCAACTCCCTTTTCTCCAATTAAGACTTCATACGAAGAGTATTCTCTATCCTGCAATTCAATCCCGAGACCAGTACTTGCATTACCTTGGGGATCTAAATCTATTAACAAAACATTTTCCCCAATAGCTGCTAAAGCAGTAGAAAGATTAATAGCTGTGGTGGTTTTTCCTACACCCCCTTTTTGATTAGCTATAGTAATAATTCGAGTATTTTTTTCTTCCATGGTATATACCTTTTCGTATTCAAAATGTTAAAATACGTTTCAAACGAGATATTTCTAAAATAACAGATTCATTTTCAATAAGACTATTATGTTTTATAAAAGAAAAATCCCACCGAGATTGTGCTTTATTAATTTCTAACTGATAATTACATCCTTTATAGAAAAAAGCTTTAATATTATTGTTTTTAGAAAACCACGGAAAACTATATTCTAAAAGAATATCAAGATTTGCCAAAGCTCTAGCAGATATAATATCACATTTTTCAATTAGTTTTGATGCTTCTTGAATACGACAAGAAAAAACCTTGCCTCGAGCTTCAGTTTGTTTAAGAACATACCGCAAAAAACCAGCTTTTTTGTTATTAGATTCAATTAAATTAACCCACCCTCCTTTAATTTCCGCAAGTTGGATAGATGTAACAATTCCAGGAAAACCACCTCCACTACCCAAATCAACCCAAACAGAAGAATAAGGATGTAATTGAAAGACTCGAAGACTATCTTCAATATGACGCTTCCAAAAATCTTCTACTGTAGAAGGTGATACCAAATTTATTACTTTAGACCATTTTAAAAATAAAAATAAAAATATTCTAATTTTTCTAATGTTTCACGTGAAACATTATATGTTTTTAAAAAATAATTTGTTCTCAATATATTACTCGAATCGTAATATTTCATATTAAACCATTTTATTTTCTTTTATAGAAGTGTTCTTTTTAATATAAATCAAAAGTAAATTTAAAGCAGCAGGAGTCATACCTTCAATTTTCGAAGCTTGTAATAAATTAAAAGGTTTTACACAAGATAACTTTTCTTTTAATTCATTTGAAAGCGCGGGAAGAGAAGAATAATCAAAATCATTTGGAATAAGTCTTTTTTCTTCAAATTTAATTTCTTTTGCCTCTACCATTTGTCTTTTTGTATAAACATCATAAGAAGATTCAATCTTAAGTCTTTCAAGAACAATTGAAGAAAATTTACAAGCATCAGGGTATATTGAAAAAAGATTTTTAATAGAAAAATCTGGATACGATAAAAGATCATAAGCATTGCGAATTTTTCCATCCTGTTTTAAAGGTATGGAAGTGGAAGCAATATTTTTAGAAGTTATAATAACTGATTTTAACAGATCCCGCAGCAAATTATATTCCTGTATATAATTTTTAAAACGTTCTCTTCTTTCCTTTCCAATACATCCCAACTCCATCCCTATAGGGGTTAAACGATTATCAGCATTTTCTGTGCGAAGAGAAAGGCGATATTCTGCACGAGAAGTAAACATCCTGTAAGGTTCCACAACACCCTTAGAAGTTAAGTCGTCTATCATAACCCCAATATAAGAATCAGTACGACTAAAACAAACACAATCTAATCCTTTAGATTTTCGAGCAGAATTTATACCCGCAACTAATCCTTGAGCGGCTGCCTCTTCGTATCCTGTTGTTCCATTAATTTGCCCAGCTAAAAACAATCCGGTAATTTTTTTTGTTTCTAAAGTTGGATATAATTCCTCTGGATTTACATAATCATATTCAATTGCATATCCCGGAGAAATAATCTCTACTTTTTCTAATCCTGGAATTGTACGAATAAATTGATGTTGTATTTCTTCTGGTAAAGCCGTAGATATACCGTTGGGATAAACCACATGAGTACAAAGTCCTTCTGGTTCTAAAAAAACCTGATGACCATTACGTTCTCCAAACCTAATAATTTTATCTTCTATTGATGGACAGTATCGAGGACCACGCGACTTAATATCACCTGAATAGATTGAAGAATGTTTTATATTTTCAGTAATAATACGATGTGTTTCAAAATTAGTTCTAGTAATTCCACATGCAATTTGCTTATTAGTTATTTTATCAGTCATAAAAGAAAAAGGGACTAAATTCTTATCTGCGTATTGTTTTTCAGTTTTTTCCCAGATAATAGTTCGTCCATCAAGTCGAGCAGGGGTTCCTGTTTTAAGACGCCCCATATCAAAATCAAATTGCATAAAACTATTAAATAGACAATTTGATGGGGGATCACCCATCCTACCTGCTGGAATTTTTGATTTTCCTATATAAATAATACCCCTTAAAAATGTTCCCGTCGTCAAAACTAATGTAGAACAACGTATCATAGTCCCATCTTGCATTAGTATAGAAGAAATTTTATCATCTTTTACATTAAAATCAGTTACTTCTCCTTGAATTACATCTATATTTTCTTGAGATAAAATTTCCCTTTGCATTGCTAAACGATATAATTCTCGATCTGCTTGGGTACGTGGACCGCGCACTGCGGGTCCTTTTTTAATATTTAATATACGAAATTGAATACCAGAAGCATCTGCAACACGTCCCATTAAACCATCTAAAGCATCTATTTCTCTAACAAGATGTCCTTTTCCAAGCCCTCCAATAGCTGGATTACAAGACATAGACCCTATAGTAGAAATTTTATGAGTTATAAGTGCAGTAGAAGCTCCTATCCTTGCCGCTGCAGATGCTGCTTCACAACCGGCATGTCCTCCACCAATAACAATAACATCATAACATGACTTTAACACAATTTACCTCATATTCCAAAAGTAATTATTTACCAATACAAAATTTTGAAAATATAATATCAAGTAATTGTTCCACATCAACATTTCCTGTTATTCTCCCTAAAGAAATAGATGCTAAACGTAAATTTTCAGCAATAATATCTAAACCACAATCTTTTTCACCTGAAGAAGCATCCTCTAAATATTTTACAGCTTGAGACAAATGATCTAAATGCCTTTTATGACTTGGGATAAACATAGAATTTGTCTTAAATTTATTAGAAATAATATTTTTTATTTTATTTATCAACTCTTCTAACCCTTCTCCTGTAACGCTAGATATAAGATGATCATACTCTTTAAAAGAGTTATCATAAAGATCACTTTTTGTTCCAATAAAAATAAAAGCAATATTTTTTGGAAATAAAATTTCTGTTTTTGAGGATATTTCTTCCAGTAATAAAATTAAATCAGCATTTTCTACTTCACGAAATGCTCTTTTTATACCTTCTTTTTCAACAATGCTATTTGTTTCACGAATACCAGCAGTATCTGATATTTTAACAAGATATCCACCTAAATCTAAATCTATTGTAATAACATCACGAGTTGTACCAGGAACATCAGTAACTATCGCAACATCTCTTTTTGCTAATGCATTCAGTAAACTAGATTTCCCTGCATTAGAATTTCCTAAAATAACAATTTTATAACCATTACGAATAATTTCCCCTAATTTCCCTTGGGATATATGGGAAGAAATCTCATCTTTAAGTAATAAAATATCATTCCAAATTTCTTTAGAAGAAAATTTTTGAACATCTTCTTCATCTGAAAAATCCAAATCAGCTTCTATAAAGGAACGTACATAAGTTAATTTGTTTATCCATCCATTATATAAATTAGAGAGTTTTCCAGACATTCCTTCCATAGAAAGACGACGCTGCATCTCAGTTTCCGAAGAAATCAAATCAGCTAGACTTTCTGCTTCAAGTAAATCAATTTTACCATTTTCAAAAGCCCTACGAGAAAATTCTCCAGGATTTGCACGACGTAAATTCGGCATTTTTGCTAATTCTTCTAAAATGCCATCTACAACAGAAATTCCACCATGAACATGAAATTCAGCACAATCCTCCCCCGTAAATGATTTTGGTGAAGGAAAAAGAATAAGCAAACCTTTATCTAATATTCTACCATCAAAACCATAGAAAAATCTCAAAGATGCTACACGTGGCAAAGGATTTTTTTTCTTGCAAATAAATTCACAAACTTGAAAACAAGAAGAACCAGATAAACGAATTACAGAGATAGCAGAAGGAAGAATACCACTCGACAAAGCAAAAATTGTTTTTTTTTCATAATTCATAAGTGATTATTTTTCTACCAATTAAAACACTTAAAAATATTTTTTAAATTAGTTTTGTTTGTTCATCAAATAAAAGAACTCTTTGTTATCTTTAGTTTGTTTTAATTTATCAATTAAAAATTCTATAGCATCAGAACTATTCATAGAAGAAACAATACGTCGCAACATGAAGACTTTTTGAAGATCTTGTCTCTCTACCAATAAATCTTCTTTACGAGTTCCAGATTTAATAATATCCATAGCAGGAAAAATACGCTTATCTGCTATTTTTCTTTCTAAAACGATTTCAGAGTTACCAGTTCCTTTAAATTCTTCAAATATTACCTCATCCATACGACTTCCAGTATCAACCAATGCTGTACCAATAATTGTGAGAGATCCCCCCTCTTTTATATTTCTCGCCGCACCAAAAAATCTTTTTGGACGTTGGAGCGCATTTGCATCAACCCCTCCAGTTAAAATCTTTCCCGAAGATGGCATTAAAACATTATAAGCACGACATAAACGGGTAATAGAGTCTAATAATATAACAACATCAAGTCCATATTCAACCAGACACTTAGCTTTTGAAATAACCATTTCAGCTACCTGTACATGTCGAGCAGCAGATTCATCAAATGTTGAAGATATTACTTCTCCCTGTACTGATCTCTGCATATCAGTTACTTCTTCCGGTCTTTCATCAATAAGTAATACAATCAAATAACATTCTGGATGATTGTTTTTTATTGAATGAGCTATACTTTGAAGAAGCATTGTCTTACCCGTACGGGGAGGGGCAACTATCAAACTTCTTTGCCCTTTTCCAATAGGAGCTATTAAATCAATAACACGAGAAGATATATCTTTTTTTTCCAGATCATTTAACTCCATATTAAATCTTTGATCTGGATATAGTGGTGTCAAATTATCAAAATGTATCTTATTCCTTACTCTTTCTGGAACATCAAAATTAATAGAATTTACTTTTAAAAGAGCAAAATATCTTTCACCTTCTTTAGGAGCACGAATTGGCCCTTCAACCGTATCGCCTGTTTTTAAAGAAAAACTTCTAATTTGGGAAGGAGAAACATAAATATCATCTGGACCTGCCAAATAATTAGCATCAGGAGAACGTAAAAATCCAAAACCATCTTGAAGAACTTCAACAACCCCTTCACCTATAATTTCAACATCCCGACCAGACAAAACCTTTAATATAGAAAACATAAGCTCTTGTTTACGCATAACATTAGCATTTTCTATTTCAAGTGATTCAGCAAAAGCAAGAAGTTTAGTTGGAGACTTATTTTTAAGCTCTTGAAGCTTCATTTCAGACATTAGATTAAACCACCTTAGATATATTTAAGAACAATACGAAAAACGTATAAACACGGAAGAAAGAAAATATGAAAAGAAATCCATATTTAAAAAATATCAATCAACAAATAAACAAACTGACTGATAATAATTTTTGACTAAACTACAAAAAAAAAACATAAAATCAAAAAAAATATCAAAAAAATCAAAAAGGTTTTATAATAGATAAAAATACAATAACAATCATAATCACAGTTGGTATTTCATTTATTATTTTGAAATATTTAGGACTATAACGTGATTTCTTATTTTTAAAATCCCTTATTAAAAACGCCAAATAAACATGGTAGGATGATAACAAAAGAGTAAAGATCATCTTTATACGAAACCATCCGATTTGAGTGTAAGGTACTGTCCATATCAAATATAAACCACATATCCATGATAATATCATAGCTGGATTCATAATAACCTTAAAAAGTCTCTCTTCCATAATTCCAAAAGTCTTGTATTGGTCTGTTTCTGGACTTGCTAAACTATGATAGAGGAAAATTCTTGGCATATAAAGTAATCCTGCCATCCAAGATATTATAGATATGATATGTATACTTTTAATACATAAATTAAATTGAAGCGTAAAAAAAAAGAAATAAAATAGAACTAAAACGAGAAAAAGAAATAAAGCAATAGAAGCTATAATTTGAGCTTTTTTCCCTGTTGAATCCGAAACTAAAAATTTCATTAATTCTTTCCTGAACGTACGGTTTCAACCAAATCTAAAACATTTTTAGGATCAACTTGTGGAGTAATACCGTGTCCAAGATTAAAAATAAGAGGACCAGAACCCAATGTATCTAAAATTGCTTTTACTCCATCTTTCATAACTTTATTTCCAACAACTAAACGCATTGGATCAAGGTTTCCTTGAACAGGTCCTTCTTTTTGAAGATCAAATGCAAACGATAAGGGTACAGACCAATCTAAACTTATAGCATTAGAATCAGTCAACTGTCGATAGTTTTTAAGCATATATCCAGCACCTTTAGCAAAAGTAATAATTTGAGCATTTGGACATTTTTTGCGTACTGCAGATATTATACGACCAACTGGTTTAGCAGCATAATTTTCAAATTCACACTCACCAAGAAAACCAGCATGTGTATCAAATATTTGGATTACATCAACACCAGAACGAATCTGAGCTATTAAATATTCCGCCGAAATATCAGATAAAAAATCCAAAAGCCAATTAAATGCATGATTATTTTGGTAAGCGAAAATTCTAGTTTCTGTATGATCTTTTGTAGGACAACCAGATATCATATATGATGCAACAGTCCAAGGTGCACCACAAAAACCAATTAAAGTTATATTATTTGGTAATTTTTTTCGCAAAATAGAAATTGATTTAAATATTGATGAAAGATAATTTAAAATAAAATCAATATTGGGATTTAATCCGTAAATTTCTTTGACAGTTATAGGATCCATTTTTGGACCTTCATTTTCTATAAAACGAACATTTCTACCAAGAGCATCGGGTATAACAAGAATATCAGAAAATAAAATTGCAGCATCGAATTTATATCGATGTATTGGTTGCATTGTTATTTCAACCACATATTCAGGTGTATAACACATATTTAGAAAATTTTTATTTTTTTTACGTATTTCTCTATATTCAGGTAAATACCTTCCCGCTTGTCGCATAAGCCAAATAGGGGGAGGAGTAATTATATTTCCTTTTAAAACTTGAAGTATTTTTTGTTTTTGCTTGTTCATAAATAATTAAATATTTTTATAAAGATTTATTATTATTATTATTATAGTGTGTAAAAAGTGGGAATTATTTTTTATTCACATTGTATTAGATTTATAAGATCAAGAATCTATAAACAATAAGAAAAACACTTTTTTATCATAAACACATTTGATCCCGATAAAAAAGGGAAAATCGAACACTTAGTGCATTTTTATAGTTTAAATTATGTGAATAAGATGTGAAGAAAAAAAATAACTTTTTATTAACATATATTCATAAAATTATTTTTTTATATAATAAATTGAAAATAAGTGGATAAATTTTTTAGTTTTTAACAGGAAGGGATTTTTTTAGAAAGATCTTTTCATGTAAAAAGAATATACCTGTGAAAAAAACGCTATTCATAAGAATAAAACTATTGTATATTTTTATTCTTAATAAATGGTTTATGTATGATTGAATTATGTCAAAATCTATTATTTTAGCATCTTCTAGCTTGTCACGTAAAATGATAATGAAAAATTCTGGTATTCATTTTTCGGTTGTAAAACCTGAAATTGATGAAAGAAAAATAGAAAAAGATTTAGAAATATCTCATAAAAAAAATTCTGAAAAAATTGCACTTATACTAGCAGAAAAAAAAGCTTTGGAAGTAAGTAGTCGGTACCCTCAATCTATTGTTATAGGATGCGACCAGACAATGTCTTTAGGAAATGTTATTTATCATAAGCCTATAGATATGAAAGAAGCTGAGAAAAATTTACTGCAATTATCAGGAAAAAAACATCGTATTGGCAGTGCATATGTCTTAGTAAAAAATGGGAAGATTTTACACCATCATATTTCTGTAGCACAGTTAACTATGTATAAATTTTCTCAAGAATTTATTAAATTTTATCTAAAAAAAATAGGGAAAAAAGCTTTACTCAGCGTAGGTTCTTATCAAATTGACAAGGATGGTATTCAGCTATTTAGTTCTATTAAAGGAAGTTATTTTGCTGTAGTAGGATTACCCATTACGGAACTTATTAATGATCTTAAAAAAGAAAAAGCAATTGATTTATATTTTTAAATTACAATAAATTTATTTATTTCTAATATAATTTCCAACGATGTAATAAAAAAGTTGTTTTAATAAAAAATATAATATTTTTTACAGCTAGAAGAAAAGAAGTGAGATATCTTAATTTATATATCAATAGTAGCCGATAGTGAATTTTCCTGTATAAATTCGCGGCGTGGTTCTACTTCATCACCCATTAAACGGGAAAAAACGTCATCAGCTTGAGAAGCATCAGTTATTTTAACACGCAATAGGGAACGAGCTTCAGGGTTTAGTGTAGTATCCCAGAGTTGGCTAGCATTCATTTCCCCTAACCCTTTATAACGCTGCATAGAAACCCCTTTGCGTCCTATAGAAAATATTGTATCTAACAAAGAACAAGGTCCTACTATTTTTATTTTATTTCCATTACAAATCAAATGTGAAATCGTTAAATAATTTTCTTCGATTCTTTTTGAAAAAATTCTTTTATATCGAGATCCAAACGCAAAAATAGAAGATCCATTAAGAATAAATTGTTCCTGCACACCACGAACAACACGTTTAACAAGTATATTACCACTATCTACAATACTACCAGACCAAACCTCAGATTTTTCTGCGATTAAATTTAACCTATTTGCTAATTTAGAAGCAAGATCTTCATTAATTTGTTGAGTATTTTCGCAATTAAAAATACCAGAAATTACCACTTGTTCAATAAATATTTTATCATAACTTGGATAAAAACTTTTAATAAGCTTATCTATTTTTAAAGCATCATCAATAAAACTACGTAAATCGTTTCCAGTTATTTTTGTAGAACCAAAAGAAAGCTCTATTTCTTCTGATAAAGCTTGATTAATGAGATAATCCTCAAGAGATTCTTCATCCTTAACATACTGTAAGGATTTTCCTCTCGTTATACCATAGAGAGGTGGTTTTATGATGTATAAAAACCCATTTTGGATTAAAGAAGGCATCTGTCTGAAAAAAAATGTTAAAAGAAGAGTTCGAATATGGGCTCCATCGACATCAGCATCTGTCATAATAATAATTTTATGATAGCGTAATTTTTTTATATCAAAACTATCTTGACCTATTCCCGTACCAAGAGCGGTAATCAAAGTTCCTATTTCTTGACTAGATAACATTTTATCAAATCGAGCACGCTCTACATTTAAAATTTTTCCTCGTAAGGGTAAAATAGCTTGATTTTCGCGTGAACGACCTTGTTTTGCAGAACCACCAGCAGAATCACCCTCAACTAAGAATAACTCTGATTTTTTAGGATCCCTTTCTGAACAATCAGCTAATTTTCCTGGAAGAGACGCTATATCTAAAACACCTTTACGACGCGTAAGATCCCGAGCACGTCGTGCTGCATCTCTCACCATAGAAGCCTCTAAAACTTTTTTAACTATAATTTTTGCTTCAGATGGATGTTCCTCTAACCAAGAAGAAAGACCATCAGTAACAAGACCTTCTACAACAGAACGTACTTCCGAAGATACGAGTTTTTCTTTGGTTTGAGAGGAAAATCTTGGATCGGAAATTTTTATAGAAAGAACAGATGTAAATCCCTCTCTACAATCATCACCAACGACGGATCTTTTATCCTTTTTAGAACCAAAACTTTTTTCTACATAAGAAGTAATTTGACGAGTTAACGCAGAACGTAAACCTGCCAAATGGGTTCCACCATCTTTTTGAGGAATATTATTGGTAAAACACAAAACATTTTCATGATACCCATCATTCCATCTCATTGCCAAATCAACACTAATTTCATCGCGCATTCCTTGGATTCTAATGGGATTTTGTATCAATGGTTTTTTGTGTCTATCTAAATAACAAACAAAAGCCTCTATACCACCCTCATAAAACAATTTTATTTCACGGGGATCAGAACATCGTTTATCTACCAAAGAAATATGAACACCAGAATTCAAGAAAGAAAGCTCTCTCAATCTGTGTTTTAAAACATCACAATCAAAATCGTGGATGGAAAAAATATCACTGTTAGGCAAAAAAGTAATTTCTGTACCAGTATCTTTACCAGCATCACCTACAACAACCAATGGAGAATCAACTATTCCATTAATAAAGGACATTTCATAAATTTTTCCTTCACGCTTAATTCGTAATTTTAACCATGAGGAAAGCGCATTAACTACAGAAACACCAACACCATGCAACCCTCCTGATACTTTATAGGAGTTTTGATCAAATTTACCTCCTGCATGCAACCTAGTCATAATAACTTCTGTAGCGGAAATCCCTTCTTCTTTATGAATATCCGTTGGAATACCGCGTCCGTTATCGCTTACCGTACATGAACCATCCATATTCAACGTAACATTAATAATATCCGCATATCCTTCCAATGCCTCATCAATAGCATTGTCTAAAACCTCATAAACCATATGGTGCAATCCAGATCCGTCGTCTGTATCACCTATATACATAGAAGGTCTTTTCTTAACAGCATCCAAACCTTTTAAAATTTGTATTGAATCAGCGCTGTAACTGGAGTTTTGAATATTATTGTTCATATTTTTTAGAAACTTTCAAATCTTCAAAAAACGACTTGATTGGTATAATCAAAACGCCGTAACAAAAAAAAGGGGGAATAAACATTATTCCCCTGGTTTTGTGGAAATTAATATCCAATTAGGATTGCTAGAAGAAATATTACGAACAAAAGTCCAAACATCAACGACTTTGCCGAAAATTTCAGGATCACCAGCAATCAAAGCATTATTTTTATCATAGGAAGCAGAAATAAATTGTCCAACTATACGAGTTGTGATGTAAATATTATTTCCTTCTACGCTTGCATTAACAATTTTTAGGTCATCTAAACCCACAAGACTTGATTTAATAACTTTTTCACTGGACTTTTGTATTAAAAGTGAATCGGCGAAGTCTTGATAAACCTTACTATCAATTAATTTTTCAATTTTAAGAATATTTCCTTCAAAAAAAGAATCTACTATTACACCGTAAGAATCCCGAACTCCATTTAGAAAATCCTTGGGATCAAAACCAGAATAGATGGACACAATGTCTCGAAAAACTTTATTCAGCCGAGTACCAACAGGGAATAACCCATTGATGGAATCTAAGACATCTTCTTTTTTCCCTTTATTTAAGGATACAACATTCCATCCATCGCCCTTTGGAGAAAAAATGGATTTTTTTCGTTGTTCAGGAGAAAACCCTGATAACGGTTTTTCATGTCCCGTTCTTTTTCCTAAAGCACTGCGTAACTTCAGAATAACGAAAACTGCTATAAAAAAACATAAAAGTATCAAAAAATCACCTAAATACATTATCATTAAAACCATTTCTGTAAAGCTTGAATATACCGATCATAACAACAACTTCTAAATTTAGTATATAAAATAAGTGAGAAGTTATCAAAAAAAATATTTCTTGTTTTAAAAGATTGCAAATACATTGATCTTTTTAAAAAAAAATTCATATCCAAACTTATCAAGACAAGTGTCATTATAATACCTGTTTCTATTTCCATAGGCAAGGGTTGTGTTATTCAAATTCAAATGTTAAACATTCGGGTTTAATTTTTATAAAAGGATAAAAAATGGGAAAAAAAACCAAAAAGGACAGCAAGTTTTTACTGTTTTAAATCAGTATATTAAGGACTTATCCTTCGAATCTCCTAATGCACCTTACTGTTTTGCTGATATTCAAAACAAAAAACCCGCAATACAAATCAATGTACAAGTTAATGTAAATTCTATTTCTGAAACTAATTTTGATGTTGTTCTTTCATTTGATATTGAAGCTAAAAACGACGAAAAAATAATTTTTCGCTTAGAAGTTGCGTATAGCGGTATTTTCCAAGTTTTTAATTTTCCAAAAGAACACATTTCGCAAATTCTATTTGTTGAATGTCCTCAACTCCTTTTTCCTTTTGTAAGACAGATTATTTCCAATACTATAAGAGATGGTGGTTTTCCTCCTCTTATGATTGATAAGATTGATTTTCTACAGTTATTTCAACAAAAACAATCTTCGATAGAAAACAAGGAATAACCTGATATATAGATTTATTGATTAGATGAAGTATACCGATTCCAAATAGAATTTTTTCCGATCATTTGAATTGTTTTGGTATGTTCCGCTATTTCTTCTTCTGTTATTCTTAAAGAAAGGGGTTTCTCTCTTTTTAGGAAAGAAATATTCTGAGCTATATTTTCATCTTTTCCAAAAAGAAAATCTTCGTTAGCTTTAAATCCGAAATCTATCTGTGATCCTCCAACCATCATTTGAACATAAACATCTGCAAGAAGATGGGAGTCCAACAGAGCTCCATGTTTTGATCGATGTGAAATGGTTATTCCATATCGTTTACAAAGGGAATTTAAATCATTTCTAGAAGAGGGATGTTTACGTCGTGCGATGGACAGAGTATCAACGATTCTTGATGGATCTAAAGGATCCTTGTTTATTCTTTGTAATTCAGCATTTATAAAGCCAACGTCAAATTTAGCATTATGAGCTATCCATTCAGCATTTTTATCATTAAAAAAATCCCAAAATTCAGGAAAAATTGCAGAGAAAAACGGTTTATCCCTCAAAAATTCATCGGTTATGCCATGTAATTTAAGAGCCTCAGGATTGACTTTTTTTCCATCTGGGGAAAGAAAAACTTGAAAAGTTCGACCAGTTTTAGAATAGTCTAGTAGTTCAACGGCGCCAATTTCAATTATTCGATCATTTTTTTTATCAAGACCTGTCGTTTCTATATCAAATATTATTTTACGCATTTTGTTTTTTAACATTACTTTTTTTGAAAATAAACTGCAGCATCTTTTTAATTTCCTTTTCTATTTCCTCAATTTTTCCTTCTGTATTTATAACATAATCAGCGCGAGATACCTTATCTTTTTCGTTCATTTGCTTGGATAAAATAAAAAGAAAACTTTCCTCAGTATGGGTTTTTCTCGATAAAACACGCTTACGTTGAGTTTCAAAATTACAAGTTACAACAACTACTGCATCAAACAAAGGCTCTTTATTAGTTTCAAAAAGCAACGGTGTCTCGAAAAAAACTATTTTTTCCCCCCTACAGGACATCTCATGTAAAAGTTTTTTTTCATACATCCTAACCATTGGATGTACGATTCTTTCAAGAATTTTTAATTTTTCAGGTGATTTTTGTAATACTTCAAGTAAATAAGATTTATTAACCCTGCTATTTTGGATTGATCCAGGAAAATTTTTCCCAATTATATCTACAGCTTCATGATGATATAGCTTATTAACTATATCGTCAGAACTGATGACTGGAATTTTTTCTTTTATTAAAAATTTTGCTACCGTTGTTTTTCCCGTACCAATAGAACCAGTCAATCCTATAATTAACACGTAAGCACCTCAATATCAAAAAAAACATTGTAAAATTATGGCCAATCTATTTGTAGAATATTTTTTATTGAATTATAATGTAAAATGCACTTGTGGCAATATGTTCCACCTAATGCAAATATACATATTGTTTAGGTTAGAAAAATTATCGTTTTTTTCAACTAATTAGTTTTACTAAAAAATAGTTGCGTTGTTAAATATCAATTAAAAAAAAAGCTTTTGTTTATTTTAATTTCTTGAAAAAAATTGATCTATTTGGCAATTTGCATATGATGTAGTATTTTACAAATATTCAAAGTATCAGTAGGAGTTTTTGATTTGAACTGGATCACAAATTTTGTTCGTCCTCGTATAAGTTCTGTATTCGGACGTAGCTCAATTCCGGAAAATCTTTGGGTAAAATGTCCGGAAACAGGAGAAATGATTTATCACAAAGATCTAGAAGAAAACCAAAGGGTTATACTTTCTTCTGGTTTTCATATGAAAATACCGGCAAAAGAAAGATTGAATTTCTTGTTTGATAACGGGGAATACTCTTTGTTAGATCAACCTCAAACATGTCAAGATCCATTGAAATTTCGTGATAATAAAAAATACATAGATCGCTTAAAAGAAAATCGTTCTAAAACCAATTTGGTGGATTCAGTCATATCAGCTATTGGTAATGTACATGGTTTAAAATTAGTTGCCGTTGTGCATGATTTTTCTTTTATAGGGGGATCGTTAGGTATGGCTGCAGGTGAAATAATCATAAAATCTTTTGAAAAAGCTATTGAGGAACAATGCCCTCTTGTAATGTTTACTGCATCTGGTGGTGCACGCATGCAAGAAGGTATTTTGTCACTTATGCAATTGCCTCGTACCACAATTGCGGTTGGCATGCTTAAAGAAGCGGGTCTTCCTTATATTGTCGTCCTGACTAATCCTACAACAGGAGGCGTTACTGCTTCCTATGCTATGCTTGGCGATATTCATTTAGCTGAGCCTGGAGCCGAAATAGGTTTCGCTGGGAAAAGAGTGATTGAACAGACAGTAAGAGAAAAATTGCCAGATGGTTTTCAAAGATCTGAATATCTAGTGGAACATGGAATGATAGATAAAATAGTTCATAGGCATGATATTCCAAAAACTCTATATACATTATGTAAAATATTGACCAAAAAAACGTAGTAAAAAGAGAGACGAACTCTCTTTTAAATCTATTTTCTGTTTAAAGAGCAAAAAATGACTTTTTTTTCGCTACAACGGATCAAGTGTCTTTTGGAAGACTTGGGAAAACCACAAAATAATATTCCTCCGGTTATTCATATAGGAGGAACAAATGGCAAAGGATCAGTGGCATCATTTATCCAGAGATTGCTTGAAACGTCAGGTTTATCGGTCCATGTTCATACATCTCCTCATCTTATTAGGTGGAACGAACGTTTTCGCTTAGGTGTTAAGGGGGGTGGGGGAAAATTAGTAGAAGACGCTATAGTACTTGATACATTTCGTCGTGTTATTCAGACTAATAACGATCGAGATATTAGTGTTTTTGAAGCATCGGTTGCCACTGCTTTTGTTTTGTTTGCAGAATATCCTGCAGATGTTGCTATTATTGAAGTGGGTTTAGGTGGACGTTTTGATGCTACGAATATAATTGAAAAAACTGCGGTTTCTGTAATCACGTCTATTTCTTTGGATCATGAAAAATATTTAGGAAAAACTGTCGATTTAATTGCAAAAGAAAAAGCAGCTATTATGAAAAGTGGATGTCCTGTGGTTATAGGTCATCAGTCATATGATGAAGCAAGAGATGTTCTTGTTTCAAAAGCACAAAAAATGGGATGTACATATCGTGTATACGGGGATGATTTTTATGCTTTTCGCAAAAATAGGCATCTTGTATATCAGGACAAGTCTTCTCAAATAAATTGTTCAACACCAAATCTCTTGGGTGAGCATCAGTATTTTAATGCGGCAACTGCGATTTGTGCCGTTCAAACGGCTGGTTTTAAATTAGAAAAAGATTGTGTCAACATTGCTCTCCAATCAGTTAACTGGTTAGGACGTCTTCAAAAAATAACTCAAGGTTTTTTGCTTAACGAATTACCAAATTATTCTGAGCTTTGGATAGATGGAGGTCACAATCCAGATGCAGGATTGGTTATTGCGAGGGAAATTTCTAAATTGAAAGAACTTGATACAAAGACATTCTATCTTGTTATAGGTATGTTAGCAGATAAGGACTATGAGGGTTATTTGAAAGCATTTGTAGGATTATCTCCAATTGTATTAACAGTTCCTATTATGTGCAAAGGGCATGAAAGCATACCAGAAAGCATCAACCCGCAAATTTTAATGCAAGGGGCAAAAAAATTAGGTTTGACGGCATTTGCTTGTTCTTCCTTAACGGAATCATTGGTAAAAGTAAAAAATACCAATAAAAACCTTCCGCCTGCCATCGTCCTTATAGGAGGATCTCTTTATCTTGCCGGAGAAGCTCTTTATAAAAATGGAACATATTGTTATTAAAACCAACCCAATCCTAAATGTTGTTTAGTTTAGGCATAACATCTGAATAATTTTAGTTTAGCAATACTAAACTAGAGATAATATCCATTTGGAAATATCATTTTTAGACAATCCACCAGGCATCATCTTGTCTATCATTTGACCATCTTTAAATAAAATAAGGGTAGGAATAGAAACTATTTTATAGCGTGTAGATATAGAAGAATTTTTTTCGATATCTACTTTTACGATTTTCACCTTATCGGACAATTCATCGGCAAGATCATCAATAATAGGAGATAGCGCCACACAAGGACGACACCAACTCGCCCAGAAATCTACAACTACCGGATTTGAGCATTTCAAAACCTCTAAATCAAAATTATCTGCGTCTGTTGCTAATGCACCCATAAAACATCCCCTCTACGTGTAACCAAGTCAACCTTCTACTAATCTTAATTTGATTAAAAATCAAGAAATTTTATCCTCTATTTCCATAAAAGATTGATCTAATTTTTCTTGGGGAATCATAAATATTTTCGGACCTGAAATATAGATCAGTAAACAAATTATTGATTTATCAGGATATAAATTTTTAAGAACTTTTTCATATATAGCAAGTTGTGTAATATGAGAGGATGGAATATATTCAATACCCTTAGGAAGAAGCGGGTGAGTCTTATATTCAAAAATAAAAACATTTTTCTGTGAAATGGCTATTTGATCAATACGCCCAGATATTAAAACATCCTTTTTGGATAAATGTATTTTTCCAGAAACTGAAACTTCTGCATAAGAATCAGAAGACATAGCCGTTGACATTATAGGATCTTTTAAAAGTGCTTTAATAGATATTAGTAAATTATTATCTTCTTCTACGGATAAAAAATTCGCATTTTTCTTGCAGTATGAAAGTATATACGGATCTCTCTTTTCTTCGGGAAGTGTAAAAATAACTTGTAGTAGTTGATGAATAATCTGCCCACGTTTGAGACAAGTATTGTCAGGCAATAATTTTTCTGGAATAGCTTTGTCTTTTAAATTGAGCATTGACGGATTTAGGACATAGGATGTTTCCATCTCGTTTTTAATTGGGGCAAAGAGCTTTTCTGGGATTTTTTCTTCGCGATTCGATGGTGCTGTAATTGCTTCTTCTTCAACTTGTATATTTTCAGTATTAGGAAGACACCATTCATAAGCTAGCCACTCATCTTTATTGGTAGGATTTTTTAGTTTTACCTCTTTAACTTGCGTATCCTCATAAAAAGATTCATAAACCATGTTGTACCAAGTTCTTTGATTGGATTTATTTTCGTTGCTAGCATTGGAATGACTGCAAATAATTAACTTGTCTGAAGCACGCGTCATTCCAACATACAAGAGACGATTGTTCTCTTCCTGGGCAGATTTTTTTAGATCTTGGATGAGGTCCGAAACGATCTTATTACGTAAAAACTGTTGTGGAATCCATATTGGTGTTCCAGGACAGTCATCAGAAGAAGGGGAAATATGAATTTTTTTTATGTGATTACTAGAAAATACCTCGGATCCTGTATCAACAAGGAATACCACAGGAGACTCCAATCCTTTGGCGGAATGTACTGTCATAATCCTTACTTCATTGCGGTTAACGCTTTCTTTTTTTAAGGTAGGTGGATAATGTTCTAAATCGGACATTAGTTCTTGTAGAGTAGAACAGTTTTTTTGTTCGTTTCTTAATGTAAAGTTGAGAAATTCATTGAGAACATCAACAACCTCAATTCCAAAACGAGAAATGAACTGTTTTCTTCCTTCTTTAGCCCCTAGTATTAATGTAAAAAAATCATAAGGGGAACAAGACTGATAAATACAAATGAGTTCTTGCATATATTGGACGATATGACAGCATTTGGATATTCCATGATTGGCAAGTTTTTGTATGTAGGCATAGATGGTTTCTGTTTCGTGACGTTTTGTGCATATTTCAAATATATCATTTTCAGATAAATTAAAAATGGGACTCTTAAGAAGCGAAACTAAAGAGAGATCATCTTCTTGCGAAATGATAAAATTTCCTAGAGCCATCAAATCTTTTATGGCGAGATGATCTGTCAGAACAAATCTATCATTGCTAGCTACGGATATTTTATGATCATTTATAAGAAATCTAGTAAGGAATGCGATAAAAGGGTTGTTCTTGCGCTTGCGTACTAATATTAGAATGTCTTTCGCATGAACGGGTCTTTTTTTACCGTTGTTGATGATAGTATCAGATCTGATCATTTTTGAAATAGTGTAGGCAATACGTCGCGCTAAAATAGAAGCAGAAGTTTCCTCTGGCACGGAATCAAAACAAGATATCCAATCTTCCTGTTTGGGATTAGGCTTTGAAATTACTTTTTCCCAGAGTTGTACGTTCCCAGCATGTCCTATACGATTAGAACGATGTAGAATCTGCTGTTTATCTTCAGTTAGTCCTTGTGCATTTTCCGAAGTAGAAAAAACTTTATCCACGGCAGCAAGAATCTCGGGAGTTGAGCGAAAAGACAATGGTAATTGTATTGTGGAGAATTTCTGCCCTGCGCTAATGATACGTTCTTTATTAATTGTTTTTTCGTGGAAAAAACGCTTTGGTTCTGCGCCGTGAAAAGAAAAAATAGATTGTTTTTCATCACCTACTGCGAACAACGTACGTGGATTTGAGTATACATTGCCCCCAATAAAAAAATCTTCAGTTAAAGAGCGGATTATCTCCCATTGACTTAGGCTAGTATCTTGTACTTCATCAATGAGTATATGATTGATTTCTTGGTCAATTTTATAGCGTATCCATGCACTTATATCACGTTTTTTTAAAAGATCGACGGTATAAACAATGAGATCTTCAAAATCAAGGAAAAAATTCTTTTTTTTCAGTTTATCATAATGGAAATTGAGATGTTTAGCTAATGTTAATGATGCTAATGTGGTGCTAAATATTTTATATGTTTTTAAACGCTCCCATATTAGGATAAATTCTTGCTGTGATTTTATTATTTTTTCTTTCAAATCAGGTAATTTTTTAGCCGCACTTGCAGTCATCATCGTTGTGTGTGTGTATGGTTTAAATTCTTCTGTTAGAAAAAAAGACAATAAAAGATTTAAACGCTCTTCGATAGAGTGATCCTGAGATAATTTTTTGAGGATATTAGCTTTTTTAAGCATTTTTTTTGTGGTAGCCAAAAAAATATATTGTTTAATGTCACTTTCTCTTAAATGTGGTAAGGGCCACATATCTTGATATATTTTTTCATAACTTTCATTAGGGGGCAAATCAAAGCGATCTTTTAGTAATTTCTCTTCCCCACCATAGGATTTAGCAAAAGAAGAAAACCGATTGAGAGCACTCCTGTTACTAATGATATCAGACATTAAATCTTCTAAATTTATATCATTATAAGAATTCAATATGTCATCAAAGGCTTGTTTAAACTCCACATTATCATCTAGCAAAATAGATGCAATTGTCGATTTTTTTGCTTCTTCTATTGGTTTTTTAGATTGATCGCCATCTAAGACAGAGAAGTCTCCTGTAATATTTGATTCTAATGGAAATTGTCGAATAAGTGATTCGCAAAAAGAATGGATGGTTTGAACTTTTAATCCATTAGGAGTTTCAAGTATTTTGACAAGTAAGAGTCGAGCTTTTGAAATATCACTTTCATTTTGTTTTATGCCTTGTATTTTTGTAATTTCAACAGAAAGTTGTTCGTCTGATAAATGAGACCATTCAGTGATTATTTCGAAAACACGGTGGGACATTTCTGCTGCCGCTTCTTTTGTGTGCGTAAGGCACAAAAGAGCAGAAGGATTAGCTCCCGAAAGGAGAAGGCGTAAAACTCTTTGTACTAGAATATGTGTTTTTCCAGAGCCTGCATTAGCAGAAACCCACGCAGAACGAGTAGGATCGGAAGCTAATAATTGTTGAGATTTCGTCCAAGTTATCCAATCTGTAATATTAGAATTATTTTGTGATGAATTAAGATGCATCATAGTTTTCTTTCCATTCTTCCACTCGGGCAAGATGATCATACTCGCTAGGAATATTGGCGTTTTCTGAGAAGCGTAAATGTGATATAAAAGGCTTCTTGCCACTTTGTAAGGATTTTATAATTTCAATAAAATTCTTTAGGGATTCTTCTGAAAGTTCGTCAGCGGAAAGATCTTTTTCATTTCCTGCAATGCAATCGATTATAAGTCTTGGCTTGAGTCTTTTGTGATCTAGCTTTAATCTTATGTACACAAGTTTCCCAACTTCTCTACAGTCAATTTGAGAAAAAGATCCAGCTTTCAAAGCCACCGCTTCTAATGAAAGTTGTGGATCAATAAGATTTTGAGCAATTTTTTTTGTAGGATTATTACCGGTTTTATAGTCTATTATGTCCGCATATCCTGATTTTAGTATATCAATACGATCAGCAATACCAGTTAGATGAATTCCGATAGAATCTATTTTCATTTTTGCAGGAACATTAACAATTGTTTTTTCTATTAAAGGCTGTCGTTGTTCTTCATATTCTAAGAAAGGAAGAGCAATTTTATGAAATAGATAACGCCAAATAATGTCAATATGCGGAGGTAAATTTTCTTTTTCAAAGCAAGAATCAATAATATCTTTCATACGACGAGTTATTTCAGGTGTATTTTTATTTATTTTTTCTTCTATGAGCCCTGTGACAATCTTATGAAAAAGAATTCCGCGATCCTTTGGATTGGGATCGTTTTTAAAACGGGGCATAAAATCTAGCCTGAGAATTTTTTGCGCATAAATAGCATAAGGGTCTGACATCAGTTTTTTGATTTCTGAAAAAGAATAAGTTTTAGGCTGTGTTTCTAGAGGCGGGAAAGGGCGTGGGCGCTTACAAATTATTTGTTTTTTGGTAGAATCGTCTAGACGTCTAGCCCAATCTAAGTAGCGCTCCCCTTTCTTTTTAAGATCATTTGAAAAAGCATTGCCTCCAAAAACTAAAAGTCTTTGTAACCAACGTGATGCGACAGTTGGAATGTTATTTTCTTGTAAAGAGCGTGTATATATAAGATGACGTGTCCCACTGGCCATTTCAAAATCATGGGCAGCCTGCCCGATGTATTTTTCAGCTGTTTCTAATCCTAGATCTGATTGCATCATGCGTGATAAAAACGGATTTTTAGGGGTATATTTTGGCCAAATTCCTTCGTTAAGCCCTCCTAATATTAATGTGTCAAAATTCAGCAATCTAGATTCCAGCGTACCAAGTATGAAAATAGTAGATGATTTTTCTATTTTAGGTTTTACTGTTTCTCCGGCAATGAGTGCTGTAATAATATCAATCCATTCAATAGCGTTTGCTTTTATACAAGGACCAGCTTCAATGATTTTGCTGAACAATGCAGATAAAGCCTTCCCTTCTTCTGCCAGCCATAAACTTGGCAATTTTTTATTTTCATCAAGACAGACATTTTGCAAACAAGCTGCCGTTAATTCTGTCCAATCAGGTGTACTTAGACTATCGCCAATAGAATTTTCATTCATTTTATATACAGCCAGAGGAGCTATCGATTTAACAATATGATCTGCCAACCATAAGGATAACTTTTTATCTTCCTCAGAAAGGCGTGATTGCCAACGAGGAATGTATTTGTCATTTTTTTGTTCATTAATTTTATTAATAACCAAGGATTTCAAATCTATTATATCACAAGGATTTCTATTCCCTCGAAGCGCAATTAATTCAAGTGCATTTTTTGCTTTAAACAAATGTTTTTCAGGAAATCCAAATGTTGCCAAGGGATGTTTAATGAGCACAGCAAGTGCCATAGGATCGTTGGTTTTAAAGACTGCATTTAAAAGTGATGTAAGAATAGAGCCTTGTAATGTGGTTGATAGGGGAATACCAGCAGAAATATCAACATCTATTCCAAAACGTATAAGTTCTAGTTTTACACGACGCGCTAGGTTTCGATCGGCGGTTATTAAGGCGGATTTTGTTTTTTTATTTTCATCAAGAGACATTCGTAGCGCTATGGCTATGGAAGTTGCCTCTTCTCGTTCGTTATTTGCCTCAATTAATGCTACATCAGAAAAAGATTTTTGAAGATCTAGTATTTTATCTTCCATACGATCAGTATCGTATGTATTAAAAGAACCTGATGGAAAAAACGATTTTGAAATAATAATAGAACGCATACGCATCTCGTCATTAACGATTCCCAAACATTTGACATCTTCACGTTTTATTTTCAAAAAATGCAAAAGCTTAGACAAAGAATATTGCGGATTCATTGGGTGTGTCGCATTTGATTGAGTAATATTATTAGATTTTTCTGAGATTGTATCCCATATATTACTAGGCATAAAAACGTCTACCCCTGGCAAAACTATTGCACCATTTGGATCACTTGCCACGGCTGACATTAATCGTGCAGTTGCCGGCATGGAGCCAGTTGATCCTGCTACAATGATAGGGCCTGTTCCCTTCCTTTTTGCAATATATTCCGCTTCAGCACGCATCAGGGCTATTTGATAATGGACGGCAGAAGAAACGCTGAGTTCAGAAAGTCTATCTTTCCAATATTCGCTGGCAATTTTTAAAAAATCCAAAGCAAATAACCACCACATTCCATATTTATCGTTTTCGAGCGTATACAAGTCTTCCCATTTTTTTTCTTCTATTTCGATGACATCGATAATATCTGCTAAATTTTTTGCGAGCCAAATAGCATCAGCAGGACTCGCTGGAAGAATTAACGGCGATTCGGGATAAATATCTTTTATTTTGTTGGGAAATTGATTCCGCCAAGCAAGAATTAAGCGTGCTAGCTCTAAAAGGCGTTTCATATTAGAAATAGGCGGGTTTAAATTGCACGATAGGGGAAAGTCCGTATTAAAGTTTTCGTCTACAATATCCCCTAGTGGTTTGATTACCGGTAAAATTATAGATTTTTCACCTATAGCTGCAGTAAATTCTGAACGCAATGCTTGAATTGCACGTTTTGTTGGAACGTAAATTGTAATTGAAGCTAAAGATAGTGGGTTAGATGGATCATATTGAAAACTTTCCACTAATGTTCCATTTAAAAGAGAAAGGACCATTTCTCTAAAAAAAGAAGAAGATGGTGCAATAGTAAAAATATTTGGTTTTTTATTTTCCATAATTCTAACGAGAGTTAATTGGTTTTAGATGATTTATTATGTTCTTGGGACGCTTGATTAATCATCTGATTAAGATGAGATATTATCCATTTAGAAGATAAAATAGTGGCTTTTCTTCCATTTTTTTCCTGTTCAAGGTGAATGCAAATGCATTGGGATGGTAGTAATTCTTTTCCAATATCAGGCCATTCAATGATGCATAGTCGTTCGTTTAAAATCTCATCAAATCCCAATTCAAATAGTTCTTGATGACTAGATAGTCGATAGAAATCAAAATGAGCTATTGGTATGCTAGCTTCATAGAGTTGGACTAGTGTAAAAGTGGGACTTAAAACTTCTAATTCATTATTATTCGATAAAAAACGTATGATAGAGCGAGCTAAAAAACTTTTTCCTGAGCCGAGATCTCCTGATAGAGTGAGACAATCTCCTAATTTAAGCACATAGGCTAAAGTATGACCAAGAAGAATGGTGTCTTTTTCATGAGGAAGGGATATGATGGTCGAATGTGTATCAGAAAAATTCATAAAAATTATTATTCCATTTTCTTCGAAGGAATTCGACAATTAAATATAGTTGTTCCTTCATGAGGACTACTAATAAAGACACTTCCACCATGAAGATTGAGAAAACTTTTAACTATAGACAACCCTAATCCCATCCCTCTACGTTGTCCATGATGAGAATCTGAAACAAATCCATTAAATACGTTTTGACGCATATCTTCAGGGATGTTTGACCCATTGCTTGTGACAGAAAAAACAAAATCAGTGGCATCGCGATCAGCTTCTAAGAGCACAGTAGATCCTTTGGAAGAAAAATCTGCGGCATTACTGAGGATCTTTGCAAAAATTTGAAGCAATCTTTGTCGATCGGCAACTACAGACCCTAGTGCTTTTCTAGAAACAATTTCTAGCGTTATATTGTTTTCATGCATCTTACTGGCAATGGATTGTTTTACTTCATTTAAAAGATCACTTAGAATAATTTCGCTATAGTTCAATTTCATAATACCGGCATTAACGGTCGCTAGATCAAGAATATCATTAACCAGATTAAGCAAAAGTTCCGATGAAGTAGATATATATTCTACATATTGAGATTGTTTAGGATTCAACCCCCCTAATTTAGATGTTTTAAGTAAGTCGGTAAATCCAATGATATTCGTCAAAGGGGAGCGCAACTCATATGATACATGCTGGACAAAATTATTTTTTATTTCATCTGCTTTGTGTAATGCCTCATTCTTTTCTGTTAAGGCTCTCTCTGCTCGGACCGAATCCGTTACATTGACAAAAGTTAACATAGTTTGTGCATTTGGTAAAGGAATAACAGAATATTCAAGGACGGCATCTGATAAAAGCTCTAATGTGCCCTGTAAGGATTTTCTTTCATCCTCAAAGCTGGTGATGATTGCAGCGAATAGATCCCAACCATCCGATTTATTATAATATTTTGAGCATGTAGACGCAATGTTCCTAATATGCGTTCCAGGAGACACTTGTTCCTCTTCTACCTTCCAAAGAGATCGGAAGACAGGGTTTGATAACTGGATCCTGCCATCTGGGCCAAAGACAGCAACCCCTTCAGACAAATGATCTATAGCTTCTCCCTGTACTTTCACGAGAGTATTATATCTTGTTTCAAGATCCACTTGGACTGTTAAATTTTCAAACATCCAAATTGTTCCTCCTAGCGGATTGGTAACAACTATAACGTGAAGTGTTTGTCCAGTAGGCAGATGCCAAGTATCCTTATGATCTCCGGAAGATTTGTAAGCGGAAAAAATTTTTTCTTTCCAGGTTTTCCAGTCGAGCTGTTCCGGCAACTTGTTGGCAGATCGTAAAAATTCAAGAAATTCATCATTGCTAGGATTGGATTTTAGAAAGGCAGGGTCCATTTGCCATAATGCCATAAAAGATTGATTGTAAAACTGCAAATAGCGATTTTGATCAAATATGGCTATGGCAACAGTTAGATTTTGCAGTATATCGTATGTATGGGTGAGTTGATCGTTTGCGGTGATTTCTTTGGAGACATCAATGGCAATACCAGCTTCTCCAAAAGAATTTAATACCTTAATTATTTTATAAGATTTGTGTTTTCCGCGTTCAATTGAAGAGACAGTTTTGCAAAAATTTTCTTCTAATTCAACAGAAGAAATCATTCGCTTTTTAACCTCTTCCTCAAATAGTTTGTAATTATCAAAAATTTCTTTTTGAGGAGATGTTTCTTCTGTATTTTTTTTATAACTATTATTTGCCCAAAGAAGCTCTCCTCTTTGATTGCGTTGCCATACTAAAAAATCAAGAGAATCGAACAATAATTTGAAAACTGACATATGTCCGCTGATTTTTTTGCATTCCAAAGTTGTTTCTGCTAATTCCGAATATACTCCGTTAAGAGTTAAAAATCGAAGAAAAGCACAACTGCCCGACACCCTTCCTTCTATTTTAATTGCCCAATCATTTTTAGTCTCCGCTATCAAATCAAAGCTTTGACCTTCTTCGCGGAGTTTCTTTATCTCCTTTGATAATTGTATGTAATGATGAAATTTAAGCCAATTTTCAAAAGAAAGGAAATCTGTGTCTTTTAGGGGAATATCCATCCTTCGATTTAATTGCCCAATTATTTCAGGTGTTCCGTCTTTTCCGTCCCAAACAATGATGAGACAATTATTTTCAGTTAATAATGCGTGGTATTTTGATAGCTGGTAACATATTTCAGAAAAGGATGAATATGATTCATTGACTTGCTTAGCGAGATTATTTCGTTGTTTAATCAGCATTATAAGGGGAATAATAGTTGCTAAAAGCATCCCAACTATCGTCCCGAAGATTAGCATTTTACAAGAGAAAATTGCCCAAATTCCCATTTCATTTCCAATATCTATTGTTGCTATGCCTGTCGTCATTTGTGCAGTTATACCCACTTTAAGAATCTATTGAAGACAAGTTATTATCTTTTGAGTAGATTTCGGTTTGTTTGATGAGGGAATTCTATTAATGTAAACCATTATTGCAGCTCATTTATTGTATGATTTTTGTATTATATTTGGATTTTTTTGCAAGGGTCTTGTTTTTTGTACCAATACTTAAGTGCATTAAAAATAAAAATAAGCATTTTTTTTAATTTTTAGGAAATAAGATATATGGGCATGATTTAAGTCTCTAACAATTATAGCAAAGTTGCAAGGTCAGATTCATAATATGAGACATACTGGAATATCACAAAATGATAATTATAGCCTTTGATAGTTTTCTCTAGCTTAATTACATCAACATCTCCTTGATATTTATTAGTATTGGAAATATATTTTTGAGAAATTTAAAGATGTATCGCAACGCAATTTTCCAAACAAAATACGTAATTTATACTATATTATAGTATAAATAGTAAGTTATTAACTATGGTTTTAAAATTATTTTCTTAAAAAAAGTGTGTTAGTTATAATTATTTTATTTTTAGCAAAAGCTAATATGCAAATCTTACTTGTATTATTTATAATGTTTATTTGATAGAATGTTGCCTGATATGAAGATATTCATGATAGAAAAGCAGTAAAATTGCGAAATTCAATCCTTTTAGAATAAGAAAATTCTGGTTGATTGGTAACAAGATAATTGCATTAAGAATTATAGTGTGTACTAGTAGTAATATCTTTCTGATTGTATTGGATTAAGAATTTATATTTGCAGAGAGGGGGATTTATGGAGAAATTTAATTTGGAAGGCTCTTCCTGTGTGTATTATAATTTTAGCACAAGCAGGTTGTATGAAGAATCTATCCGTCGGGAAAAAACAATCCTCACTTGTCATGGGGCATTGAGAGCGTTAACAGGGCAGCATACAGGGCGTTCCTCGCTTGATAAATTCATTGTACGTGATGATAGTACCGAGGAGGGAGTTTGCTGGGAAAGCAACAAGGGTATTTCTCCCGCTAATTTTTCTGTGCTGAAAGCGGATATGCTAGATTATATTAAGGGAAAAGAATTATTTGAACAAGACCTAGTAGCTTGCCCTCATACAAAAAATGCGTTGTCTGTACGTATTGTGACGCAATATGCATGGCATTCTTTATTCGCTCGCAACTTGTTAAAACATAGAGAAGAGCTTAGCTCTATTCCCAATACAATCAATTTACAAGTCATAGTATTGCCAGATTTTTCTGCTGATCCAATTCGGCATGCATGTCGCTCAGAAACAATAATAGCGATTGATTTGAGTGCGGGATTAATATTAATAGGTGGCACTTCTTATGCTGGAGAAATAAAAAAATCAATATTTACCTATCTTAATTATACTTTTCCAGAACGTGGGATTATGCCAATGCATTGTTCTATCAATACGGGGAAAGAAGGGGATGTTGCGTTGTTTTTTGGCCTTTCTGGCACAGGAAAAACAACTTTATCAGCGAGTTCTGACAGAGTTCTTATAGGAGACGATGAACACGGCTGGAATGAAGAGGGTGTATTTAATTTTGAAAGTGGTTGCTATGCAAAATCCATTAATCTTTCAAAAGAAATGGAACCAGAGATTTTTTCTGCATCTTGTCGTTTTGGAACGGTTTTTGAGAATGTAACTGTCAATGAGCATGGTGTTCCTGATTTTAAAGACGCCTCTTATACAGAAAATACTCGTGCGGCTTATCCTCTTCATTTTGTTCCTAATTATGCCCAAAAATCTATAGGGGGGCATCCCAAAAATGCAATTATGCTTGCGGCTGATGCATTTGGAGTATTGCCTCCAATTGCATATTTGAATCCTGAGCAGGCTGTATATTATTTTCTTTCTGGTTATACTGCGAAAGTGGCGGGGACAGAAAAAGGGGTTTTGAAACCAGAGGCAACCTTTTCTGCGTGTTTTGGAGCTCCGTTTATGCCGAGAGATCCTATGCAGTATGGAAAAATTCTTAAGGATTATATTATCAAATATCAGGTTGATTGTTGGCTTGTTAATACCGGATGGACAGCTGGTCCATATGGAGAGGGTTATCGTATGCCAATAGACGTGACGCGTTCTTTATTGGATGCGATTTTTGATCATTCCATTAAAAATGTTGCATATCGTGTTGATGAGAATTTTGGTTTTTCTGTTCCGATAGAAGTTAAAGGGGTGGATAGAAAAATTCTAAACCCTAGAGATTCTTGGGATAATGGCGAGGCATATGATCATAAAATGAAAGAATTATTATCAATGTTCAAGCATAATTTTGCTAAGTTTGATGAAGGTGCTATAGGTTATTGATCTTGGCGCTAGCAGGCAAAAAGCGTTTTTAAAAACATTTTTTGATGCGTGAATCGATATTGGTTTATTCAAAAATTTTCATGTGAATTCATCTTTATAAAAGTCTCTTAATTTCGCAATATATGATTCTTTTTTTGCATGAAGTTTATGGTAGCGCTCCTTTTGGGGAAATGGAAAATTATAGCTTTCTTATTTCTACGGTTTTTACGAAGTGATTTTTCCCCTTGTTTAGAACAAGATTTGCACGTCTGCGTGTTGGTAAAATATTTTGTTCTAAATTAGGTAGGTTTACCTCTTCCCATATTTTTTCTGCTATTTTTTGAGATTGATCTTTACTTATTTTTGCAAAACGATGGAAATAAGAATTAGGATCATGTAAGGCTGTTTCCCGTAATTTTATAAAGCGCTCTATATACCATTGGCGAATAAAATCTTTGTCAGCGTCTATGTAAATTGAAAAGTCCAAGAAATCTGAAGCTATAGATGTGATCTTTTTATTTTCCGATAAAGGATGATGTTGCAGGACATTAATTCCTTCAACAATAAGTACATCAGGTTGGGTTATTTTATCAAATTTTCCCTCTAATATGTCATATTTCGAATGTGAATAACATGGTGTAAAAACTTCTTTTTCCCCGGATTTTATATCAGAAAGAAATGTTAAGAATTTACCTACATCATAGCTTTCAGGAAATCCTTTGCGATGCATAAGGTTCTTTTTTGTAAGAATGGCATTAGGAAAAAGGAATCCATCCGTCGTAATAAGAGCTATTTTTAAATTGGTAGATTGATGTTGTAATAATACATCTAAAATACGAGCAATAGTAGATTTTCCTACAGCAACAGATCCTGTTATTCCGATAACAAAAGGTATTTTGATATCTTCTTTAAGGTTTAAAAATTTATTGTATTGATGACAGGTTATTTTGGTAGACTCTATGTTTATCAGTAGCAGATTTGATAAGGATAAATATATTTTACAAACCTCATCTACATCGATCATCTTATTAAAAGAACACAATCCAGTAATCTTTTCTTTTGTTGGGGTGAGCAAGGTTTTAGAGTGAGCTTTCCATTCGTCGGATGTAAAAAAATGATAGGGAGAAGAATTATGCATGTTTAAGATCTTCTATACTCTTTGATTAAACGATAAACGGATCTTATTTCAATTATTTAAGACCCTGAATGACAAGGAAAATTGAGGCTCCAATATTATTAAAAGTAATAAAAGCAGAAATATATTCCCCGGCAAATGATTGATTAATCGTTGATCTTAACATTGGCAAGAATTTTATTCTGAACAATATTATATTTGCTATTATTAAATAGAAATTTAATCATAGAATATTATCTGAATAGTGCTTTATATGTTTTTAAGGATGGGGTTTGTTGTATTTTATTTTTAGATATTACTGAATCTTTCTAATAACATTCTTAATTATATTTTTTCTGTAATTTACTCTTAAAATAACCTTGGATAGATATATATATAAACTTTACTAGATTGAATTTAATTTTATAATGCACTTCTGTTTAATGGGAATTTTTCTTTGTTTAACAATGGAATTATGGTGTAATTATGAGCGCAATAGTTGAGGGTAATTCTTTCGTTAAAATGCACGCTACGACAATTTTAACGGTACGTAAAGGTGGGATTGTCGTGATTGCCAGTGATGGACAGGTAAGTGTTGGAAACACTGTTATGAAAGGTAACGCTCGTAAGGTACGTCGTTTAGGTAAGGGTAATATCATAGCTGGTTTTGCAGGTTCTTCTGCGGATGCGTTTACTCTTGTGGAAAAATTGGAAAAAAAACTAGAACAATATCCAGGACAACTCTTACGCGCTTCTGTTGAATTAACCAAAGATTGGCGTGCGGATAAATATTTACGTAATCTTGAGGCGATGATTCTTGTGGCTGATAAAACGGTAACATTGGTCATTACAGGGGCAGGAGATGTTCTTGAGCCAGAACATGGAGTTATGGCAATCGGTTCAGGGGGCTCTTATGCTCTTGCTGCAGCTCGTGCTTTGATGAACACTCAGAAAAGTGCCGAGGAAATTGCTCGTGAAGCTATGTCTATTGCGGCTGATATTTGTGTTTATACTAATCATGAAATTATATTAGAAACGTTAGAAGTGGAGGTTTAATAAGGATAAATGATGCTCACATTTAATTTTTCTCCTCGTGAAATTGTTGCTGAGCTTGATCGCTATATTGTTGGTCAATTGGATGCCAAACGTGCTGTTGCTATAGCATTAAGAAATCGTTGGCGCCGACAACAATTATCAGAGAATCTGCGTGATGAAGTCATGCCTAAAAATATATTGCTTGTTGGTCCTACTGGGGTTGGAAAAACAGCAATTTCTCGTCGCTTGGCAAAATTAGCAGGAGCTCCTTTTATTAAGGTTGAAGTTACTAAGTTTACTGAGATTGGATATGTTGGGCGTAATGTTGAACAAATTATACGTGATTTAGTGGATGTTGCAGTAAATCTTGTTCGTGAAAATAGACGTGATGAAGTGCGGGAAAAAGCCAGCCTCAATGCAGAAGAGAGAATATTAGATGCTCTTGTTGGGAAAACCGCTACATCAACTACACGAGAGCTTTTTCGTCAGAAGTTTCGTGACGGTGAGGTATCTGATAAGGAAATAGATATAGAAGTAGCGGATACATCTCCTGATATTTCAAGCTTTGATATTCCGGGAGCGGGAGCTAATGTTGGGGTTTTAAACCTTTCAGAATTATTTTCCAAGGTTATGGGAGGGGTGCGTAAGAAGAAGATACGTATGTCTGTTCAAAAATGTTATCCTGAACTTGTGCGCGATGAATCCGATCAATTGATTGACATTGATACAGTTCACAGAGAAAGCATTCAGATGGTTGAGCATTATGGAATAGTTTTTTTGGATGAAATTGATAAAATAGTTGCGCGCGAATCAGGGGATGGAGCGGGGGTTTCTCGTGAAGGAGTGCAGCGTGATCTTTTACCATTGGTGGAGGGATCCTCTGTCTCGACGAAATATGGGACCGTGAATACTCAGCATATTCTTTTTATTGCATCGGGTGCTTTTCATGTTTCTAGGCCTTCTGATCTTTTGCCCGAAATGCAAGGAAGGTTTCCAGTTCGTGTCCATTTAAAACCCTTGAGTAGAGATGATTTTCGCTTGATTTTAACAGACACAGAATCAAATCTTATAGTGCAGTATAAGGAACTGATGAAAACGGAAGGTGTTACTTTAGATTTTACGGAAGATTCAATAGATGCGCTTTCTGATGTGGCGGTTAATTTGAATAGTGTTGTTGGTGATATAGGGGCTCGTCGTTTACAGACAGTGATGGAACGTGTTTTGGAGGATATATCTTTTTCTGCTTCGGAACTTCAAGAAAAAACTGTTGTGATTGATGCTGAGTACGTGCGTCTACATATGGGGGATTTTTCTTCAGAATCCGATATATCTCGTTATATCCTGTAAAATATGCTGTAATTTTTCTTACTAAGAGTCAAATTATAGGGTTTGGATATGGTTAATGGTTTGAGGGTAATAATATTTTTTTGATTATTTTTTATTGACTTATTTATAGCAATTGTTTTAGTATGGCGGATGTTATTTGAGAATAGAATAGAGAAGAAAGGGAGACATGGGCGGCGATTTTTTATATTTGTAATTAAGGATTTAATTACGAAGGTAGGAGGCGTTTTTTCATGTTTTTCTGGTTGTTATGACGTTGAGAGATGTTTTAGCATTAGGATTTTTTTTACATGGTGGCGCCTTTGGCAAGAACATGAGAGTTTGATCCTGGCTCAGAACGAACGCTGGCGGCAGGCTTAACACATGCAAGTCGAGCGCTTATTTTTAATAGGAGCGGCAGACGGGTGAGTAACGCGTGGGAATCTACCTTTTTCTACGGGATAACGCACGGAAACGTGTGCTAATACCGTATACGCCCTGAGAAGGGGAAAGATTTATTGGAGAGAGATGAGCCCGCGTTAGATTAGCTAGTTGGTGGGGTAAATGCCTACCAAGGCTACGACCTATAGCTGGTCTGAGAGGACGATCAGCCACACTGGGACTGAGACACGGCCCAGACTCCTACGGGAGGCAGCAGTGGGGAATATTGGACAATGGGGGGCAACCCTGATCCAGCCATGCCGCGTGAGTGAAGAAAGGCCTTAGGGTTGTAAAGCTCTTTCGCCGGAGAAGATAATGACGGTATCCGGAGAAGAAGTCCCGGCTAACTTCGTGCCAGCAGCCGCGGTAATACGAAGGGGGCGAGCGTTGTTCGGAATAACTGGGCGTAAAGGGCGCGTAGGCGGGTAATTAAGTTAGGGGTGAAATCCCAAGGCTCAACCTTGGAACTGCCTTTAATACTGGTTATCTAGAGTTTAGGAGAGGTGAGTGGAATTCCGAGTGTAGAGGTGAAATTCGCAGATATTCGGAGGAACACCAGTGGCGAAGGCGGCTCACTGGCCTGATACTGACGCTGAGGCGCGAAAGCGTGGGGAGCAAACAGGATTAGATACCCTGGTAGTCCACGCTGTAAACGATGAGTGCTAGCTGTTGGGTGGTTTACCATTCAGTGGCGCAGCTAACGCATTAAGCACTCCGCCTGGGGAGTACGGTCGCAAGATTAAAACTCAAAGGAATTGACGGGGGCCCGCACAAGCGGTGGAGCATGTGGTTTAATTCGATGCAACGCGCAGAACCTTACCAGCCCTTGACATATAGAGGACGATATCAGAGATGGTATTTTCTTTTCGGAGACCTTTATACAGGTGCTGCATGGCTGTCGTCAGCTCGTGTCGTGAGATGTTGGGTTAAGTCCCGCAACGAGCGCAACCCCTACCTCTAGTTGCCATCAAGTTTAGATTTTATCTAGATGTTGGGTACTTTATAGGGACTGCCGGTGATAATCCGGAGGAAGGTGGGGATGACGTCAAGTCCTCATGGCCCTTATGGGCTGGGCTACACACGTGCTACAATGGTGGTTACAATGGGTTGCGAAGTCGCGAGGCGGAGCTAATCCCAAAAGGCCATCTCAGTTCGGATTGCACTCTGCAACTCGAGTGCATGAAGTTGGAATCGCTAGTAATCGCGGATCAGCATGCCGCGGTGAATACGTTCTCGGGCCTTGTACACACCGCCCGTCACACCATGGGAGTTGGTTTTGCTTGAAGACGGTGCGCTAACCGTAAGGAGGCAGCCGGCCACGGTAGGGTCAGCGACTGGGGTGAAGTCGTAACAAGGTAGCCGTAGGGGAACCTGTGGCTGGATCACCTCCTTTCTAAGGAAGATGTTTAGTATTGTTAGATTTATTTAATGATCTGAGCATTTTTTAAAGAATTAGAGCGATAAGCTCAAGAAGAGAATTTGTTAATTTTAGCAAGTTCTAAGGGATCGCCGTCCATGTTTCTCTTTCTTTTTGAATAACTTTGCGGTTGATGGGGTCATTTGAGTTTATGTTAAGGGCCCATAGCTCAGGCGGTTAGAGTGCACCCCTGATAAGGGTGAGGTCGGTAGTTCGAATCTACCTGGGCCCACCATTCAATCAGGCAAGGGGCCGTAGCTCAGCTGGGAGAGCGCCTGCTTTGCAAGCAGGATGTCAGCGGTTCGATCCCGCTCGGCTCCACCAATTGCGAATTTATAGTTTTTTTTGTTCTAGGGGATTTTTTTTTTAGAGCAATAGTTTTTTGAAAATTGAATAGAAGGTAGATTTTTTTGTATTTTTTATATTGGCATTGTATGCGATATGGGAGGTACCGACGTTGTATAACCGCACGTTGAAGATTTATCTCAGGAAATTGGTCTATTGAAAGAGCATAATTTATTTATGTTTTTTTAATTAAGAAACGTTTGTAATGAACTTTATGACGTATTGACAATGAGAGTGATCAAGCGCGATAAGGGCATTTGGTGGATGCCTTGGCATGCACAGGCGATGAAGGACGTAATACGCTGCGATAAGCTACGGGGAGCTGCAAATGAGCATTGATCCGTAGATTTCCGAATGGGGCAACCCACCTTAGGTGTCTAGGAAAGTATACTATTAAGGTTTAATTTTCTAGGTACTTGAAGGTATCTTTACCTGAATAAAATAGGGTAAAAGAAGCGAACGCAGGGAACTGAAACATCTAAGTACCTGTAGGAAAGGACATCAATTGAGACTCCGTTAGTAGTGGCGAGCGAACGCGGATCAGGCCAGTGGTAGGGAAGATTTAAGTAGAATTATCTGGGAAGGTAAGCCATAGAAGGTGATAGCCCCGTACACGTAATAATTTTTTCTATCCTTGAGTAGGGCGGGACACGTGAAATCCTGTTTGAAGATGGGGCGACCACGCTCCAAGCCTAAGTACTCGTGCATGACCGATAGTGAACTAGTACCGTGAGGGGAAGGCGAAAAGAACCCCTACTAGGGGAGTGAAATAGACCCTGAAACCGAATGCCTACAAACAGTCGGAGGCTGTAAAGCTGACGGCGTACCTTTTGTATAATGGGTCAACGACTTAGTGTGGCAAGCGAGCTTAAGCCGATAGGTGTAGGCGCAGCGAAAGCGAGTCTGAATAGGGCGTTTAGTTTGTTGCATTAGACCCGAAACCGAGTGATCTAGCCATGAGCAGGTTGAAGGTTGGGTAACACCAATTGGAGGACCGAACCCGTATCTGTTGCAATAGATTGGGATGACTTGTGGCTAGGGGTGAAAGGCCAATCAAACTCGGAGATAGCTGGTTCTCCGCGAAATCTATTTAGGTAGAGCGTTAACTGAATACCCTCGGGGGTAGAGCACTGGATAGGCTATGGGGGCTTACCGCCTTACTGATCCTAACCAAACTCCGAATACCGAGGAGTAATAGTTGGCAGACACACAGTGGGTGCTAACGTCCATTGTGGAGAGGGAAACAACCCTGACCTCCAGCTAAGGTCCCGAAGTCATGGCTAAGTGGGAAAGGAAGTGAAAATCCCATAACAACCAGGATGTTGGCTTAGAAGCAGCCATCATTTAAAGAAAGCGTAGCAGCTCACTGGTCTAAAATTAAGGATTTTTGCGCCGAAAATGTAACGGGGCTCAAGCCATGCACCGAAGCTGAGGATTTGTTTATTTTTTTTAAGATAAGCGAGTGGTAGCGGAGCGTTCCGTAAGCTGATGAAGGAGGATCTGTGAGGACTTCTGGAGGTATCGGAAGTGAGAATGTTGACATGAGTAACGATAAAGAGGGTGAGAAACCCTCTCGCCGAAAGACCAAGGGTTCCTGCTTAAAGTTAATCTGAGCAGGGTTAGCCGGCCCCTAAGGTGAGGCGGAAACGCGTAGCTGATGGGAACCACATTAATATTTGTGGGCCTGGTGTAAGTGACGGATTAAGTATATTGTACATCTTTATTGGATTAGATGTGCTTTGGATTAATTCCAGGAAATAGCTTCACCGTATAGACCGTACCCGAAACCGACACAGGTGGTCAGGTAGAGTATACTAAGGCGCTTGAGAGAACTGCGTTGAAGGAACTCGGCAAATTGCACGCGTAACTTCGGGATAAGCGTGACCTTTTTTTTGGGCAACCAGGAGGAGGTGTCACAGATTAGGGGGTAGCGACTGTTTACCAAAAACACAGGGCTCTGCGAAGTCGTAAGACGAAGTATAGGGCCTGACGCCTGCCCGGTGCTGGAAGGTTAATAGGAGGGGTGAGAGCTCTGAATTGAAGCCCCAGTAAACGGCGGCCGTAACTATAACGGTCCTAAGGTAGCGAAATTCCTTGTCGGGTAAGTTCCGACCTGCACGAATGGCGTAACGACTTCCCCACTGTCTCCAACGCAGACTCAGTGAAATTGAATTCCCCGTGAAGATGCGGGGTTCCTGCGGTTAGACGGAAAGACCCCGTGCACCTTTACTATAGCTTTACATTGGCGTTTGCGTTGATATGTGTAGGATAGGTGGTAGGCATTGAAGTAGAGGCGTTAGCTTTTGTGGAGCCATCCTTGAAATACCACCCTTATCCATGTGGACGTCTAACTGCGCTCCGTTATCCGGGGCCGGGACATTGTATGGTGGGTAGTTTGACTGGGGCGGTCGCCTCCGAAAGAGTAACGGAGGCGCGCGATGGTAGGCTCAGAGCGGTCAGAAATCGCTTGTTGAGTGCAATGGCATAAGCCTGCCTGACTGTGAGACTGACAAGTCGAGCAGAGACGAAAGTCGGTCATAGTGATCCGGTGGTTCCGAGTGGAAGGGCCATCGCTCAACGGATAAAAGGTACGCCGGGGATAACAGGCTGATGACCCCCAAGAGCTCATATCGACGGGGTTGTTTGGCACCTCGATGTCGGCTCATCGCATCCTGGGGCTGTAGAAGGTCCCAAGGGTTTGGCTGTTCGCCAATTAAAGCGGTACGTGAGCTGGGTTCAGAACGCCGTGAGACAGTTCGGTCCCTATCTGCCGTGGGTGTAGGAATATTGACAGGATCTTTCCCTAGTACGAGAGGACCGGGATGGACGTATCTCTGGTGGACCTGTTGTTATGCCAATAGCATAGCAGGGTAGCTAAATACGGAATGGATACCGCTGAAAGCATCTAAGTGGGAAACCAACCTGAAAACGAGTATTCCCTATCAGAGCTGTGGGAGACTACCACGTTGATAGGCTGGATGTGGAAGCTAGGTAACTAGTGAAGCTGACCAGTACTAATAGCTCGATTGGCTTGATTGCTCTTATTGTCCATAGTCATATATAGTCATATAATGTTTTAGACCATTTTCCATTCGTTTTTTATAGACTTGGTGGCTTTTGCGGGGTTTCTGCACTCGTTCCCATTTCGAACACGGCCGTTAAATGCCCTAGCGCCTATGGTACTTCATCTTAAGATGCGGGAGAGTCCGTCGCTGCCAGGTCTATAAAAAGCGGGTTCTTATTTTATTGTTATTTGTATATTGATCAAAATTATTGTCGCGGGGTGGAGCAGTCTGGTAGCTCGTCAGGCTCATAACCTGAAGGTCGTGGGTTCAAATCCTACCCCCGCAACCATTGTATTATGGAATCTTATTACAATGAACCAAAACATAGAGCAACAAATTTTGGATGCGTTGAAAATCCTGTACATACCAGGAGAAACAATTAATATCGTGGATATGAAAAGACTATCTAATATCTGCATAGTAAGCAGATGATATCACTTATTTTTTATGATCTTTCTCCTCACTTTCTTTAAGGGGATCATGATATTCATGCTCAATAAACATGCTCAATAAAGACAACAACTCTAGAAGATTTAATGCCCAGTCGCATCCTATCTGCTCCTTTGGTATATTTATGCACTTTTAATTTGATCTTTTAGCTTTTGGTTATAGTAGCGTTAGACCGAATCTAGAGATATAGGGATACGGTATCCTGTTGTATTTATGGTTTGATGCCAAGGTGTATTTTCTTGGTGCATGAGATATGAGAGCTCTATAGTATGGTGTTTGCCATAGATATCGATCACCTGACGGTGATAATTCCTTCTTGTTTTTCTGAGAGGCAAGCTTTGTAAGGAATTTTTGTTTGTTCTGGATAAGGTATCTCACAAGAGTTGCTTTATATTGGTCTAATGCAAGTAGACCTCTGGATAAACAGGTCCCGTGTGGCCATGCTTCAAGGTATATTTATCACTATATGTGGCTGGTTAGATCATAAAAACAACAGATCCACCAGTCATTCCTGCACCGACAGCTGATAGTAAGATTTTTTCTCCTGCCTGAAATGGTTTCCTTTTGTTTTCTAAAGACAACGAAAGAGGAATAGTGGCTGCTGAAGAATTTCCAAAATTACTTAGAGAGTTCACCATTGTTTTTTTAGAAATACCGATCTTTTCGCAAACTTTTTGAAGAATTCGAGTATTAGCTTGATGAGGGATAAAACGGTCAATGTCTTCAGGTTTTAGATGAGCTCTTTTTAATGCTTCTAGGGCAGATTCTGTCATTATTTTAACTGCATTATAGAAGACATCTGATCCATCAGTAACACGGATAAAAAAATCATTAGGATTCGAGTTTTTTTCAGTAGGAACGGTACTACCCCCTGCTGGAATTTTAATAAGATCATATTTACTACCATCTGACATAAGTTCAGTTCCAAGAATACCGCTTGTATATTTCAAAGATGATGGTGCAAGTACAATAGCTCCGGCAGCATCACCAAAAATAATAGCTGTATCTTTATCTTCTAAGTTAACATGTCGACTGAGGAGGTTAGCTGCAATAATCAGAACAGGTTTTTGGTGTAAATTTATATAACTATCAGCGAGTACAAGGGCGTAAAGAAAACCTGAACACGCTCCTGTAAGATCAATAGCTCCGGATTTTAAAAGTCCAAGGCGATGGGTAACTACAGGAGATGATGGTGGTAATAAGTGATCAGGAGTTGAAGTGGCAAGAAGTGTTAAAGCAATGCTATCCTTGTTAATATTAGCGTTGCGTAAGGCTATATCTCCTGCTTGTATTGCAATATCAGTTAGCGTTTCGTTTTTTCCTGCCCAATATCGATATTTAATACCAGTTTTTTTTTCTATAATTCCAGATTTAAGATTTAGGTGTCTTTCAATTATCGAATTGTGAATGCATTGGCTAGGAACAGAATGTCCGAATCCAAGAATACAACTAGAACTTTTCATCAACTATAACTCCAAAAAATCAACAGTTTCATTAATTGTATTATATATATGATCAATATCACTTGATGTTATACAGTAAGGAGGCATGAGGTATATTACATTCCCTAAAGGGCGGATAAGAATATTTTTTTCGCGGAAAAATTTTTTTAATTCTGCATTTTTTTTAAAAAAATAACCTTTATTTTGAACATTTAAATCAAGCGCTACAATTGTTCCTATTTGTCTGATATTAATAAATTTTTTATTTGATTGGAATAAAAGCAACTTATCAGCATGCATTTTTTCTAAATTTTTAATGCGTTCCATTACTGGTTCTTTTTGCCATATTTTAAGATTAGCAAGTGCTGCTGCACAAGCAATAGGATTAGCAGTATAAGAACTAGAATGAAAAAATGTTTTTCTAGGGTCAGAAGATACATGAGAATCAAAAATTTCTTCAGAGCACAGTGTAGCCGCTAGTGGTAATGCACCTCCTGTTATTCCCTTAGATAAACAAAGTATGTCTGGGGTAATATTTGCATGATTACAAGCAAAAAGTTCGCCCGTTCTTCCCCATCCAGTCATCACTTCATCTGCAATGAGAAGGGTATCATATTTTTTTGTTATCCGTATAAATTCTTTTAGAAGATATGGACGATAGGTTTTCATACCTCCTGCACCAAGTATTAGTGGTTCTATCAGTAAAGCAGCAATCTTTTTGGTGCGACAGTGTTGTTCAAGACAATCAATAGTTTCTTGTTCTGAATGAGGATATGGAAACGGAATTTTTTCTACATCAAATAATAGAGGTTGATAAGGATTATTAAATGCTCCACGCATTCCAACTGACATAGCTCCGATTGTATCACCATGATATCCATGTTCCATGACAACGATTTTATGACGTTCTATATTATTATTATAAAAAAAACCTAGCGCCATTTTGAGTGCTACTTCTACGGAAGTAGAACCACTATCAGAGAAAAAAACATATTGTAACCCTGGGGGTACAATTTTAATCAGTGATTTTGCAAGTTTTTCAGCGGGTTCATGGGTATATTCAGCGAAAATTATTTGATCATAATTTTTAGATGCAGATCGTATGGCACGCATGATTTTTGGATAACAATGCCCATGCGTAATAACCCACCAAGAAGAAATTGCATCGATAATCTTATTGTGATCTTCATCAATAAGATAAGTTCCTTGTGTCTTAATAATCTTGTTAAAAGTAGGATTGAAAAAATGTTGAACAAAAGGATGCCATATCGGAAACTTATAGTTTGAATTATTCATAAACATTTTTCTTTAATAGTGATTGTGCAAAATTTTTGTGAAAATTCTGATGAAGTATATCAGGATCCATAGGATCAATTTTAGGCATCCTTCCAAGACATGGAATTTGTCCAATTTTTGTAATAGTTTTTTCTACTTTTGGCATTGAATCTCCAATAAAAGCAACTCCAAGAACTTTTATATTACGATGACGTAAGGCTTCTAAGGAAAGTAGAGTGTGATTGATTGTGCCAAGTGATGTGCGTGCACACAAGATAGTTGGAAATTTCCACCGTTCAATCAAATCTATAAATAGATATTTAGTGGTGAGAGGAACAAGAAGACCACCGGCTCCTTCAATGATGATAGGATGGTTTAATTGAGGTGGATCAATTGTTTTAGGATCAATTATAACTCCATCTATTTCGGCGGATAAATGTGGAGATGCGGGTGTTTTGAGTTTCCATTTTTCTGGAATAATATGA